>JBOGDF010000143.1:0-13038 GCA_050701635.1 Micromonosporaceae bacterium | reverse complement strand
CCAGCCGGCGCCTCGCGGCGTTGTCGTCGTCGCCAATACAACACCGGTATTGGCTCCTCCTCCGCCTTGCGACGCACCACCTGGACACCGGACTTCATCAACCAATCTCTGGCGCAGGGCACTAGCACATCACCGACCAGCGGTCGGGCGTGCGCTGGTGCCTGGAGCGATCTCCGTCGAGATCGCAGCGATACACGACGAGGAGTTGTGACGCATCATGATGCCTGCCCGCCGACGACACATGCTCGTAGCCGAACGCGCCACCGGACAAGCTCCAGATCAACTGAGGACCGTCACCCTCACCGACCCACCCGCGCCAACTAAAGCGCTCATGGAGTCCCTACATGCGGTTCAGAGGGGCACTACCGCGTGAGTGAGGCGTTCCCGAGGAAACCGTCGCCACGCCACAGCTCACCGACACCGGAGGCGATACAGCAGGCCCGGGAAGACTTCGCCCTGCACATCTGCAGCCTGTTTCACCGGCAGTGCCTCGCCTGTGAGGAGGACTGGCCATGCCCGCCGTATCGACGCGCCGTATCGGTGCTGGAAAGGGCCAGCCTCATCGACGTGGATGGCAAGCTGCGTTCTCTGAACTTCTGGCTCCACCACACCCGGTGCCGATCAGACCGCACGCCTGTCGGGGACGCAAACCACCGGCGACGGCGGCACCCTGGTCGCGCTCGACGAGGACATCAGCGAGGGGCCGATGATGGAGCTGCGTATCCGGCTGACCCACCTGCTGCTGCACCGCCGCAACATCGAGTCGCTGCGCCGGCTGGCCGAGATCGCCGAACGCAAGGCGCCGGGACCGGCGAAGACGACGCCGCCCACACCGGTACGCGAGTCCGGTGCGGGCGGCGCCGCGAGGGGGTCAGGCCGGGGAATGTACTAGTGGCGGGGCTCGGCGCGGAGCTTCCAGCAGAGCAGTGACAGGTAGCTCCAGCCGGTCATCATGGCGAACCACAGCGGCAGGAAGTTGAACGGGTCGTCGAGGGTGCCGGTGCCGGTCAGGTTGACCGAAAACCCGAGGATCACGCAGGTGACGCCGACCGCGATCGACGCCAGCGCCCATCCGGTCTGCCGGGTGCGGAAGAAGTGGCGGGCGAAGACGAAGTACGACACGAACAGCGAGTTGATGCCGATCGTCGGGCCGATCGTGTGCACGATGCCGTGCCAGCTGAACTCCGGGAACCCTTCGGGGGCGCCGGGCGGGAAGCCGAGGCCGGCGTCGGTGGGGAAGACGCCCGCGATGAACAGCGCCACCGCGAACGTACCGACCAGTATTGGTCCCCAGGTGCCGGCCGGTCCGCCGCGCAGCACCCGCTTGATGCCCACGGCGCAGCCGAAGAAGAGCACCGCGGCCACCACGAAGTTGGTGACCTGGATCCAGCCGAGACCGCCGAGCGCGAGCATGCTGGTCGGGTGCCGGTTCCAGTCGAAGCCTTCCCGGGTGAAGGCCTGCACCAGGGCGACGACGATGAACAGCGGGCCGGCCAACGTACCGGCTCTGAGCAGCCTGTCGGCGCCGGTGGCGGGTGGTACGCCGACCGTGGGGGCGGCGGCGGTGTGGGTTGTCACGGGGTACCTCCGGGGTTGAGCGGTGGATAGTGCGTACGGTGTCCGAGCAGCCGCGCCGGCATGGCCAGTACGGCGCTCAGCGGCAGCGCGATCGCCGGCGGCGGCGCGCACGGGCGCCATTCGTTGCGGTACGTCCAGATCAGCAGCAGTGACTGCAGCAGCGGCGGCCGCGGCTGACCGTGCCGGCCCGCCCGTCCCGCCTCGACCAGCCCCCAGAACGTCTCGAACATGGCTTCGGTACGCAGCGCGGGCGTGGTCTGCCACCGGAACCGGACCCGGGTCGGGCCGGAGTTCCACATCGAGTGCCGCTGTCCTCGGGTGACCGTCAGCTCGTCGCCGGCGGTCAGCGTGTGGTGCCGGTCGTCGACCACCACGGACAGTTCGCCGTCGAGGACGCGGAAGTGCTCGTCCTGGTACGGGTGGTAGTGCAGCGGCGGCCGCAAGTCGGTCATCGGGCCGTAGCTGACGTCGACGTCGACGTACGCGCCCTTGGTGTCGGCGCTGGTGCGTAGGAACCGCAGGGTGTCGGTGTCCCCCTGCCGCAGTACGTCACCGGCGGTGGCCATCGGTGGCTCCCCGGTTCCGGGCTAGCGGGTCGTGAGGTGCTGGCCGAGGGCGTCGAGCCAGGCGACCCAGCCTTCGCGGGCCTGCGCCAGCTCCTCCTCCGGGAGTGAGCCCCGCTGCCGGAAGGTCAGCGTGGTCTTCCCGTCCGCCTCGGCGAAGTCCAGCGTGACCGCCTCCTCGTCGGTGCCCTCCGCCTGCCGGCTGGCGAACTCCGGGTCGTTCGGGTCGACCAGCGTGAACACCAGCCGCCGCGGCGCGTCCACGTCCAGGTAGACCCCGTGGAACGGGATCTCGGCGCCTTCGTACGACAGGGTGGCCTTCCAGGTGCCGCCCGGCCGCACGTCCATCGCGATGGTGTCCAGCGGCGCGCCGAACCAGTGGGTGAACTGCTCGGGCTCGGTCCAGGCCCGGTACACCGCGTCGCTGGGCGCGTCGTACGTCCGGGTGATCTCGATCGTGCGGATGTCGCTCATGATTTCTCCTGCGGGTGCTGTCGGTGCCCGTACGTCAACGAGCCTGGTCGCGACAGCCCGCGCGGGGCAGATCTCGAAGTCACCGGCCTGTGATGACGTTTGTCATCGCCCCGCCGGCGGAAGGCCGGGCAGGCGGCCCGGTGCGGGAGCCGCAGCGCCCCGGTGCCGGCGGTCAGAGCCAGCCGGCGTTGCGGGCGATCCGGATCGCGTCGATGCGGTTGCGGGCGCCGGTCTTGCTGATCGCGTTCGACAGGTAGTTGCGTACAGTCGCCGGCGACAGGAACAGCTGGGCGGCGATCTCGTCGGTGGAGTTGCCCGAGTCGGCGGCGCGCAGTACGTCGGTCTCCCGTACGGTCAGCGGGCTGCTGCCGGTCTGCATCGCGGCGGCGACCAGCTCGGGATCGATGACGTGTTCCCCGCGGGCGATCCGGCGTACGCCGTCGAGCAGCCGGTCGGCGGGCTTGTCCTTGACGATGAACCCATGGGCGTGCGCGCGCAGCGCCCGCAGCAGGTTGCCGGGCTGGCTGAGCCCAGTCAAGATCAGCGCGCGGCACTCCGGGAGCCGCTCGCGCAACTGCTCGGCGACGGTGAGGCCGTCGGTGCCGGGCATGTCGATGTCGAGTACGGCCACGTCCGGCCGGGTACGCAGCGCCGCGTCGACCACCTCGTCGCCCCGGGACAGCTCCGCGACCACGTCGATGTCGGTCTCCAGCGAGAGCAGGGCGACCAGCGCGCTGCGGATCAGGTGCATGTCCTCGGCGATCAGTACCCGGATCATCCGACCTCCTGCGGGTTGGTGGGGACCTCCACGGTCAACTGGAACCGGCCGCGGTCGTGGCGGCGGCGTACCTGCCCGCCGACGCCGCGGGCCCGGTCGGCGAGGCCGGCGAGCCCCGTACCGCCAGTCGACTCACCGGGCGGCGGCCCGTCGTTGACGATCTGCAGCCGCAGTACGCCCTGCCGCTGGGGTGCCGATCAGCCAGCACCGCTGGGCACGGCTGTGCCGCAGGATGTTGGTGGTGGCTTCGCGTACCGCCATCACGTTGTTGCCGGGGCCTTCGAAGCACCCGTCGAGCGAGACGAAGCTGGCGACGATGACCTTGCGCATGGCGGTTCTCCCGTAGGTCCGTGTGCCCCCGTTTCCTGCCCAGCCTGGCATGTGGGAACCCTCCCGTGGCAGATACCGAAGTCATCGCGTACGCCATGACGTTGTCATCGGTACGCCGTCGCGCCTCGCCGGGCGGACGTCGCTGCGATACTGCCCGGGTGGCGCCATCATCCCCGGGAAGCGACCCCACCCGCCGCGCCGCCGTCGGCGTCGTGGTGTTCAGCGCCGTGATCCCGGTGATCGAGGTGATCTTCGTCGGCCAGCTCCGCGGCGTACGGGCGATGCTCGTGGTGGGCGCGATCACCGCGTGCGTGCTGCCCGGCTTCCTGCTGCTGGTGCTGCACACGGTGCGCGGGACAAAGATGCGGTACGCCGGCTGGGTGCTGGCGACGGCGACGGCCGCGGTGGCGCTGTGCCGCGTGCTGACCGACGCCTGGGTCCTTTTCGTCCCCTTCGGCGTGTCCGCGCTGATCGTCCTGCGGGTGCCGCTGTCGCTGCTGATCGTGGCGCTCGGGATCACCGCCCCATCCGTCTGGGACCTGCTCGCCGGCGATGGCATGGGGATGGCGCTGTGGAGCTGGTTCTCGCTGGTCTGGCAGGTCTCGACGGTGTTCTCCGTGGTATGGCTGGCGGGGGTGATGCGCCGGCTGCGAGTGGCGCGTACCGCGCTCGCGGAGCGTGCCGTGGCCTCCGAACGTGACCGTACGGAGGGCGAGCTGCGCCGCGCGCTGGGCGGCTCCCTCACGGCGATCGCCGCCGACGGCGAGCGGGCGGCGGGCCAGCTGCGCGAGGAGCCGGACACCGCCGCCGCGACGATCGAACGGCTCACCACGGACGCCCGCGCCACTCTGGCGGACGCCCGCCGCGTCATCGCCGAGTTCTCGCGCGGCTCGCTGCGCTCGGAGCTGGCCACCGCACGGTCGCTGCTGGCCGCCGCCGGCATCGACGCCACGGTGGACGCTTCCGACGCCGCTGACGACGAGGCGGTACGGAGTTCGCTGCGCGACGTGGTCGCCGCGCTGCTGGTCGATCCACCCGCGCGGGGCACGGTGGTCACGATCAGCCAGCGGGACGGCAGCTTCCGGTACGCCGCCCGCGCTCCCGGCGGTACGCGATGACCCGGCTCGCGGTACCGATGGCGGAGATCCCGGTCTGGGTGGTGCGCCGTGGGCCGTGGTTCCTCGCCGTACTGGTCACCACACCGGTCGCCGTAGTGGTGGTGGCGTCGATCTGGAACACGGAGAATTCCCTTCCCGCGCCGCCGCCGCGTAGCGACAGTCCGCTGCTCGCGATCTCCCTGGCACTGATGCTGTGGGGCCTGCAGCTGCGGCACAGCCTCGCCGCGGCCCGCGGCGTACGCCCCGCGGGCTGGCCGGTCAGCCTGCTGGCGCTGACGCTGCTGGCGCTGGTGCCGTGGTGGTGGTTCAGCGTCAACTGGATCTCCGCGCTGTGGTTCCCGCTCACCTCCGCGGTGATGTGCCTGCCCCGCCGCGCCGCCGTGGCGGTGACCGCGAGCGCATTGACCGCGATGGGGGCGGTCGCCGGGTACGCCACCGCCGCCGCCGGTGGAGGCGTTTTTGACGTGGTCTCGATGATCGCGTTCAACACCATTGCGTTCGGCTTCGGCGTCGTCGCGCTGTACGGGTCCGCGCTGCTGGTGAAACAGATCAGCGCCCTGTTCGACACCCGCGCCGAGCTGGCGACGGCGGCGGTCAGCGGCGAGCGCCAGCGGATGTCGCGGGACCTGCACGACCTGCTGGGTCAGAGCCTGTCCGCGATCGCGCTCAAGGGCGATCTGGCGCTGCGGCTGGTGCCGGCCGACCACTCCGCCGCGCTCGCGGAGGTACGGGAGATCACCGGGATCGCGCGGCGTACCCAGGAGGAGGTCCGTGCCATCGCACGCGCCGAGCACCGGATCTCCCTCGACGCGGAGCTGGACGGCGCGGTGGCGCTGCTGGAGGCCGGTGGCATCCAGGTCAACACCCGGCTGCACCTGCCGTCGCTGCCCGGCCCCGTCAACGCGCTGCTCGCCTGGGTGGTACGCGAAGCGACCACGAACATCCTGCGGCACAGCCACGCGCAGCGGTGCTGGCTGAACGGTTCGGCCGCCGCCGGCCTGGTACGCATGGAGATCGTCAACGACGGCGCCGCGCCGGCACCGTCGGCGGGCGGCACCGGCCTGACCGGGCTCGCCGACCGCGCCCACGAGCTCGGCGGACGCGCCCACCAGCGGTACGGCCGCGACCGCTTCCGGCTCTCCGTCGAAGTGCCGGTGGCCGTACCTCCGGCCGGCTGATCAGCGCTGCGTTCTGGGCAAGTTCCGCTCCGGCGTGGCACGATCGCGCACGTGACCAGCAGACCCGCCGCCGCGCAGCACCTGCGCGACCTCGTGAGGCTGCGCCGGGTACGCGACCGGATCGACCGGGAGTACGCCCAGCCGCTGGACGTCGAGGCGCTCGCCCGGGCGTACACATGTCGGCCGGGCACGTCAGCCGCGAGTTCCGCAGGGCGTACGGCGAGTCGCCGTACAGCTACCTGATGACGCGGCGCATCGAGCGCGCGTTGGCGCTGCTGCGCCTCAACGCTTTACCGGCTCAAATCTGGTGGATATGGGCCGGGACCAGCGCGTACCCGACGCCGGGCAGGTGGTTGGGGAACTTCCGAGAGTTGTGAAACCGGTGACCGGGAGGCTGTGGGGAAGGTCTGCGGCGTACTCGCAGCGAGGCTGCTGGGGCAGAGCCGGGCTCCTCCTTCGTCGAGCGAGCGGCAGTGAACATCGGGACCGTCCCGTGAGGTGAAGAGTGTGGCCGACAGCCCCGACACCGTGGTTCCACGCCTCGGCGGCGCCTGGCTCGCCACCGGTGCGCGCGTATCCCGAGTTCAGCGAGATGACCAAGGCTACGATCCGCGGCATGTACGACCGCATCCCAGCCCAGTATCACGAGGGCATGGAGGCCGCGCTCGACGGAGGCGAGCTGAGGATTGCGGTGGAGGACCTGATGGCGGGTCTCGCGCAGCTGCGGATCCCGGTAACCCCGGCTGAGCGGGACCGCCTGGCGCACATGCTGGCGTACCTGAAGGAGCCGGAGAGCAAGCTCGACACATTGAACGTGGTCGCAACATCTGGCTGAGGAGGCTCGGATCCGACGTTCCAAAGCCCTCGCGTCATGTGGTTGGCAAGCCACGCGCGGCTCTGGCTGAACCTAACCTCTTGAACACATTGACAAGTAGCGCCGGTTACCGCCGTGCCGCGGTGGGCTGGCGGGCGGCGCCGGCGTCGTACAGCAGGCGGGCCAGCGGTAGGGTCGCGGCGCCGAGCGCTACCGCGTCCTCGCCCAGCTGGCACAGCTCGATGGTGGTGTCGGCGTACGGGCGGCGCAGCGCGTGCTCGGCGGTCGCCTCCCGGATCTCGGGGAGGAACCGGGAGCCGAGTGCGATGCCGGCCCAGCCGCCCAGCACGACCCGCTCCGGATTGAACAGGTTGACCAGCGTCGCCACGCCGGCGCCCAGGTACCCGATCGTCTCGGTCAACACCCGGCGCGCTGTCGCGGAGGTCTCGGCGGCGGCGATCACCGCCCCCAACGCGGACTCTTCGTCGTTGCCGCGCGCCGCCCGGCCCCGGTTCGCCTGCTGGTAGCGGTCCAGGATCGCTTCGGCTCCCACGTACGCCTCCAGGCAGCCGCTCGCCCCGCACCGGCAGGTACGACCGCCGTACCGGACCGTGGTGTGGCCCCACTCGCCCGCGCTGCCGCGGGCGCCCCGGTAGCCGACGCCGTCCGTGATCACCGCCGCGCCGACCCCCGACCCGACCAGCGCTATCACCGCGTGCCGCGCGCCCTTGCCGGCGCCGAACCACATCTCCGCCTGGCCCTGCGCCTTCGCGCCGTTGTCCACCAGGATCGGCAGCTCGGTGCCGGCGCGCAGCATCGCACCGAGCGGCACCCCCTCCCAGCCCAGCGTCTGTGCGTACACCACGGCGTCGGCCGGCTGCTCCACCACACCGGAGACCCCGACCCCGACGCCGAGTACGCGATCGGATGCGGCGCTGGACTGGCGTACCACCGAGTCGACGCCGTCGAGCACGTGGCGTACCACCGTGGCGGGGTCGGGTTTGGGGGTGTCGAGTGCGAAGTCGGCCTTCGCTAGCGGCGTCATCGAAAGATCGAAGAGCTCTACCTGGGTACGCGTCTCGCCCACGTCGACGCCGACCAGGTAGCGGTACTCCGGCGCCACCCGCAGCAACGTACGGGGGCGGCCGCCGTCGGACTCGACCGCGCCGGCCTCCTCGATCAGCCCCTCGGTGAGCAGCTCACCGGCGAGGTTGCTGACCGTGGCCTGGCTCAACGCCGTGCTCTGCGCCAGCTCGTGGCGGCTCAGCGGGCCGTCGCGGAACAGCTTGGTGAGCACCACCGACCGGTTCGACCGGCGCATGTCCCGTACGGTGGTCCGCCTGGCATCCATGCCGCAAGGATGCATCAGGACTTTGGCAAATACCATTAACTAAGTAGTGATCCAGTCGCCGCCGGGCGGCTGCCACGGCGCTGAGCCGGTTGCCGGGGTGTGGCCGGCGCCGGGGAGTCCGGCACCGGCCACGGGCGCGGGCTACGGCGTGACTGGGATGTTGGTCAGGCCGTTGCGGGCATTCCGTACGGTGTTCGAGGAGTAGACCTTGTTCGGGTTCGACGAACAGCTGGACTGGGACGAGACGTAGATGGCGTACCCGCCGACGCCGCCCAGGTCGGAGTCGTTGCCGCGCCAGACGTTGCCGCAGCCGTACCCACTGACGGCGTTGTGGGTTTCGTAGCCGTTGGCGAACGTGCCGGGCGAGGCGAACGTGCCGGTGTTGTTCTCCAGCAGGTAGTTGTTGCCCTTGGCGTCCACCCAGGAGTCGGCGGAGTTCTGACCGGACAGGCCGGTGCCGTTGAAGGTGTTGCCGCGGATCACGCCGTCCTGGGTGCCTTCCTTGATGTCGATGTGCTCGGCGGCGATGTACGGACCGAGCACGTTGTCCAGCACCTGCACCCGGTCGGAGCGGTCGACGCCGCCGGAGTTGCCGTGGCAGCCCCAGTTGGAGTTGGCCGATCCGATGTAGACACCTTCCCCGAACCCGGGCTTGACCAGGCCGACCCGCTCGATCCGGGAGTTGCGGATGATGCCGTCCGCGGAGGACCTGCGGAAGTGCACGCCCTCCTCCTCGATGTGGTGTACGTACACCCCGTCGACGGTGACGTGGTGCGAGTTGTCCAGCACGATCCCCTTCTTCGACTCCGCCACCGTGAACCCGGTGAGGTTCCAGTACGGCGCGTTGGCGAGCCAGAAGCCGTACCCGGAGTCCCAGCCGGCGGTGGGGGTCGGGCAGGACGGCGCGGTGCCGGACGGGCCGTCGTTGATCAGCACCGCGTCGCGTGGCCCGGTCAGGGTGATCGGCGCGCTCGCCGTACCGGGCCGCTGCGAGAGAAATGATCCGTGGTACGTGCCGGACGCCATCCGGATCGTCTGTCCTGGTTGGACGCTGGCGAGCGCGGTCCGCAGCTGCGCGGATGTGGACACGTCGATGATGTCCGCGCCGCCGTTGGTCGGGGCGATCTCCACGTAGTCCAGGTTCGCCGCCCCGTTCGAGGTGGTGGCGGCGGCCCGGATCGTGTTGACGCCGGCGGTGAGGTCGGCCGTCGTGGTGACGGTCTTCCAGGTGGCCCAGCCGCCGGTGGGCGGGAAGGCCAGCTCGTCGGCGGCCAGTGCGCCGTTGATGGTGACGTCGACCGGCCGGTTGGCGCTGGTGCCGTTGGCGTACCGGAAGGTCAGCGTGTGCCGTCCGGCGGCCGCGGCGTTGACGGTCCACTCGGCGTACCTGCCGGTGGCGTTGGTGGTGTTGCAGAATCCGGTGCCGGAGTAGCCGGCGTGGTCGGAGTCGACGGTGCCCTGGCAGACCGCGTTCTCGGCCTCGTACCGGTTGGACCCGGTCGGGGTCGGGGAGGGGGTCGGGCTGGCGGTGGGGCTCGCGGTCGGGGTCGGGCTCGGGCTGCTGCCGTCGCCGGTGGTCACGGTGAACTCGTCCACCACGCCGCCCGCGGTGTTCTTGAAGTAGCCGCGCGCCAGGTTCGGGTCGCCGTCGACGTGGAAGGTCATGAACAGCGCGCCGTCCTTGGCACCCTGACTCGAGGTGTACGCCTTCGCCCACTCCTGGTTGCAGCCGTACGGGAAGCTCGTCGGCAGGCACCGCTCCTGATCCCGGATCGAACGGCCGCCCAGCCCGGAGTAGAGGACGAAGCTCCGTCCCGGGCCGACGCACAGCTTGTTCGCGTCCCCGCAGGACGCGTCGACCGTCTGGGTCTCGGTGTTGGTCAGCGTCCGGGTCCGGCCGTACGAGTGCTCGTGCGCGGTGGAGATCACGGCACCGCACCGGCGGGACTCCTCGTACACCCCCCAGCCGGTCTCGTCGCTCTTGCCGCCGAGCTGCATCGCCCGCTGGTTGCGGTGCCAGCCGACCACCTTCCAGGTGTGGTTGGCCGCCGCGCAGTTGTCCCGGATGTACGCCTCGTGCCCGGTGCCGAGGGTGCCGACCCCGGAGAGCAGGAACCACAGCCCGCGGTACGTACACCAGGACTTCACGCCGAGGTCGCCGGTGCAGGACATACCCGGGATCCGGGCGACCCGGTTCTTGAGCCGGTTCTGGTAGTCGGCCCACTGTCCGGACTGCTCGATGTCGTGGTTGCCGACGTCGTACACATACGGGAAGTCCGATCCGAGCACCGAGTTGAGCTGGCTCTCCCACTCGGCGGGGCTGCCGTCGTACCCCAGGTCTCCGTTGTGGATCACCAGGTCGGCGTTCTCGTTCTTGATCAGGTTGAGTACGGCCTTCGCGTTGGCGCTGACACCGGCGTCGCCGATGAACGCCACCTTCAGATTGGGGTCGGTGGGGGTCGCCGTGGCGGCGCTGGCGCCGGTGTCGCGGGTGTCGGTGGCGACCGCGGCGGTGGTGACCACCGTCGCCGCGCCGACGACCAGGGCTAACAGCCAGGCGAGACGGGGGGAGCTGCGCATGGTCGGTTCTCCTTCCGAGGAGTCAGGCGGCGCACGGCTGTCCGTTGACAGTGCAGTGGTACGGCACGCCGGAGCCGCTGACGTTGAAGCCGAAGCTCTCCGAGGCGCCTGGGGCCACGTCGCCGTTCCAGGACGCGTTGGTGAACCGGTGGTGCTGCCCCGAGCTGGTACGCACCGAGCTCCAGGAGCCGGTGATGGTGCTCCCGGCCGGCAGGTCGAACTCGACCACCCAGCTGGTGACTGGGCTGCTGCCGCGGTTGGTGAGGGTGTACTTGGCGCCGTACCCACTGCTCCAGATCGAGGTCTTGGTGAACGTCGCCGTGAGCGCGCCGCCGACCGGGCTGGGTGAGGCGGTGGCGGTGGGGCTCGCGCTGGGGCTGGAGGTGGGGGACGGGCTGGCGCTGGAAGTGGGGGACGGGCTGGTGCCGACCGAGGTGAGGAACAGGGACTCGCCCGGGTCGGTCTTCGAGGCGTTCACGCCGTGGCCGCCGGTGTAGTCGCGCTGTTCGTTGTGGGCCCAGTCGGCGATCGGGGTGCCGGCGATGTCCAGGTGCTGGTAGCCGGTGCCGTTCCAGCCGAACTGGTAGATCCGCTGCCGGTCCGGGTAGTAGTCCTGGTACGGCGCGGAGTCGCTGGTCAGCTGCTTGCGCAGGGCGTTGTTGAAGAAGACGTTGCGCGGCCCGGTGGCCCCCGACCACTTCACCGCCTTCTTCCCGGCGCCCCACCAGATCGGGAACCAGTTCGAGTCGTCGGGACCGCCGCCGCCCTCGTCGCCGCAGTTGGTGGTGCAGTTGCCGGAGCGGTGGGCGTACGGCACGGTCACCGTGTTCAGCTCGAACAGGTTGTGCCGTTCCCAGCCGCCGTGCAGGTTGAGGTCGGAGTCGAAGTCGTTGCCGATCACCACGTTCCCCGACGCGGACCACTGGAACGTGAAGTGCCGCAGGTTGCGGGAGACGTTGCGGGCGTACAGGGAGTCCCAGACCCGGGAGCCCCGGAAGTAGCCGTTGCCGCCCTTGCCCTTGTTCCACGAGCCGTCGAGGTGGTTGTCCACCAGCTGCAGGTGGCGTGCCTCCTCGGTGACGATCGGGTGGGAGCCGGTCATCTCGGCGCGGACCCCGCGTACCCACGAGTTGGCGGCCCATTTGAAGACGATCCCGTGCATCTGGTACGCCGGCGCCATGTTGCCGTAGTTGTGGGTCGCGTCGTCCCGGCTCAGATCGGGCATCTCCTGGGTGAAGGCGAGATTCTCGAAGCCGACACCGACCACCGGGTCCACGATCGGGGACGCCTTGGAGGCGTACGTGGTTCCGTTGATCGGCGCGGAACCGTCCGATGTGGACGACACCGGCACGTCGTACTCCAGCGGCTTGTCCAGGGTCAGGGTGCGGTTGGTGGCGTCGATCGCGGTGATCGTGAACAGCTGCTGCCGCATGTGCAGGTTCTGCAGCGGGTGGTCGGTCGGCAGCGCTTTCTGCTGCTCGTAGAACTTCATCGTGTTCGCGGCGCGGATGTTGACAAGCCCGCCGACGGTGAAGTTGCCGAGCGAGCCGCTCGTCGCGAGGTAGACGGTCTTGTCGCCGGTGCGGGCGGCGTACCCGGTGTCGTTCGGCTTGCCGCGCAGCTGCAGCCCGACCTTCCAGTGCACGTTCACGGTGCCCTCGAAGATGTCCTTGCGGTTCGCCGGCGCCGAGGCGTAGTCGCTGGCGTAGCTGGTGTGTACGCCGCGCGACTGCACCCGGAACAGCCCGCGCCCGGGCCACAGCCAGCCGCCCTTGCCGGCGCCGTGGGTCATCCCGTCTTCGTCCCAGTCCGAGCCGTCGGGGGTGAGGCTGTCGTACCGGGTGTTCGCATCGGGCCGGTACGCGATCCGGGTCCCGCCGGCTGCGCTGCCCAGTGTGCTTGCCGCGCTGCCGGTGCCGCGGATGACCAGGTAGTCGGCGTCGACGCCGAGCTGGCGGGAGACGTTCAGGGTGCCGGCCGGCAGGCTGATCAGGCTGAGCTTGGCGTAGCTCGCGCCGGGCGAGCAGCTGGTGCGGATGTCGTCGATCGCCCGCTGCAGCCCGGTCGAGTCGTCGGTGCCGTCGTCCGGCCGCACGGCGTAGCTGCCGGCGAGCTCCTCCGGCGTGATCCGGCACGCCGCGTCGGGGTTGAGGTCGCCGTCGGTCGGAAGGGACGCGCCACCGCGGTAACCGGCCTTGCTCCAGTCGTACAGGCCGGGGATCGGGGCGCGCCGGTTGCCGGGTGAGAGGTCGAGCTCGGGCACCGCGGCGGCGG
>JBOGDF010000142.1:0-13055 GCA_050701635.1 Micromonosporaceae bacterium | reverse complement strand
CGGTGATGCCGCCGCCCGCGATGGTCATTGCCGTGCCGGTCATTGTCGTGCCGGTCATCACTTGCCCCGCAGCACGTTGCGCCGCTCGGCCAGCTCCTCGGCGCTGATCTCGCCCTTGGCGTACCGCTCGGCGAGCGTGCGCTCGGCCGACGTACGGGCGGAGACCTTCGGGGACCTGCGGTAGATCACGTACCCGATCACGGACAGCACCGCCGTCCAGAACAGGATCGGGAAGATGAGCCACCAGCCCGGTCCGCCCGGGCCGTTGCCGTCCCAGCCGGGGTGCGGGTGCGCGTACGCGGCGAAACTCGCCATCTCTGCCAACATCACGATCTCCTTTGGTGTCGGCCCGCCTGGTGCGCGCCGTCTGCCGAGATCGTGTGCCGTAGGTGTCAGCCCCGTCGTCGGTCCGCCAGAGGCTTCCTGGGTACGCCACCCGACGCAGCCCCGGGTCGCGGCGTACCCCCCGCGAGGTACGGGCCGTGCCCACTCACCCTGGAAGGCAAGATCAGCAATTCGGGTCCGGATGTGCAGTCGGAGTGCACATCCGGACCCGAATTCGCGATCTTGGTGTTACTGCCGGACGAACTTCGAGCCGTTCCAGTGGAAGGTGCGGACGTCCTTGCCGAATGTCAGGCGCGCGGTGCCGTCCCGGATCTCCCAGCTCGTGAAGTCGGGACCGTCGTGCGACTCGACCAGCAGACCACCCATTACGTAGGGATCACCGTCCTCATCGAGCGCTTTCGTCACGGCATGCATCGTCACCCCGCCAGTCCGTTCTGTCACTGTCGAGCACCACACGTATGGCATGCCGGTACGGTTTCGCGGTTGACCCCGCCGACTTCGCCGGGCCGGGGCTAGCCTGGCGCACATGCGGGTGACCGAGTGGCTGGTGGGCGGCGCCGTACTGGTGGCGGGCATCGCGCTGGCCGGGATCGCGATGTTCGGCGTGGGGCTCAACCTGCTGTGGTCGGGGTTCGACACCCGTGGCGAAGTCGACCGGCCGTGGTGGCTGTGGCTGCTGTTCCTGGCGCCGCCCGTACTGATGGTGCTGGGTGGTTTCCTGGTACGCCGGCTCGGCGCCTCGCTCCCGCTGGCGCTCGGTGCCGCCGGCGTGATCGGCGCGCTGGTAGGCGCCGCGTACCTGCTGACGGCGTACTTCACGAATTGATCGTGGAGAGCTATCCTTTACTTATGCCAGCTGCCGTAAAGGAAAATGAGCCGAGGGTACGCACCACCAAAGTGAGCAGCAAGAACCAGGTCACCTTACCGGTCGCTGCGCTTCGGGCTGCCCACGTGAAGTCTGGTGACATCCTGCGTGTCGAAGTGATCGCCGACGGCGTGTTTCGCCTGGTACGGGTCACTGATCCGTTCTGGGAAGCCTTTGACCAGCTTGCTGGGTCCATGCCGGGCCTCGCTGAGGCAGCCGATCTTGAGGGATTGAGGAACGAGTGGGAGCGGTAGTAGTCGACTCGAGCGTGCTCATTGGTTTTCTCGATCCGACTGACCCACACAACGTGGCGGCGACGACGAGGATCGCGGATTTGGGTCGCGACGGCGGGCAGTTTGCGATGCCGGCCACGGTTCTCGCGGAGACACTCGTCAGCACCGCCCGCTACCGCCCGTCCAGCCTAGGCGGCGTCCGTACCCTGCTGACCCAGATGTTCGGGCCCGCTCGCGTCATCGATGAGGAGGTGGCGGTGCAGGCGGCGGCGCTGCGCGCGAAGCACCGTTCGCTGCGGCTGCCGGATGCGCTGGTGATCGCGGTGGGGATCGTGGACGATGCGAGCATGATCTTGACGGCTGACAAGCGATGGGCCGCGGTCGACCAGCGCGTCGAGGTGCTGGGGTGAGGCACGCCGCATCGTCGTTCCCGCCGCAGCGGTTAGTGTGCGTGGCGTGACGGAGGAACTCGACAGCCAGGCCGAGCAGCTGCGGGCGCTGCACCACGGGGACGCGCCGCTGGTGCTGCCGAACGTATGGGACGCGGCGAGCGCGGTGGTGGTGGCCGAAGCCGGCTTCCCGGCGATCGCCACCGGGAGCGCGCCGATCGCGCAGAGCCTGGGCTACCCGGACCACGAGGGCGCGCCGATCGACGAGATGTTCGCCGCCGCCGGCCGGATCGCCGGCGCGGTGGGCGTACCGGTCACCGCCGACGTCGAGGCCGGGTACGGGCTGAGCCCGGCCGAGCTGGTACGCCGCCTGCTCGAGGCCGGCGCGGTCGGCTGCAACCTGGAGGACAGCGACCACTGGGCCGGTGGTCTGGTACGCGCCGAGACCCAGGCCAACCGGATCGCGGCGCTCCGCTCGGCGGCGACCGCGGCCGGGGTCAACCTGGTGATCAACGCCCGGGTCGACGTGTTCTACCAGGAGTGGGGCGAGGAGTCGGAGCGGCTACCCGAGGCGATCCGGCGCGGCCGGCTCTACCTGGAAGCCGGCGCCGACTGCGTCTACCCGATCCTGGTCTCCGACGCGGAGACCATCGGTGCGCTCGCCGCCGAGATCCCGGGCCCGATCAACGTACTGTTCCGGCCCGGTACGCCGAGCCTGGCCGAGCTGGCGAAACTCGGAGTGGCGCGGGTGTCGTACGGGCCGGGGATCCTGCGCGCCACGATGGCCGCGCTGCGCCAGATCGCCGACACCATCGCCGACGGCGGCGACCCGTACGCCCGCTGACCGCACGGCACTGCTGACCGCACCGGCGCCGCCCAACCGAAACCGGCGTCAGGCGCCGGGCCAGCCTGGGGTGGGCGGCAGGTGGGGCAGGCCGTCCGGGGGAGCCGAGGTCGGGGGACCGGACATCGGAGGGGCCATCGGCGAGCCGGTTGGCGGCCCACCGTACGGGGCGCCGTACCCGCCGGGCGGGCCCACGCCAGCCGGCGGGTCCTTGAAGCTTGCGCCCTTCGTCATCAGCATCGCCATGGCCGCGATGATCACCAGTAGCGCCACCACCTCGATCGCGATGATCGCCCACAGCGCCCAGGCCGGGAACGGCATGTCCTCCTCACCCAAGGAGTTGGCAACCCAGATGAACAGCACCGCCATCCCGCCGCAGCCCACCCGCATGAACAGCGAGAGGATCCCGAAGGCCCAGACCATGGCCTTGCCGGCTACCTTGCGCTGCAGCGTCAGCAGGGCACCGCCGGACAGCCCGGCCGCCAGCACCAGGTTGACCCCCACCAGCACCCCGAAGCTGATCTTGATCTGCTGGATGTCCTCGCTGTCGTTGTTGACATCGGAGAGGATCCCCTGCTGGATGTAGATCGCGAGGATCGCCTCCACGACCGCCAGCACCACCGCGGCCATCACCAGCGCGACCGCCAGCTTCACGGTGCTCGAGGCACCTTCCGGCTCCGGCTGCGACGGCGCACCGTACGGCTGCATGTGTCCCCCTTCGGGTGGTCCGGGTGGATCAGCGCATCAGCCTAGGCCATGTCCTGCCGATCTTCAGCCGGCTGCGCCGGGCTCAGACGCCGACCGGCGGCGTTGTCGGGTCACCCGGATACAACACCGGTATCCGGGCAACCCTCCGCCTTGCCGGATCGACGCCTGATTCCCGGCTCGCTCGGCCAAGATCGACAGGACACGGCCTAGTCACCGCCGCTTCGGCACGGGGGTGCGAGGCGGGGTTGCGGCGCGGTTATCCCCGGACGTACCCGACTGGGCGAATCGATCATGGCGGGGTTTGGCGTACCGGTGGCGGGGTCTGGGGTGGCGGAGCATGCTGAGGCCGTGCCCCTACCACAGGGACAGCGAAGCCTGTCGTACCAATCGCAAGGGGGTTCAGATGACTACAGCTCGCGACATCATGCACATGGGCGCGGAGTGCATCGGGGAAGACGACACCCTGCTGATGGCGGCCCGGAAGATGCGGGACATGGACGTCGGCGCGCTGCCGATCTGCGGCAAGGACAACCGGCTCCACGGCATCATTACCGACCGCGACATCGTGATCCGGTGTTGCGCCGAGGGGCGTAACCCGGCCGAGGTGAAGGCGAGCGAGTTCGCCCAGGGCACGCTGCACTGGGTGGAGTCGAGCACCGACGTGGACGACGTACTGAGCCGGATGCAGCAGCACCAGATCAAGCGGATGCCGGTGATCGAGAACCACCGGCTGGTCGGCATGATCAGCGAAGCCGACCTGGGACGCCACCTCTCCGAGCCGCAGGTGGCCCACTTCGTCGAAGACGTCTACAGCAACGGCGAGAAGGCCCGCCCGATGAGCTGACAACCCGGGCAGCAGTACGCGCCCCCACCGGCAACCCGGACGGGGGCGCGTCCGGGTATCAGCCCGGCGGTGCGAACCGCGTCCAGTGCACCCCGTCCGGCGAGTGCCAGTACGAGGACTTCTGGCTGAACCACGTCGGGTAGCTGACGGCGACTACCCGGGCTCCGACGACGCCGAGCAGGCCCGCCTGGGGCGAGCCGGGGATCGACTCGTAGGTGCCGTTGCGCAGCACGTGCACCCGCTGGTCGAAGTCCTGGTCCGGCTCCACGTCGACCGCGGTGCGCAACACCGTGCCGTCGCGGAGGAGGGCGTGCCGGTATTGCGTCACCACGCCGGGTACCGGCCCCTCGTCACCCTTCACGGCGGCCCAGTGCCGGCCGCCGTCGGTGCTCCGCAGCAGGTCAGCGCCCTGCGAGTCGTCCGGGTACGCGGCGTACACGGTCTGGCCGTCGTTGGTGAGCACGCGCGCGTCGTTGGCCTGGGGCAGCGCGACCTGGGTCCAGCTCCGCCCCCGGTCGCGACTCACCGTGAGCTTCGACGCGGCGTCGGAGTCGTGTTCGGCGTCGACCCACAGGTTGCCGTCGGAGGCTTCGGTGACCCGTACCGAGACCATCTCGCCGTTGTCGAAGCGGGGGGTCTTGTCGCCCAGCCAGGCGGCTGTGCCGTCGGGCCGGATCACGGTGAGCCGGCCGAAGTCGGCCTCGTGGTCGCCGTGCGGCCACACGTACACCCCGCTGCCGGTGGGTGCCTCCGCGATGGTCTCGCGCGGCCGGTACGTACGTTCCTGCCAGGTACGGCCGCCGTCGTCGCTGAACCAGCGGACGTGATCGGGGCTGGTGTACGGGTCCTCGTCGACCACGATCCCGCCGCCGGGCAGCGTGGCGACCTGGGGCACCGGCGTCACCTCGACCCGAGCCCAGACGAAGCCGGGCACCGGCGGCGGCCTGCCCGGTTGCCAGGTCTTCCCGCCGTCCGTGGTGGTCTGCCATCGGTAGCCGCACCCGCGTTCGGTGACCGGGCCGCGCTGCTCACAGACCAGCCACATCGCGTACCCGTGCGCCGGGTCGGAGAAGTCGGCCTCGACCAGCAGGTACGGCGGCGGCGGTTCGGTGTGGTGGACGGCCTCCGAGCGCTCCGGGTCGGGGACCGCGGGGCGGGAGTCGTCGCGGTCCCGGGTGGCGGCGTACCCGACGCCCCCGAGGAGCAGCAGCACCGTGGCGCCGGCTGCGGCGGCGAGCAGCGTACGGCGCTGGCGCCGGCGGCGTACCCCCGAAAGGATCTGGTCGGAATCCAGCCGCAGGTCGCCGCCGCTGCGGAACTCCTCGGCGAGCAGGCGTTCCAGGCCGTCCATCACTGACCTCCCGAGAATTCGACGTCGACGGCCGGCGGGAGTGTGGGCCGTGGTCCGGGTGCGCTGAGCTGGCGCCGCAACGCGGTCAGCCCGCGGTGGCGCAGCGAACGCACCGTGGCGGGCTTGCGACTCAGGATCCGGCCGATCTCCGCGTCCTCGGCACCGTCCAGACAGGACAGCACCAGCACCGCGCGCTGCGTCGCCGGCAGGGTCGCCAGCGCGCGGCGTAGCGTGTCGCGGGCCTCGACGGCGGCGTACTCGTCGCGTGGGGTCGCGGTGCTTTCCTCCGTGTACGGGACGGTGGCCGGTCGCCGGCGCAGCATCCGCCAGCGGCTGACGTACGTCCGGAACATCGTCGTGGTGGCGAAGCCGACCGGGTTGCCGTCGCCCCGGATCCGCCGCCACGCGCCGGAGACCTTGAGCAGGGTGTCCTGCACCAGGTCCTCGGCGGCGTGCCGGTCTCCGGTCAGCGCGTACGCGTAGCGCCCCAGCGCCGGCAGCGCGCCGCGTACGAACTCCTCGAACGTCTCCGTCGACGTCGCCTCCCCGCTCTACCCAGGTGTACGCCTCCGGGTCGGCCGCCGTTGCAGTGAGGCGAGAAGTGCCGCGGTGCCGGGATCGTAGCCGAGCCCGAGATAGCCGCGCGGCGCGCCGAGCCCGTCGGCGATCCGGGCGAGCAGGTCGTAGGAGATCACCCGGCGCCCGGAGACGATCTCCGAGACGTCGGACTGGGACTGGTCGGTGAGTGCGGCGATCTGCCGCTGCGGTACGCCGGCCCGTTGCAGCTCACGGTAGACGGCGCCGATGTCGCGTACGCACAGCGCGGCCCGCATCGCCGGCTGCTCCCAGATGGCTGGGTCGATCGGTGGTCCAGTTGTCTGCGTGGTCACCCGGTGCCCCTTGTGCTCACGCCCCCCGCAGACATGATCCCGGCCGGCCGGCGGCGGCGCACGTACGGTCGCCCGGCATGTCGCGCGGGCGGCCCGGGATTGGCACAGCGCGCGGCTCGTCGGTGCGGCCGGGCCCGGCGCGCCGGCCGGGTCAGTGGTCGTAGCGGTAGAGGTTGTGAATCCGCATCAGGGTGATCAGCTTGCGGGCGTACCAGGGGTCGGTGGCGTACCCGGCGCGGTGCACCTCGCGGGCGAACACGTCGGGGTTGCCGCGATGCCGCATCGCGGGCTGGTAACGGTCCGCGCGGTGCAGCAGCCGGGCGTGGTCACGGAACGAGTCGGCCACCGAGCCGTACGTCCGGAACCAGTCGTACGTGGTGAAGCAGCCCTTGCCGCGGGCGCACTCAAAGGTGCGGTAGCGCCGGCAGCCGGTCGCGATCGGGCCGGTGCCGCCGATGCACTTGATGCCGAAGTAGTTGTTGCCGCCGGAGGCCAGCCCGCTGCTGCCCCACCCGGACTCCAGCATCGCCTGCGCGATCGTCACCGAGGCGGGGATGCCGTACTGGCGTTCGCTGTGCCGGGCGCCGGCGGCGGCCAGCCGCAGGAACTCCCGCGGGCTGGGCGGCGGCGCGTACGTGGGGCAGCTGCTCAGGTCACGGGGCAGCTCGAGGTACGCGGCGGAGGCGTACCCGCCTCCGGTCAGCCGGGCCCAGGTGGCGTTGCCCCGGATGGACTGTCCCTCGGTACGGCACTCCACCCCGACCCGGGCGCCGCTGCCGACGCGGCGTTCCAGTCGATGGCCGGCGGCGGGGCCGGACCGTACGTTGAGCGGGATCCCGGGGGTGCGTACCCGGGCGGTCTTGGCGGGGGCGGCCGCGCGACGGCAGGCCGGCGCCCTCGAGACGCCGCTGAGGTACGCCGCCGACGCGTACCCGCCGCCGGAGACCTTCGCCCAGGTGCTGGTGGTGGCGACGCTGCCCCGGATCGGCTGTCCCTGGGTACGGCACTCCACCCCGACCCGGGTCCCGTTGGGAAGCCGCCGCTGCATCGGGTACCGCACTGCGGGCCCGGACCGTACGTTGAGCGGAATCCCCGGCGTCCGTACCGTCGCCACGACCGCCGTCGCGTCCGTCCCCGTGGCCGTCGCCGGTGTGCCGGCAGGCGCGGCCGACACCGGCGCGCTCGCCACTCCCATCGCCGCTCCCACCGCCGTCACCACCCCCAGCGCCGTCACCACGCGCACCGCCGCGCGCCGCCGTACCCCCACTGGATGATCTTGGGGTTTTGGTTGTCCGGGTACGGCCCTGGGCAGCCAAAAGCCCAAGATCCGTCCTGAGAGACGTGGGGTGATGTGGGTACGTGGGCGCATGGTCTCACCCCTTTTCGTGGGTGGTGCGGATGTTGTGGTGGGGCCCTTCCGGGGCGCCCTGGTGTGCGGTTCGGGCGCGGGTAGGTCGATGATCAAACTACGTTCTGTATAGCAACCATTGACGATCTTGGGGTTGGTTTGCCGAAATTGCGGTAATAGATGACGACCTGGCGCTTGTTGGTCATCACTGTGAGCTGTCGGATCGGAAAAATTATGAATTGGCATTGACTGATGGGGTTTGGTCGTAACATCTAGCCCGGCACGATCCCCCAAGATCCCGCCGTGGACACCGGAGATTCCAAGAGAAAGGGAGTCACCATGTCCAAAGGCTTCACGACGAAGCTGTTCGCAGTGCTGGTAGGGCTGATGCTGGTTCCGGCGACCGCGGCCAACGCGGCTGTCGAACCACCGCCGGACCAGGACCAGGCCTGCTCGAACGTCGCGACCGACCTGCAAACCAAGCTCGAAGACATCAAGGCCGAGCTGACCACCGAGTCCGTGAACCGGCCCGTGGTCGCCGAAAAGGTGAAGGAAGCGGAGACGATCGCGTCCGGTGCGCAGCGGGAGGAGTGCCTCCCGGAGCTCACGCTGGAGGAGAACGTGACGCCCTGCGAGGCGGGCACCGAGGACCTGCTCGGTGGTCTGCTCGGCACCCTGGGTGCGGTCGTGGCTGGCACCCTGAAGACCGCGCTCGACCTGGTCAACGGGCTGCTCTCCACGCTCACCGGGCTGCTCGGCGGCGGCTGCCTGCCGGAGCCGCCGGTGCCGGTGCCGCCGGTGCCTTCGAACTAACGGCGATTCGGGACGGTACGCGTAGCCACCCCACGCGTGCCGTCCCCGCCCGGCGCCGGCCCCCCGGTTCGAGAGGTAAGGGCCGAGCCAGGCAGAATTGGCTTACATGGAGCTCGTGACGCTGGCGGACGTACAGGCGGCCGCGCGGGGGTTGGACGGCGTCGCCGTGCGTACCCCCGTGGTGGGCTGTGTGGGGCAACCGGGGCTGTGGCTGAAGCTGGAGCAGCTACAGCCGATCGGCGCGTTCAAGGTACGCGGGGCGTACCACGCGATCTCCCGGATCCCCGCCGAGCGGCGTGGCAAGGGCGTGATCACGCACTCGTCAGGTAACCACGGGCAGGCGGTGGCGTACGCCGCCCGCGAGCTCGGCATCCCGGCGCTGGTCGTACTGCCTGCCGACAGCGTGCCGCTGAAGATCGAGAAGGTACGCGAGCTCGGCGCCGAGGTGGTGCTGGTGCCGGTCGCCGAGCGGCTCAGCACCGCCCAGCGGCTCGCCGCCGGGCGGGAGATGACCTTCGTCCCGCCGTACGACCACCCCGACGTGATCGCTGGTCAGGGCACCGTCGGGCTGGAGATCGTCGAGGACGTACCCGACGTCGAGGTGGTGCTGGCGCCGGTCGGCGGCGGTGGGCTGATCTCCGGCGTGGCGGTCGCGGTCAAGGCGCTCCGCCCGGGGGTACGCGTGATCGGCGTCGAGCCGGAGCTGGCCGCCGACGCGCGGGACAGCCGCCGCGCCGGCCACCTGGTGCCGTGGCCGGTCGCGGACCGGGTCCGTACGCTCGCCGACGGCCTGCGCGGCGAGCTGTCGGAGCTGACGCTGGCCCACGTCGCGGCGCTGGTGGAGGACATCGTGACGGTGAGCGAGGACGAGATCCGATCCGCGGTGGCGCTGCTGGCGCGCGACGCGGAGGTGACGGCCGAGCCGAGCGGCGCTGTCGCTACGGCGGCGTACCTGTACAAGCGGGACGAACTGCCCGCCGGCAAGACTGTGGCGATCGTCTCGGGCGGCAACATCGATCCGGGCTTGCTCCGGACCATCGTCACGCAGAGTTGACACCACAGGGATACTGGGCGGGTTGTTGACTCGCCCACGGGGGAGATTCATGGCTCGTCGTCCTGCCGGTTTCATCGGCCACACCATGTTCCTGAGCCGCTGGCTGCAGGCGCCGCTCTATATCGGCCTGATCCTGGTGCAGGCGATCTACGCCTGGCGCTTCGGCCTGGAGCTGTGGCACCTCGGCCACGACGTGTTCGCGCCGGGCGAGGGCCGGGTGCTGACCGAGTCGCAGGTCGTGATCGCGGTGCTCGGGCTGATCGACATCGTAATGATCGCGAATCTGCTGATCATGATCATCGTGGGCGGCTACGAGACCTTCGTGTCCCGGATCGACCTTGAGGACCACCCGGACAAGCCGGACTGGCTCTCGCACGTCAACGAGAACGTGCTCAAGGTGAAGCTGGCGATGGCGATCGTCGGCATCTCCTCGATCCACCTGCTGAAGACCTTCATCGAGGCCGGCGAGATCGGTAAGAGTGTTGCGGTCACGGGGGAGACCCCGCCGACCGTCGAAGCCGTGATGTGGCAGACGATCATCCACACCGCGTTCCTGCTCTCGGCGCTGGTGCTGGCGTACATCGACCGGCTGATGGGCATGTCCCGCAGCCACGAGCCGGCGCCGGTCCCGGTCAGCCCGGCCCCCGCCGGCACCGCCTCACACGACTTTGCCGCAAGCTCCGACGGCGGCCGGCCGCGGCACAGCGCCAACCCGTAGCCGCTCGGGCCGGGGGCTCCTAACGAGTGGCGGTGTCGATGATCCAGGCCAGGATGAAGGCCTGCTCCTTCCATGCGTCGTACCGGCCGGACGGGCCGGCGTGGCCGGCGCCCATCTCGGTCTTGAGCAGGAACGGCCCGCCCTGGGCGGTAGCCCGCAGCCGTGCGATCCACTTCGCCGGCTCGTGGTAGAGCACCCGGGTGTCGTTCAGGCTGGTCGCCACCAGGATCGGGGGGTACGCCTTCGGCTCCACGTTCTCGTACGGCGCGTACGACTTCATGTACGCGTACACCGAGGCGTCTTCCAGCGGGTTGCCCCACTCCTCCCACTCGATCACCGTCAGCGGCAGCGACGGGTCCAGGATCGAGTTGAGCGGGTCCACGAACGGCACCTCGGCGACGATCCCGCCGAAGGCGTCCGGCGCGAGGTTGGCGATCGCGCCCATCAGCAGCCCGCCCGCGCTGCCGCCCCGCGCGATCAGCCGGGGCACGGACGTCCACCCGGAGGAGACCACGTGCCGGGCGCAGGCGACGAAGTCGGTGAAGGTGTTCTTCTTGTGGCCGAACTTGCCGTTCTCGTACCAGGCGCGGCCCATCTCGCCGCCGCCCCGTACGTGTGCCACCCCGAACACGAACCCGCGGTCCAGCACCGACAGCCTCGGGATCGCGAACCAGGGATCCATGCTGGTCTCGTAGCTGCCGTAGCCGTACAGCAGGAAAGGCGCGGAGCCGTCGCGGGGAGTGCCCTTCCGGCACACGATCGAGATCGGGATCTTCGTGCCGTCCTCCGCGATCGCCCACTCGCGGTGCTGCTCGTACTGGGTGGGGTCGTAGCCGCCGAGCACCGGCTCCTGCTTGCGCAGGATCAGCTCCTGGGACGCCGGGTCGTAGTCGTACACCGAGCGCGGGGTGACCAGCGAGGTGTACGAGAGCCGGAACAGCCGCGCGGCGTACTCCGGGTTGCTGCCGGGCGAGACGGTGTAGAGCGGCTCCGGGAAGCTGATCTCGTACGGCGCCCCGCCGCGCGGCAGCACCCGCAGCCCGGTGAGGCCGTCGCGCCGGAAGTGCACCACGGTGCGATCCGCGAAGGCGTCCACGTCCAGCAGCCGGGTGTCGTCGCGGTGCGCGACCACTGTCCGCAGCGCGGACGGGTCGGCGATCGGCGAGGTCGACAGCTGGAAGTTGGGCGCGTCGGCGTTGTGCAGGATCAGGAACTGCTCGCCGGAGTGCTCCACGGCGTACTCCACGCCCTGCCGGCGGGGCAGCACAAGGGTCGGCTCGGCGTCCGGGTCGCCGGCCGGGATGTAGCGCACCTCGCTGGTGATCTTGCTGCCGATGTCGATCAGGACGTACGCCTCGCTGCGGGTGGACTCCACGCCCACCCAGAACCGCGCGTCGTCCTCCTGGTAGACCACGGCGTCGTCGGAGGCGGCGGTGCCGACCCGGTGCCGCCACACCCGGTGGGGCCGCCACTGCGCGTCCACCGTGAGGTAGAACAGCGTCGCGCCGTCGGCCGACCACGCGGAGCCGTAGAAGGTGTCCGGCACCTCGTCGGCGAGCACCTCGCCGGTCTCCAGGTCCTTGATCCGCAGCGTGAACCGCTCGTTGCCCTCGAAGTCCGTGGAGTACGCCAGCCGCCCGCCGTCCGGGCTCACCTGGTACGTACCGAGCGAGAAGAATCCGGCGTCGCCGGCCTCGGCGTTCTCGTCCAGCAGCACCTGCTCCCCAGCGGGTGCCTCGGTGTCGATGGTGGGCGGGTCCTCGGCGCCGGGCAGCGCCGCCACCCGGCAGTGGATGGCGTACTGCTTGCCCTCCTCGGTACGGCTGTAGTACCACCAGGCGCCACGGCGTACCGGCACCGACAGGTCGGTCTCCTGGGTACGCCGCTTGATCTCACCGAAGATCTCCTCGCGCAGCGGCGCCAGCTGCGCCGTCGCCGCTTCGGTGTGCTCGTTCTCCGCCTTCAGGTACGCCATCGTGTCGGGGTCGTCCCGATCGGCCAGCCAGGCGTACTCGTCGACCACCGGGTCGCCGTGGTGGGTACGGGTGGACGGGACCCTCTTGGCGACCGGCGCGCGGTCCGCGGCCGGGGCGGGGTCGGCGGCTGGCGCCGGGCTGATGGCCGGTGCCACAGGAGCATCACTCATGCGCCGAACGCTACCGCCTGCCACTCTCAGATCGCTGTCACCGGGCTTTCTCCCGGCGCACGCGCGGGTCACTGACAGGGATCGGACACCGCCGCTCGGGTGGTGTGATCGGCTGACCGCCTGCTCAGACGGCGTAGCGCAGCAGGGCGGCAGTCCCGTCGGCCACCGTGGGATCCTCCGCGTAGAGCGGCTCGATCTCGGCGCCGCTGCCGACACAGCCCCGGATCAGGGCGGCGTCGGCGCGGTCGGCGGCGTACTCCTCCAGGCCCAGGGTCTCCAGCTCGACGCGGGTCAACGCGAGCTGGTCCGGGGCGGGGCCCACCCACACCCGCTGGTCCGGCGGGGATGGGGAGAGCAGCAGGGTGTCGACGCTGCCGGCGCGTACCGCTTCGAGCACCTTGGCCAACCCTTCGGTGGTACGTGACCCGTCGCCGCGGTGTGCCAGGAAGCGGTCGACCACGGTGGCGTGCTCGCGCGCCGCGGCCTCGGCGACCAGCTCCTCCAGCT
>JBOGDF010000141.1:0-13070 GCA_050701635.1 Micromonosporaceae bacterium | reverse complement strand
AGTGGTCGCACGGCGAAGTCAAGAAGCCCGAGACGATCAACTACCGCACGCTCAAGCCGGAGAAGGACGGGCTCTTCTGCGAGAAGATCTTCGGCCCCACCCGGGACTGGGAGTGCTACTGCGGCAAATACAAGCGGGTCCGGTTCAAGGGCATCATCTGTGAGCGCTGCGGCGTCGAGGTGACTCGCGCCAAGGTACGGCGCGAGCGGATGGGCCACATCGAGCTGGCGGCCCCGGTCACCCACATCTGGTACTTCAAGGGCGTACCGAGCCGGCTGGGCTACCTGCTGGACATCGCCCCGAAGGATCTCGAGAAGATCATTTACTTCGCGGCGTACGTGATCACCAGCGTGGACGCCGACGCCCGGCACCGCGATCTCGAGACCATCGAGAACGAGATCGGCGCCGAGAAGCGGCAGCTGGAGAACCGGCGTGACGCCGACGTCGACGCGCGTGCCAAGAAGCTGGAGGCCGACCTCGCCGAGCTCGAGGCCGAGGGCGCCAAGAGCGACGTACGCCGCAAGCTCAAGGAGGGCGGCGAGCGGGAGATGAAGCGACTGCGCGACATGGCGCAGCGCGAAATCGACCGGCTCGACGAGGTGCTGGACACCTTCCGCAAGCTGGACTCCCGTCAGCTGATCCCGGACGAGCTGCTCTACCGCGAGCTGCGCGACCGGTTCGGCGAGTACTTCACCGGCGGCATGGGCGCCGAGGCGATCAAGTCGCTGCTGGAGAACCTCAACCTGGCCACCGAGGCCGAGTCGCTGCGCGAGACCATCCGCAGCGGCAAGGGGCAGCGCAAGATCCGGGCGCTGAAGCGGCTGAAGGTCGTCGCGCACTTCCTGAACACCCGCAACAGCCCCATCGGCATGGTGCTCGACTGCATCCCGGTGATCCCGCCGGACCTGCGTCCGATGGTGCAGCTGGACGGTGGCCGGTTCGCCACCTCCGACCTGAACGACCTGTACCGCCGGGTGATCAACCGGAACAACCGGCTCAAGCGGCTGATCGACCTGGGCGCGCCCGAGATCATCGTCAACAACGAGAAGCGGATGCTGCAGGAGGCCGTCGACGCACTGTTCGACAACGGTCGCCGCGGCCGCCCGGTCACCGGGCCGGGCAACCGTCCGCTGAAGTCGCTGTCCGACATGCTCAAGGGCAAGCAGGGCCGGTTCCGGCAGAACCTGCTGGGCAAGCGCGTCGACTACTCCGGCCGTAGCGTGATCGTGGTCGGTCCGAAGCTGAAGCTGCACCAGTGCGGCCTGCCCAAGCAGATGGCGCTGGAGCTGTTCAAGCCGTTCGTGATGAAGCGCCTGGTGGACCTCAACCACGCGCAGAACATCAAGTCCGCCAAGCGCATGGTGGAGCGGCAGCGGCCCGTGGTGTGGGACGTACTGGAAGAGGTCATCGGGGAGCACCCGGTGCTTCTCAACCGCGCGCCCACGCTGCACCGACTGGGCATCCAGGCCTTCGAGCCGCAGCTGGTCGAGGGCAAGGCGATCCAGATCCACCCCTTGGTGTGTACGGCGTTCAACGCCGACTTCGACGGCGACCAGATGGCGGTGCACGTACCGCTGTCCGCCGAGGCGCAGGCCGAGGCCCGGATCCTGATGCTGTCCAGCAACAACATCCTCAAGCCGGCCGACGGCAAGCCGGTGACCATGCCTACCCAGGACATGATCATCGGGCTGTACCACCTGACCCACCTGCGCGAAGGCATGAAGGGTGAGGGCCGGGTGTTCGGCTCGGACGCCGAGGCGATGATGGCGTTCGACAACGGTGAGCTGCACGTACAGGCGCCGATCAAGATCCGGGTGCCGGACGTGACCGGGGTCGACATCGAGGCCGGCAAGCAGGGCCCGATGCCGGAAGGCTGGGAGCCCGGAGACTCAGTGCTGCTGGACACCACGCTCGGGCGGGTGCTGTTCAACGAGGCGCTGCCCGAGGGCTACCACTTCATCAACTACGAGGTACGCAAGTCGCAGCTCTCGGCGATCGTCAACGACCTCGCCGAGCGGTTCGGCGGCGGCAGCCTGGCGGCCACCCTGGACGCGCTCAAGGAGGCCGGTTTCCACTGGGCCACCTGGTCCGGGCTGACGATCGCGGTGGAGGACGTCGTACACCCGCCGCGGAAGCAGGCGATCCTGGAGCGGTACGAGAAGGACGCCGACCGGATCGACAAGCAGTACCAGCGTGGTCTGATGACCGCGGAGGAGCGGCGTGGCGAGCTGATCGAGATCTGGACCAAGGCGACCAACGAGGTCGCCAAGGAGATGGAGACGGCGCTGCCGCAGACCAACCCGCTGTGGAAGATGATCAACTCGGGTGCCCGCGGTAACCTGCTCCAGCTCCGCCAGATCGCCGCGATCCGTGGTCTGGTGGCCAACCCCAAGGGTGAGATCATCCCGCGGCCGATCAAGTCGAGCTACCGCGAGGGTCTGACCGTGCTGGAGTACTTCATCTCCACGCACGGTGCCCGTAAGGGTCTGGCCGACACCGCGCTGCGTACCGCCGACTCGGGTTACCTGACCCGGCGTCTGGTGGACGTGTCGCAGGACGTGATCATCCGGGAGGACGACTGCGGTACGGACCGCGCCATCCGGATGCCGATCGCGTCCCAGGTGGACGGCAAGCTGGACCGCCACGAGTACGCCGAGACCAGCGTGTACGCGCGCAGCATCGCCGACGACATCAACGATGCCGACGGCAAGCTGATCGCGGAGGCGGGTAGCGACCTGACGGCGATCCTGACCGACAAGCTGATCGCCGCCGGCGTCGGCGAGGTACGGGTGCGCAGCGTACTGACCTGTGAGTCCAAGGTCGGGGTCTGCGCCGCCTGCTACGGCCGCTCGCTGCCGACCGGCAAGCTGGTGGACGTCGGTGAGGCGGTAGGCATCATCGCCGCCCAGTCGATCGGTGAGCCGGGTACCCAGCTGACGATGCGTACGTTCCACACCGGCGGTGTCGCGGGTGAGGACATCACGCAGGGTCTGCCCCGGGTCCAGGAGATCTTCGAGGCCCGGATCCCGAAGGGCAAGGCTCCGATCGCGGAGACGCCCGGACGGGTGCGGATCGAAGAGGGCGAGAAGTCGCGGAAGATCATCCTGATCCCGAACGACGGCACCGACGAGATCGTGCACGACAAGATCCCGCGCCGGGTACGGCTGCGCGCCAACGACGGCGACAGCATCGGCGTCGGCGAGAAGCTGACCGAAGGCACCATCGACCCGCACGAGCTGCTGCGGATCCTGGGGCCGCGTGCTGTGCAGCTGCACCTGGTCAGTGAGGTGCAGGACGTCTACCGGTCGCAGGGTGTGCTGATCCACGACAAGCACATCGAGATCATCATCCGCCAGATGCTGAAGCGGGTCACGGTGATCGACTCCGGCTCGACCGACTTCCTGCCGGGTTCCCTGGTTGACCGGGCACAGTTCGAGGCGGAGAACCGTCGTTCGGTCGCCGAGGGCGGCGAGCCGGCCTCGGGTCGTCCGATGCTGATGGGCATCACCAAGGCCTCGCTCGCGACCGAGTCGTGGCTGTCGGCGGCCTCCTTCCAGGAGACCACCCGGGTGCTCACCGACGCGGCGATCCAGGCCAAGAGCGACTCGCTGATCGGTCTGAAGGAGAACGTGATCATCGGAAAGCTGATCCCGGCCGGTACCGGTATCAACAAGTACCGCAACATCCGGGTGGAGCCGACCGAGGAGGCGAAGGCCCGGGTCTACTCGATGACCGGGTACGCCGAGACCGACTACGGCTTCGGCCCGGCCGGTGGCCAGGCCGTACCGCTGGACGACTTCGATCTCGGGTCCTTCGGCCGGTAGCAACCGTTTCGGCTGGTAGCAGCGCTACGCGGCGGCCGGTCACCCCATCCCGGGTGGCCGGCCGTTTAGCGTGCGCCCGGTTTCGGGTGGTGGCCGGTGGCGGTTTCGTACAAGCCGCGGGCGGGTGGCGTGGGGCAGCATCGGGACGTGAGTGGGGTCACTTTTGATACGAGACGGTTCCGTATTGGAAATGCCGGCGGTAGCGTCGGCACTGACTAAATACGAGACGTAGATGTATCGATAGGGGAGACGTAGTGGAGCCAACGGAAGCCGCCGGTCACCCGCGGCGCTGGTCCATTCTCGCGGTGCTCGTGGTCAGCCTGCTGGTGGTGGTGCTGGACAACACCGTGCTGAACGTGGCGATGAAGGCGATCGCCAACCCGGTCCACGGGCTGGGGGCGACCCAGAGCGAGCTGGCGTGGTCGATCAACTCGTACACCCTGGTCTTCGCGGGGTTGCTGTTCACCTTCGGCGTGCTCGGCGACCGGTTCGGCCGCAAGCGCATGCTGCTGCTCGGCATGGTGCTGTTCGGGCTGGCGTCGCTGGTCTCGGCGTACGCCCAGAGCCCGGAGCAGCTGATCGGCGCCCGGGCGCTGATGGGCATTGGCGGCGCGGCGATCCTGCCCGCGACGCTGTCCATCATCACCAACGTGTTCGACCCGAAGGAGCGCGCCAAGGCGATCGGTGTCTGGGCCGGCTCGGTCGGGCTCGCCGTGGCGATCGGCCCGATCGTCGGCGGTGCCCTGCTGGAGCGCTTCTGGTGGGGCTCGGTGTTCCTGATCAACGTACCGATCCTGCTGGTCGGGCTGGTGGTGGCGACGCTGCTGGTGCCGGAGTCCCGCAACCCGCACCCCGGCCGTATCGACCTGGTCGGCGTCGGGCTGTCGATCCTCGGCCTGGTCGCGCTGGTGTACGGCATCATCGAGGGCGGCGAGACCGGCGAGTGGAGCACCCCGACGGTGTGGGGCCCGATCGCGCTGGGTGCCGCGCTGCTGGCCGGCTTTATCGCGTACGAGCGGAGCATCTCCTTCCCCGCCCTGGACGTGAAGCTGTTCCGCGATCCCCGGTTCTCCGCCGCGGTGGCGATCGTGGGGCTGGTCTTCTTCGGCGCGATGGGTACGTTCTTCTTCGCCTCCTTCTACCTGCAGCTGGTACGCGGCCACACCGCACTGGAAGCCGGCCTGATGTTCCTGCCGTTCGCTGTTGCGCAGTTGGTGTTCGCACCGGTGAGCTCCAACCTGGTCAAGCGGTACGGTCCCCGCGCCGTCTCCGCGGTGGCGATGCTGCTGGTCGCGATCGCGACCGGTGGTTTCGTGATCGTGGAAGCCGACACCGCGATCTGGTTCCTGTTGCTCTGCTTCTTCCTGCAGGGCACCGGCATGGCGCTGGTGATCCCGTCGGCTACCGAGTCGGTGATGTCGACGCTGCCCCGCGAAAAGGCCGGCGTCGGCTCGGCGGTGAACAACACGATCCGCCAGGTCGGTGGGGCGCTCGGGGTCGCGGTGCTGGGATCGGTGCTGTCCTCGGCGTACCGGGAGCGGATCTCGTCCGACGTGGCGGCGCTGCCGGCCGCCGCGCAGGAGACCGCCAAGGAGTCGCTGGCCGGCACGTACGCTGTCGCCGAACGCATCGGCCCGTCCGCCGACCCGCTGCTGAGCGCCGCCAACGAGGCGTTCGTCGCGGCGATCCACTGGTCCGCCGCCGGTGGAGTGCTGGTGACCCTGGTGGGCGTACTGGTGGCGCTGCGGTGGCTGCCGGGCCGCCGGCCGGCCGAGACCGTGGAGCCGGCGACACCACCGGCGCCCGCCGGCGAGCCGGAACTGGCCCAGGCCCACTGAGGCACGGAGAATAGCCACGTGACGACGACGGAGACGGGTGCGGCGCGACCGGTAGGCCGGCCGCGCAGCACCCGTGCCAGCGAAGCGATCATCGAGGCCGTACTCGACCTGCTGGTGCAGGGGACGACGATCGAGGCGCTGTCGATGGAGGCGGTGGCCGCGCGCGCCGGCGTCGGCAAGGCGACCATCTACCGGCGCTGGCCCAACAAGGAAGCGCTTGTGATCGAGGCGGTGGCGTGCCTGAAGGGTCCGACGCCGCGGCTGTCCGGCCGGTCGGTACGCGACGACCTGGTCACCGTACTGCGCCGGATCGGGAGCGCCAGCGACAGCCCGGAGGGCCAGGTGCTGCTCGCCGTACTCCCGGAAATCAAGCGCAACCCCGAGCTTTCCGCGAGGTACGGCGAGATGGTCGACGGCCGGCGCGAGGCGATCCGCGACGTGCTTCGCCGGGGGATCGCCAGCGGCGAGCTGCGCGTCGACCTTGACATCGAGCTCACCACCGCGATGTTGAGCAGCCCGATGGTCTCGGTGACGGCGATGCGGATGTTTCCCCGGGTACGCCGTGAGGCGCTCGCCGAGCGGATCGTCGATCAGCTCCTCATCGGTCTCACTCCCCGTTCCGACCCCGGGTCGGACGCCCCGCGCTGACGGGTGCGCGGCTGCGGCATGATGGAGCTGCCGCCCGGCAGGTGGCACAGCGACGAGTCGGGAGGTGGGCCGTGCATCCGGGGCAGCCGGCCGCGCTCGCGGCGCAACCCCCGGGCCGTCACCCGGCGGATCCCGATCCGGTACGCGCCACCAAAGCCCGTGCTGTGCTCGCGCTCGGCATCGTGGCGCTGTGTACGGCGGTGACGATCGGCGGCGTGATCCCCGCCGTGGTCGCGCTGTTGCTGGCGCGGCAGTCCCGAGCGGAGATGCGCGCCGCCAACGGCTTCCTGACCGGCTACAAGCTGCTGCGCACCGGTGAGCGGCTGGCGTGGGCGGCGATCCTGATCGTGGTCACCGTGCTGGTGCTAGCGGCGATCACCGGCATCATGCGGCTCGCCCCGGGTGCCGGGTAGCGGCCGATCCGCCGGTGACCGCGTAGGCTGTCTGCCGGCAGCGAGGTGGTACGGCACCGCCCCTGGCATGCGTCCTGCGGAGGAGGAGTTCGATGACCGAGCAGCCTGGGTCCACCCCGGATCCGGGAGCGGCGTCGTCTCCGGGCGGCTTTCCGTCCGTACCGCCGATGCCGCCGGTGACGCCGATGCCCGAGGCGGGCCAAGCCTCAGCCGAAGAGCCTGAGGCGACGCCAACCCCGCCAGCCGCGCCGTCAGCGCCCACCCCGGCTCCGCCTGCACCGCCGGCAGCGCAGCCGGTCGCGGCACAACCGGCAGCGCAGCCCGTGGCCGCACAGCCGGTGGCGCCGAGACCGGCGCAGCCGGCGTACCAGACCCAGAGCCCGTACCAGACCCAGCCAGCCGGGTACGTGCTGGCGACGCCCCACCTACCGCCCACCAACAGCGGCATGGGTACGGGCGGCCTGATCAGCGGTATCGCGTCCTGCCTGCTGGCACTGACCGGATGTTGCTGGTGGCCGCTGGCCGGGTTGCCGCTGGTGATGGGCCTCGGCGCCGTGACGCTTGGTCTGCTGGGGCTGCGTCAGGTGGCTGGTTCCGGGGGCGAGGTGACCGGGAAGGGCGTCTCGATCGCCGCGATCGCGACCGGTGGCGCGGGTGTGCTGTTGAGCCTGGTTGCGTTGGGGTTGTCGGCGATTGCGGCTGCCACCGCATAGCCGAATTTCCGACCGGGTATGCTGGTCCCCGGTGCCGCTACGGCGGGCGTAGAGCAGATGTGGTCTCCGAATCAGAAGGCTTCATTTTGACCTGCGTACGTTTGGTGGGTACCCTTTCGGATCGTGCCTGGGCTCCGTCCTGGGCCAAGCTGTGTGCGCTCCGCGCCCGGCGTTAGTCCGTCACCGTGAGCGGTGCGGCAGCCAGGATCTCGGCGTACACGGGAAGACCACCCCATCGGCGAAAACCGTAGGGGCCGCGTGCGGGCGACACGCCCGACCGCGGGGGTCGGAGCTAGCGCTCCGATCCGGTGAGTAGGACCGGCTCCCGCCGGGCATGCTCACCACGTCACCGGCCGCTTCGGCGGACGGCGGCGACACCCGAAGAATCAACGACGTGAAGGACGGCTCGGCCGCGAGGCCGGAGGGAGCGAAAGACCCGGTGCCCACCATCTCCCAGCTGGTCCGCAAGGGCCGCAAGGCGAAGACCAGCAAGACGAAGACGCCGGCCCTGAAGGGCAGCCCGCAGCGGCGCGGCGTGTGCACACGCGTGTACACCACCACGCCCAAGAAGCCGAACTCGGCGCTGCGCAAGGTTGCCCGGGTGCGGCTCTCGAGCGGCATCGAGGTGACCGCGTACATCCCCGGCGCCGGCCACAACCTGCAGGAGCACTCGATCGTGCTGGTGCGGGGTGGCCGGGTGCGTGACCTCCCGGGCGTTCGATACAAGATCATTCGCGGTTCGCTGGACACCCAGGGTGTACGCGACCGCAAGCAGGCTCGCAGCCGTTACGGCGCGAAGAAGGAGAAGAGCTGACATGCCGCGCAAGGGCCCCGCACCGCGCCGGCCGCTGACCGCGGACCCGGTGCACAACTCCGTGCTGGTTACCCAGCTCATCAACAAGATCCTGCAGAGGGGCAAGCGGCAGCTGGCCGAGCGGGTCGTGTACGAAGCCCTCGAGGGCTGCCGGGAGAAGTCCGGCGGCGACCCGGTGGTGACGCTCAAGCGCGCCCTGGACAACGTCAAGCCGACCCTGGAGGTGCGCAGCCGCCGGGTGGGTGGCGCGACGTACCAGGTGCCGGTCGAGGTGCGGGCCACCCGTGCCACCACGCTCGGGCTGCGCTGGATCGTGGAGTACTCCCGGGCCCGTCGCGAGAAGACCATGGTGGAGCGGCTGATGAACGAGCTGCTCGACGCCAGCAACGGTCTCGGCGCGAGCGTCAAGAAGCGCGAGGACACCCACAAGATGGCCGAGTCCAACAAGGCCTTCGCGCACTACCGCTGGTGAGCAGCTCGCGAAGTGTCAGCCGGGTACGGCACGGGCACGACAACAGAATCACGGTGGGCCACCGGTCCGCTGCCATGGACAGAACTAGTGCTACACGGGGTCTCGCACCCTGTGGGGGAAGGTAGAAGTGGCTAACGCTGGCGCCGCGCTGGCCAAGGTCCGCAACATCGGCATCATGGCGCACATCGATGCCGGTAAGACGACCACGACCGAGCGCATCCTCTTCTACACCGGTATCACGTACAAGATCGGTGAGGTCCACGAAGGCGCTGCCGTCATGGACTGGATGGAGCAGGAGCAGGAGCGGGGCATCACGATCACTTCCGCCGCCACCAAGTGCGAGTGGAAGGGACACACCGTCCAGATCATCGACACCCCGGGCCACGTCGACTTCACGGTCGAGGTGGAGCGCTCGCTGCGTGTCCTCGACGGCGCCATCGCGGTGTACGACGGTGTCGCAGGCGTCGAGCCGCAGACCGAGACGGTGTGGCGTCAGGCCGACAAGTACAACGTCCCGCGGATGTGCTTCGTCAACAAGCTGGACCGTACCGGCGCGGACTTCTTCCGCTGCGTCGACATGATGGTCGAGCGGCTCAACGCCACCGTGCTGGTGCTGCAGCTTCCGATCGGCAACGAGTCCGACTTCATCGGGGTCGTCGACCTGCTCGAGATGCGGGCGCTGACCTGGCGCGGCGAGACCCAGAAGGGCGACGACTACTCGGTCGAGGAGATCCCGGCCGAGCTCGCCGACCAGGCCGCCGAGTACCGCGAGAAGCTGATCGAGACGCTCGCCGAGAACGACGACGCGATCATGGAGAAGTACCTCGAGGGCGAAGAGCTGTCGGTGGAGGAGATCAAGGCGGGCATCCGCCGCGCCACCATCGCCAGCGCCGTCAACCCGGTGCTGACCGGCTCGGCGTTCAAGAACAAGGGCGTCCAGCCGATGCTCGACGCGGTGATCGACTACCTGCCCAGCCCGCTGGACGTACCTCCGGTGGAGGGTACGGCGACCGACGGCGAGACGCCGGTGCAGCGCAGGGCCGCCACCAACGAACCGTTCTCGGCGCTGGCCTTCAAGATCCAGACCGACCAGCACCTCGGGAAGCTGACCTACGTACGGGTCTACTCCGGGAAGCTGGAGTCCGGCTCGCAGGTGATCAACTCGACCAAGGACCGCAAGGAACGGGTCGGGAAGATCTTCCAGATGCACGCCAACAAGCGCGAGGAGCGGCCCGCCGCGATCGCCGGCGACATCGTGGCGGTGCAGGGGCTGAAGCAGACCACCACCGGCGACACGCTCTGCGACCCGGCGCAGCCGGTGATCCTGGAGTCGATGACCTTCCCGGAGCCGGTGATCTCGGTCGCCATCGAGCCGAAGAGCAAGGCCGACCAGGACAAGCTGGCGACCGCGATCCAGAAGCTCGCCGAGGAGGACCCGACCTTCCGCGTCTACAACGACGAGGAGACCGGGCAGACCGTCATCCAGGGCATGGGCGAGCTGCACCTCGAGGTGCTCGTCGACCGGATGAAGCGCGAGTTCAAGGTCGAGGCGAACATCGGCAAGCCGCAGGTGGCGTACCGCGAGACCGTACGCCGCAAGGTGGAGAAGGTCACCTACCTGCACAAGAAGCAGACCGGTGGCTCCGGCCAGTTCGCGAAGGTTCTGATCAACCTCGAGCCGCTGCCGCTGGGCACCGACGCCCCGACCTACGAGTTCGAGAACAAGGTCACGGGTGGTCGGATCCCGAAGGAGTTCATCCCGTCGGTGGACGCGGGCTGTCAGGACGCCATGCAGTACGGCGTACTCGCCAGCTACCCGCTGGTCGGGCTGAAGGTCACGCTGACCGACGGCCAGTACCACGAGGTCGACTCCTCGGAAATGGCGTTCAAGATCGCCGGGTCGATGGTCCTCAAAGAGGCCGCACGCAAGGCCGACCCGGTGCTGCTCGAACCGATGATGTCCGTCGAGGTCCACACACCTGAGGACCACATGGGCGACGTCATCGGCGACCTAAACTCCCGGCGTGGCACGATCCAGGCGATGGAAGAGCGCGGTGGCGCTCGCATCGTCCGGGCCATGGTGCCGCTGTCGGAGATGTTCGGCTACGTCGGCGACCTGCGGTCGAAGACCCAGGGCCGGGCGAGCTACACCATGCAGTTCGACTCCTACGCTGAAGTACCGAGCAATGTGGCAAAGGAGATCATCGCTAAAGCCACAGGTGAATAGCCTGAGGCGGTTGCGCTGAAGAACTGCACCGCATCGGCCCTCACGAGGGTCGGAAGACCGAGCCGGAACACGGCGTACGAACCAGCAAAGTCCTAGGAGGACACCAGTGGCGAAGGCGAAGTTCGAGCGGACTAAGCCGCACGTCAACATCGGCACCATTGGCCACATTGACCATGGCAAGACGACGCTGACGGCGGCCATTACCAAGGTCCTGCACGACAAGCACCCAGATCTCAACCCGTACACGCCTTTCGACGAGATCGACAAGGCGCCGGAAGAGAAGCAGCGCGGTATCACCATTTCGATCGCGCACGTCGAGTACCAGACCGAGAAGCGGCACTACGCACACGTCGACTGCCCCGGTCACGCCGACTACATCAAGAACATGATCACCGGTGCGGCGCAGATGGACGGCGCCATCCTGGTGGTCTCGGCGACCGACGGTCCGATGCCGCAGACGAAGGAGCACGTGCTGCTCGCCCGTCAGGTCGGCGTGCCGTACATCGTCGTGGCGCTGAACAAGAGCGACATGGTCGATGACGAGGAGCTCCTCGACCTGGTCGAGCTCGAGGTCCGTGAGCTGCTCAGCGCGTACGAGTTCCCGGGCGACGATGTACCGGTCGTACGGGTCTCGGCGCTGAAGGCGCTCGAGGGCGACGGCGAGTGGTCCACCAAGCTCGTTGAGCTGATGGACGCGGTCGACGAGTCGATCCCGGAGCCGGAGCGCGACATCGACAAGCCGTTCCTGATGCCGGTGGAAGACGTCTTCACCATCTCCGGCCGTGGCACCGTGATCACCGGTCGGGTGGAGCGCGGCGTGCTCAAGCCGATGGAAGAGGTCGAGATCGTCGGCATCAAGGAAAAGTCGATGAAAACGACCGTTACCAGCGTCGAGATGTTCCGCAAGGTGCTCGACGACGCTCGCGCGGGTGAGAACGTCGGCCTGCTGCTTCGTGGCACCAAGCGCGAAGAGGTCGAGCGCGGCATGGTGGTGGTCAAGCCTGGCACCAACACGCCGCACACCGAGTTCGAGGCGCAGGTGTACATCCTGTCCAAGGAGGAGGGCGGCCGCCACACGCCGTTCTTCAACAACTACCGGCCTCAGTTCTACTTCCGCACCACCGACGTCACCGGCGTCGTCACGCTGCCTGAGGGCACCGAGATGGTCATGCCCGGCGACAACACGGCGATGACGGTGCAGCTGATCCAGCCGATTGCGATGGAGGACGGTCTGAAGTTCGCCATCCGTGAGGGTGGTCGGACCGTCGGTGCGGGCCGGGTTACCAAGATCCTTAAGTAGTACGTGGGTGGTTCCGGGAGGTCTTCGGACCTCCCGGGGCCACCGACAGGATCTTCGCTCGACGGTCATCCGAGCGTGGAACGGAGATCCACCGACCCCGATTTCGTGATGTCGGTTCGATACGGCATAATGAACAGGTTGCGTCGCGCGGGGCGAGCGGAGTAATTCGGTCGCCTGCGCTCAGCGAGTGCCTCTGGTCGCGTCACCGCGAAGCAGAGTGGCTCGGAGTCCAACCTGTGAGGTAGGGCGTACACCTGCCGGCGGTTCCCAACTCGAATTTTTCGAGGGCGGAGCGCGGCCCAAAGGCGCGACACGCCCGACCGCGGGGGTCGGACACAACGGACGTAGGAAGCGTCGCGAGACGCCTACTGCGACCGACCAGCAGCGGCACGAGAAGAAGGAAACCGAAGCCACCATGGCGGGACAGAAGATCCGCATCCGGCTCAAGGCGTACGACCACGAGGTGGTCGACTCCTCGGCGCGGAAGATTGTCGAGACCGTGACGCGTACCGGCGCACACGTCGCTGGTCCGGTGCCGCTGCCGACGGAGATCAACCGCTTCTGCGTCATCCGTTCGCCGCACAAGTACAAGGACTCGCGCGAGCACTTCGAGATGCGTACGCACAAGCGTCTGATCGACATTCTCGACCCCACGCCGAAGACGGTCGACTCGCTGATGCGGCTGGACCTGCCCGCCGGCGTCGACATCGAGATCAAGCTGTAGGGACCGGAGACGATGGATAGGCAAGTCAAGGGCATCCTGGGCGCCAAGCTCGGCATGACCCAGGTCTGGGACGAGAACAACCGCGTCGTCCCGGTCA
>JBOGDF010000140.1:0-13108 GCA_050701635.1 Micromonosporaceae bacterium | reverse complement strand
CAACTCGTCGACGCGCTGCGCCGACACGCCCACCCAGACACCCCCACCGACACCGAAACTGTCGGCGCCGCCGCATAGAGTTCACCGTGGATCGTCACCCAAGTTCCACGCGACTCGGGACATGCTCCGGCGAGGCGACGATCCTGGTCAGCGCGGGTGAGTCCTGGCTCACCAACCGTCGCCATTAGTCTGCGTTCGATCTTGTTCGAATCAGGCACCACGGCGAGCACTGTTGGGGGGATGCGCACGACGACGGCCTCGATCCGGTTGCGTAGCACAACGGCGAGCAGCCTGCCCTTGTCGTGCGCGGTGCCCGACCACGCCCTGTACGCCGTCATTAGCTCATCGACAGGACGCTTCGGCCAAGCGCGGGTACGCGCGGTCATGAGATCCCCGCGATCAGATGGATGAGTGTCTCGGTTTCGAGGAGCCACCGTGAGCGGTCTCCGGCAGTGGCACCGACCGGTGCCCGACCGTAGGCGGCCATGTTTAGCGCCCTGATCGTGTCGTCGTAGGGCGCGACGTCGATCATGGGCGCGCCGACTGCACCTGCGTAGGTGTTTAGCAGATCGATTTGGCCACGTGTCGTGTGCGCGCTGTCGCGGTCTCGGGCGATGATCTCGGCAGTGTGGCCCGCGCGTCTGCCCATGATTTCTAGCTGGATCGCGGCCTCGGCGTCGACCGCGGTCCGGCATAGTGCTAGCGCTAACGCCGTTATGCTCTCCTCTGCTGCAATTGGCTCTCGGTCGTGTTCCTGGAGTTGCCGGCGAAGGTCTGCGAGGTACTCCATGCCGGGGGAGCTCGCGTCTGACACCCGTACGTGCGATGGCGAGTCTGGGTCGCGATCCAGTTGCAGATGGCGGGCGTAGTACCCGAGACCGCGCAGTTCCTGCCACAGCCTCTCGTCGTGGGTCAACACCAGAATCTGGTAGCGCTCCGACAGTTCCACGAGCTGCCGTGCGAGATATCGCACGCGCCACGAGTCGAACGCCTGGATCGGGTCATCGAGAACGAGGAAGCCGAAGGGGCTGCTGGCCTGCGTTGCGCGCGGCAGGTAAGTCGCTAGCGAGAGGGCGTTCCGCTGGCCCGTACTCAGGACATGCGTGGCCGTTGCCGGTGGCGGCAAGGTGGAACCGGCACGGATGCCGAAGTTGACTTTGCCCGCCTGCTTGGTACCGCCGCCGAGCTTCACACCCGTCAGCGTGAGTCCGCTATCCGGGTTGAGCGCAGCCCACATGGCACTCACCTTCTGGCCGATTGGCTCGAACACAGCGTCCCGAGTCGACTTGATCCAGCGATCGATGGCCTTGTCTAGCCTGTCGGCCACAGCAGCTCTCGTGACGGTCTCGTGGTGAAGGGTCACCTTGTTGAGCCAGTGCTCGACGGCAGCGCGGAGTTGGGCACGGGCTCCGAGATTGGCGTTGTACTCCTGATTAAGCCGGCGCACGAGTTCGCCACGCTGCCTGCGCAGCAGCACGATGTCCGCTGCTAGCTTGCGGACAGTGTCTGGGCTGACCGTGGTCGCCTCGATCCCGATCACGGCACCGCGCGTCTCCTGCCATTGCTCGATGACCTGTGTTGCGTCCGAACCGAGCGCGGTCAGCGCCTTTTCGGCTGACGGCGGCACCTCGGGCAAGGCTGAGGAGATCACAGCCAGGTGCTCCCTGAGGGAGCTCTCGGCCGATCGGGCAGCGCGCAAGATCGTCGCTAGTTTCTCGGCCTGCTGCTGTGCATGGCGCTGCCACCCGACGCCTTGTGTTCCGCAAGCGGGGCAAATGTCGTCACGTCGGGCTGCTTCAAGGTGGTCGCCGCCGTGCTCAACGAGTTGCTGCAGCGACTTTTGGGTCTCGTCCGCCCCTGACACCACGCTACGCACGGCTTTCCGGTACGCGTGGATTGAGTCCACCATGAGGTCCACGTCGAGATCGGCCACGTTGATCTCTGGAAGAGCTGGCGGCTCGTACGCCGCTATTTCTGGTGACTCTGCTATCGCGGCTTCGATGGCTGCCCGATTGGTCGGCGAGGGAGTAGCGCCTGACTTCGTCAGCAGAGTTAAAGCGTTGTTGAGGTCCGCCTTCTCAGCCGCGATCTTCGCGGTTTCGTAGCTATCGGTGATTTCGCCTTTGGCTCCACTGCCTGACGTGCGAATGGACTTCACCTCATCCTGGATGGCGGTCAGCACGTCGAGGTCGAGTCCGCCCTTCAGGAAGGTGTGAAGCTTGGCTGGGTCCTCGATCGTCGCCGACACCTCCGGGTACAGCAGGATTGGAAGGTATCGCAGATAGTCTGCGACCCACCCGGCCGGGGGGTCCATCTTTACGCCCTCCTCATTGCTCCACGTAAAGGGCTGATCATTACGACACCGGACCTGCGCCGTCCTCGGACCTGTGCTCAATTCGACCCGAATGTTCCTATCCGGGCAATCGAGATTATCAGGAGCCAACTTGTAAGGACGTGCTTGACCGCCGCTGAGTACGTGGCGCAGGGCATCAGCGATGCTCGTCTTCCCCGTGCCGTTGCGCGCGGTCACAATCACGATTCCTGGGCCGCCACCAAAACTCAGCCGAACCGGCTCCGAGCCCACACCGACGTGTCCGCTGACCTCGATACTGTCCAGAAGCCACGGAACGGCGGCGGTGGCACCCCCAAGGTCAACACGGGGCGTCGCGGCTTGTGCTGAGATGATTTCCCCGAGCAACGCGGCCTCCGCATGGGGCAGCCGCGCCGCGTGTCGCTCGGCGTCCTCAACGGTCAGTACGACGCCGTCACCCGTCAATCCCGACACCTTGCGCCTCCGCTTTCTGGGCGGACAGTCACCGCTGTGTCCGGATCCACATATTGGTGCGATGAATCATCTTGGGCTGACAATTCAGCAATGTCAGTTCTCGCCGCGGTGAACATTACAAACTAGCGCGACCAGCCCACCGAGACAAACGCAAATGCGGACACCCACACTAGTGGACTGCATCTGAAGTTGTTTTACGGGTCGCTTTCTTGAGGATCTGGTCGGCGGGTCTGGTCCAGACGAAGGGGTGGCAGCGGTTGTTCCAGCCGTCGATGAAGGCGCGGATCTTGGCGTTGAGGTCGCGCACGGAGTGGAAGGTGCCGCGGTGGATGGCTTGGCGTTCGATGATGCTGAACCAGACCTCGACCAGGTTCAGCCAGGAGCCGGAGGTCGGTGTGAAGTGCACCCGGATCCGCGGGTTGGCCGCCAGCCAGTCGCGTACCTCAACGCGCTTGTGCGCGGCGTAGTTGTCCATCACCAGGTGCAGCTCGCGGTCAGGGTAGGCGCGGGCGACCTGTTTGAGGAATGCCAGAAACTCCTGGTGGCGGTGTCGCGGTTTTACCGCCCCGGTGACCTTGCCAGTGGCGATCTCCAGGGCGGCGAACAGGGTGGTAGTGCCGTGCCGGACGTAGTCGTGGGTGCGCCGCTCGGGCAGGCCAGGCTGCATCGGCAACGCCGGCTGCGTGCGGTCCAGTGCCTGGATCTGCGACTTCTCGTCCACGCAGAGCACGATCGCGTTCTCTGGTGGCGCCAGGTACAACCCCACCACATCGGTGACCTTGGCGATCAGCTCCGGGTCGGTGGAGAACTTGAACGTCTCCGACCGCCACGGCTGCACCCGGTGATGCCGCCACGTCCGCAGCACCGTGGACGGATCGACCTTCAGGTGCGCGGCCAACAGCCGACTCGACCAGTGCGTCACTGCGAGCTTCTTCGGCGGCGCCGCCAACGTCGCCGCCAGGATCCGCGCCCGGTCCACCGTCCTCGGCCGCCCACTGCGCCGCCCGTCCTGCAACCCCGTCACACCCGACTCGGCGTACCGGCCACGCCACGAAATCACCGTCGGACGCGACACCCCCACCCGCTCAGCGATCTCGGTATTCGACAGCCCATCGGCGGCCAACAGCACAATCCTCGCCCGCTGCGCCAACCCCGCCTTCACCGTCGACGACCGAGTCCACGAACCGAGCAGCTCACGATCACCGGCCCGCAAACCCAAACGACGTGTACGCATACCGCATTCTCGCGCATCAGCACTGTAAAACCACTTTAGACGCGCCGCACTAGTACGACAGCCGTACTTCGTGATCTTCGCTTGGTGAGGGTGCTCGAACGGGAGGCAGCCACCCGTGATCGGCCGCGACCCCCGACTGCGTGGCCGTGTCAACCTGAGCTGGCCCCGGGGTAACAGTCTGATCTGGCTCCACCTGGGGGCGTTGTTGATCTTCGTTGGCGTTGGATGCCCGCAGGCGAGCGTCTCCACGGCCGCTCGCGGGGCGCGAAGGGCGGAAAGTCAGGTACGCCGCGTCACTGCTGGCGAAGGAACCGCAGCACCGCCAGCACCCGGCGGTGGGTCCGCTCACCGGGGGCGAGATCGAGCTTCGTGAAGATGTTGCGTACGTAGCCCTCGACGGTCTTAGGGCTTACGAAGAGCTCCTCGGCCAGGGCAGCGTTGGTGAGTCCCTGCGCCATCAGTGCGAGCGCCTCGCGTTCACGTTCGGTCAGGTCGGCCAGCAGATCGCGCTCCCGCCGTCGGGCGACGAGCCGACTCACCAGCTCGGGGTCGATCACGACCTCGCCGGCGGCCACCCGGCGTACGTCCACAGCGAACCCGGACAGGTCGGAGACCCGGTCCTTGAGCAGGTAGCCGACCCCGCCGTCGAACTCCTCCATCAGCCGCAGCGCGTGGTGCACCTCGACGTACTGCGAGAGCAGCATCAACCCGACCTCCGGGTACGCCGCCCGGATCCGAGCGGCCGCTTCGATCCCCTCGTCGGAGTGCGTGGGCGGCATCCGGAGATCGGTGATCACCACGTCGGGCGGGTCACACCGCACGAGTGTGGCCAGCTCTCCACCGTCCCGGGCCTGCCCGACGACATCGAAGCCGATCTCGGCGAGGATGCGGGCCATCCCCTCCCTGAAGAGCACGGCGTCGTCGGCCAGGATCACTCGCATGGCAGCACCGTCCGGATCGTCGTCCCGCCGCCGATGGGACTGGTCAGGCTGAGCCGTGCGCCAAGGGCCGCCACCCTGTCGGAGAGGCCCTCCAGGCCGCTGCCGGCAGAGGGCTGAGCGCCGCCGCGGCCTTCGTCGGAGACGGAGACCTCCAGCCCTGCGGTGGTCCGGGCGACCACGACGGTCGCCACCTCGGCGCCGGAGTGCTTGGCGGCGTTCGTGAGCGCCTCGCTGACCAGGTAGTACGCGGTCGCCGCCACCTCGTCCGGAAGGCGTCCGTCAACCGCCCAGCGCAGCCGCACCGAAATCCGCGACCGATCGGCAAGCATCGCCAGGGCCGCCTCCAGGCCGGACTGGCTGAGCACCATCGGGTGCAGTCCGCGAGCCAGCTCGCGTAGCTCGGCGGTCGCCTCCATGAGGTGCTCCCGGGCCGTCTCGACCTGCGTGGCGATCGCACCGTCACCGGATGACTCGGCCGCCTTGGCCGCTATCCCCAGCTCCATTGCGAGCGTCACCAGGCGCAGCTGGAGGCCGTCGTGCAGATCGCGCTCCATCCGGCGACGGGCCGCGTCCTCGGCTGTGACGATCCGTCTCGCGGCGGCCCGCAGCTCCCGCTCCTGCTCCTGCTGGACGAGTACCAGCACGGTCTGGCCCACCAGATCCCCCAGCAGCCGCTCCTCCCCCGCGGTGAGGTACTCGCCGACCGGCTTGCGGACGCTGAGCATTCCGAGCGAACGCCCCTGGTGGACGAGGGGCCGGGTCACCTGCGCCGGCCGCCCCGACGGTGGCCCGGGCCAGCTGGCGCGCGCCTCCAGATCCGGCTCCCGCCGCACCCAGAGGACCACCTCGGTGGCGCCGACGCCTTTGGCGACCGTGGCCGTGACGTGGCCGAGCAGGTCCTGGGGCGGCTCCGCCACGTGTGCTGAAAGCTGCGCCAGCGCCTCGTACGGCGTGGTCCGGCGTCCGTAGACCAACCGGTCGGCGAGCTGCTCGATCCGCCGTCGCAGCGGCTCGAAGAGGACGGCGACGACCGCGGTGGTGGCCAGGGTCAGCAACCGGTCGTCGACCGGGGCCACGGCTCCGAGGCCGACGACGATGGCGACGTACCCGGCGGTGATCAGCAGCGCCATCCCACCGACCACGATCGTCTTGTTGATGACCGGGTCGATGGCATAGAGCCGGTACTTCAACACGGCGACGCCGGCGGCGACCGGGATCAACGGCAGGCAGAGCAGTCCCGGGACCGGCGAGTCCAACACCGCCATTCCGACCGCGAGCACGAGCAGGTCCATCACCACGGCGTAGACCAACCAGCGCAGCTGTCGGGCCTCGTCGCCGGTGGCCCGCCGCATCCGGACCACGATCGACGCGCTCCACAGCACCTGGAAGGCGGCGTACGACGCCCCAGTGAGGGTTCCGACAGCGGCTTCGACGGGCAGGTCCGGCAGGTTGAGCGGGTGTGGGGCGACCATTGCCGTGCGGTCATACGCGACCGGCCACAGCGCCGAGACGAGCGCGGAGATCGCTGCGCAACCGACCATCACCAGCGCCGCCACCCGCCAGCGCGGTGAGGCGAACCTGCCGTTCGGGAAGACCATCAGCGTCCAGCCGAAGAGCGCGATCAGCAACGGCAACGGCCAGACCCCGAACCAGCCGATCCACGCACCACCGGGAAGTGGGCCTTCGTGGAGGCCATACTGCCGGCCGAAGAACATTACCGCGTGCCCGACCCCGACCGCGAGGAAGAGCCGGCCGACCCGGTGCCGGGGCCGCATCCGCAGGACGTACAGCCCGACCGCGGTGAACGACGCCCCGATCAGGCCGTTGTGAGCGTTGTCGACATGGAAGCCGAGCCGGAATCCGGCGCCGACCAGCGCCGCGACCGCCAGCGCGCCAAGCGCGGTGGCGGTCTCCCGCAGCAGCGGCGGAACCTCGTCGTACCCAGGTGCCGCGATCTCCATGCTGAATGCTCGCACAGAGCGACCGGCGCCGGAGGAGGGTTAACCCTGAGCCGCTCCCGGGTCTGCCCTCGTGCCGGCTCGGGTGTCTTGGGGCGACCGTTGACGGCATGACTACGAGAACACTCACCCACCGGCGGGACTCCACCGTCATCGACCGGCTCACCGGGGCCTGCTTCATCCTGTTCGGGATCACGTTCGTCGCCGGGGGCGTCATGCACCCGGGCGACAGCGGCGAGGGCAACAAGGTCGATCAGATGCACGAGATGCTGCTCAATCCCGCGTGGTACCCGTCCCACCTCCTGCTGCTCATCTCCTTCGCCGTCTTCGCCACCGCCCTGGTCCTGCTCCGTCGTCGGGCCCCACTGCCGTCGGCGATGGCTCGGCTGTTGCGGGTCGCGATTCCCGTCGCGGTCGTTGCCACCGTCGGAATGGCGGTGCACCTCTTCCAGGCACTGAACGTCGATGCCACTGCGACCGGCGAGTGGAACTGGGCGCTGTACCTGCAGGCCTTCGTCGAGGGCGGGCTGGACACCGCGTGGGCGCTGACGGTGGCCGCGGTGGCCGTGATCGGCGGCCGGACCCGGGCCCTGGGCGGCCGGCTGATCGCGCTGCTCGGGGTCGTCGGTGGCCTGTGCTTCGCGCTGGCCTCGGCAACCATCGCCTTCACCGACCTCTTCGATCCACTGTTCGTGGCCGGGACCCTGGTCGGGCTGTGGGCTCTCCTGGTCGGACTGATCAGCCTGCCCCGGCGCGCCTGACCCCGTCAGTACCCCACGTCCTACCTGACATTTCGGCCTTTTCGCGCTGCGCCGCGGCCAGATTCAGTAGAACCAACTCACGCAGAAGGGGCGGCAATGTCGACCATCTCCCAAGCCCGAAAGACTATGCCTGATACCCGGGCCCGAGTGTCGCTGCTGCTCCTTGGCGCACTGTTCGGGCTCGCTTGGGCGTGTGGGCTCCGAGGCTTCATGGCGCAGGTCGCCGCTGACGAGTCGGGCGTGGACTGGGCGATGACCTTTGGGTACGTCCTGCTGCCGGGTGTCGTCACCGGCCTGCTCCTCGGCTGGGCGGAGCACCTGCGCGCGTCCGGTGGGCGTCGTGGATGGCGCTGGCTGGCACTGGCACCGCTCACCTTCACCGCCGTCCTCTTCAGTGAAGGCCCGCTCGGCTTTCTGGGGATCTTCGAGGACGGGCTGGGTGGCGGTGCCGTCGGTGTGCCTCTGTACGGCATCGTGGGTGGCTACGCGGTCTCCGGGCGCGGCCCCCGTTGGGGCAGAGTCGTGTGCGGCCTGCTGGCGTTCACGGTGGTACCAATCTGGGCGCTGACGGTGACCTCCTTCGCACCCCACCTGGCCATCGACACCCCGCGGGGCGCGTGGGTGGCCCTGCACTACTACTCGCTCATCCTGATTCTCATGCTCGCATGCTCGATCCCTCACCGTGTCCCCGCACAGCGGATCGATCGGGAGATGTGAGCCGGATGGATTCGGCAGCCACACGAGACGAGCTGGCATGGAGAGCAGCCACCGCCCCTTCCGCCCCACATCCGCGGAATCCGTCAAGTAATCGTGGACGGCCGAACCTAGAACCGTCCAGCTTCAGATGGCGGAGCGCTGCTCAGCGGCTCAGTCTGCGCCATCTTCGTTCGGACGGGACAGGATCTGTGGTGGGGCGCGTAGGTCAGTGTTTATGGGTCCCCGGACAGGGGGTCAAAATTCGGATGCCACGCAGGGGTCAGTTTTCACGTGCCGTCGACATGAGTGGTGCCGTAGATCGCGATGGTGGCGCTGCGTAGCGGCCGCAGCTGACGGAGCAGGTTGGCGATCGCCAAGCCGCCACCACGCTCGGCGTCGGCTCAGCGGCCATGTCCAGCATCGCCTGGCCGGCATCGGCCAGCAGCTCCCGCGCGTGTGCGTGACGAGGCCGTTGGATCTCCCCATGCGCTAAGCGCTGACGAGCAGCCCACCTCGGATGCGGATGGTGACACGTGAGCTGGCACGCCACCCTGTTATGCGCACTTGTTACCAGTGGCAGGCGGCGTACCCCACTGAGATCAGCAGCGGTACGTCCCGCCGGCGGGCCTCCTGGAACGCCTCCGGCCCCCACTCCCACCACTCGACCGGGTTGTCGGCGTGCTGCAGCAGGTACGGGGACGTCGCGTTCGCCAGCCGGTTCACGCCCCCATCGTCACACGGCCGGCACCGGCCCGCCCGGCCAGGAGCGCGCGGGCTCGGGTGTCGGATATCCGTTTCATCCCCTGTCCATGAGCTGACCCGAGTCCTACGATGACCGACAGTCAGCCCCGATCGACGTCGGTCGATGGCCCACGGCGCTGACAAGATGGGGGACACCAGACATGCAGATCTGGAGTGGAAGGCTGCGCCGGCGCGGATCCATCGCGCTGGCCGGAGTTGTCGCCGTGGGGCTGCTGGCCGCCGCGGGCGTCGCCGGAGCCACAGAGAACACCACCTCGGTGGTACGCAAGGGAGTCGTCAAGACCGCGGACGCTCCGCCGTCGGCGACGCTCGCGACCGGCGAACGGATCACGCTCGTCCCGGGAGCCGCGGGGTCGCCGGACGATGTGCGGATCGCGCCGGCACCCGGCCGCCCGCTGGGGCAGTACGGCTACGGGTTCGTCAATGGAATGCTTCAGGTACGCCCGTCCAGCCCGCGCCCGGTCACCACCACCGAGCTCCGCACCGGTGACGCGAAGCCGTCGGCGACCACTGACGCAACGGCGTACCCGGTGACAATCAAGATCGTCAACGCGCCGGTCGCCTCGAAGCTGCTGTACGTCTGGGACCGCACCACCTGGGAGCTCCGGCACATCGGCGTCGAACCCGGGCCGAGCACCAGCGTGGACCTTCCCACCGGCGACTACTTCACCGTAGCGCTGCACCAGGACGCGGGGCGCCCCAGCTACCTGCTCACCAAGGCGTTCCGGGTCGGCACCAGCGGGCTCACGGTGCAGCTTGACGAGGCGCTGGCCAAAGAGACCGGGATCAACGTCGACAACGCCGACGCTGCCCGCGCCGCCGCCGGGGTCTCGGTCGCCCATCCGGGTGGCGTGGTCGGCTTCGCCAGCCACGGCTCCGCAAAGGTCTACACCACGCCGTTCTCGGTGCCGGGCGCCGCGCTGCGGATCCATGAGCTGAAGACGCGTACTCGCAGCACAGCACCCGCGCCCAGTCCGTACCGGTACGACCTGGTCCACAGCTTCCAGGACACCGTGCCGGCGTCGCCGCTGGTGCAGGTGCAGACCGCGAACCTGGCCAAGACGGTCACCGCGGTACGCGGACCCGGCACCAGGACCCGCGCCGAGCTGCACTCCGTGGCGCGCTTCGGCGACACCGGCGGCTGGTTGCTAGGCGCCGCGGTCGCCGCGCCGGGCACCGTCACCGAATACGTCACGCCCAGCCGCGGCTTCGGCCGGATCCTGCTGTACGGCACGTACGACCACCAGCTGATCCTGGCCGACCGCACCCTCAGCCCCGGTACGTCGCCCGGCGAGACCCTGGGGGCGGCGCCGTTCTCGCTGACCCGCGGGGCCTCCCTCAGCTCGCGACAACAGGGCACGAGCATGTCGCTGTACGAGGCCTCGGCGTTCAGCGCCGTCGGCGACAACCGCGGCTACGACGACCGGGGCACGACCTCGATCCGGCTCACCGCCGGCGGCGCCACGCTCGCCGAGGCGTACGACATACCGGCGCACGAGGCGCTGCACGCGACCGTGCCGAACGAGCCGACGGCGTACCGGTACGAACACACCGTCAACCGGCGGGTGCCGTACTCCCGGCTGTCGACCCAGGTACGCAGCGAGTGGGAGTTCGTCTCCAGCGGGACGCCGCACTGGACGGAGCTGGCGCTGATCGACGCCCGGGTCGCCGTTTCCGGGCTCGACGGCTTCAACCGGGCCGCGGCCGGCGCGGTGGTGCGCATCGACGCGACCGCCGACACCCGCCGGGTCACCACCGACGAGAACCTCATCGGCATCGAGTACTCCACCGACGACGGCGCCACCTGGCTCGCGCTGCCGGTCACCGGCGAGGGCGCCAGCCGCTCTGCGGAGCTGACCGTGCCGGGGACGGCGTCCTTCGTCTCGCTGCGGGTCACCGCCACCAACAACGGCAGCCTGCGGCGTACGATCCTGCGCGCCTTCGCCGGGCCGGTGCCGCTGGGCGACGAGACGGTCGGTGCGACCACGATCTCCAACGTCGTGGCCAACGGAGGCAAGCCGATCGTCGCGCACGGCTACACCACGTTCGGCTTCCCGGCGACCTTCACCGCGACCGACCCGTCCGGGATCGCCCGCGGCGACCTGTACCTCTACCGCGGCGGGTACGACGCTCCCGACGCCGTACTGATCGGGCAGTCGCCGGCGACCTGCAACCCGGTCAACGCCACCACCGCCACCTGCACGGTGAACTTCCAGTTCAACGCGCGGCACGACCTGGGCCGCAACGCGCTGGCCGGCACCTGGAAGGCCGCCGCGTGGGCCCACTCGAGTGACAGGACCAGCTTCACCGACCGGCACGCGGCGGCGAGCGTGTCGGTGCTGCGGGCCACCACTCTCACGGTGGACGCCACGCCCGAGCCGGTCTACAAGGGAAAGCCGATCACGGTCACCGGCAAGCTGCTGCGCGCCAACTGGGAGACCTACAGCTACCAGGCGTACAGCGGCCAGCCGGTGAAACTGCAGTACCGCCGGTACGGCACCGACGCGTATGTGACGGTCAAGACCGTCTACACCGACAGCTACGGCAACCTGCGTACCACCGTCACCGCCAGCTACGACGGCCTCTACCGCTGGGTGTACGCCGGCAACGCCATCACGCAACCGATCACCACCGCCGGCGACTACATAGACGTCCGGTAGCGAGACCGGGCGGCCCGCGCCCGGCCCGGGTCGCCGGCCGGGTTGGGGTGTACGGCTGACAAGAGCGGTCGGCGGGAGTGAAATGGAGGCGCCGCGGCACGTCGCGTCCACGGCCCGCCGCCGCGGCCGGCCTGTTGCGGCCGCGGCCCCGCCGGGAGGCGCCATGGATGTGAACGCGGAGCTGGAACGTGCTCGCAAGGCACACCAGCAGCGGGCGTGGGCGGACGCCGTGGACGAGTTCACCGCGGTCGACCAGGTCGCCCCGCTGGAGATCGACGACCTCGAACTGCTGGCCGAAGCGACCCAGATCCTGGGGCGGGGCACCGAGGCGGCGCAGGCGTTGCAGCGGGCGTACCAGGCGTACGCCGACGCCGGCGAGATCGGCCGCGCGCTGCGGTGCGCGTACTGGCTGCAGGACGTACTGGTGTTCCGGGGCGAGTTCGCACACGCCGGCGGCTGGCTGGCGCGCGCGCAGCGGCTCGCCGAGTCGGTGCCGGAGTGCCCGGAGCGGGGGTACCTGCTGCTGCCGGAGGCCGAACAGCTGGAACGCCAGGGCGAATACCAGGCCGCGTACGCCGCGGCGGCGCAGGCCGCGGAGCTCGGCAACCAGTGCGGCGACCGGGATCTGGTCACCGCCGCGACGCACATCCAGGGCCGGATACGGGTCGGCCAGGGCCAGCTTTCCGAAGGGCTCGCGCTGCTCGACGAGGCGATGCTCGGCATCACCGCGGGCGAGACCTCGGTCCGGATCAACGGATGGATCTACTGCAGCACGATCGCCACCTGCCACCAGCTGCACGAGGTACGGCGGGCCCGGGAATGGACCACGGCACTCAACCTGTGGTGCGACGCGCAGCCGCAGTTCACCGGCGCGTACTCGGGGATCTGCCGGATCCACCGCTCCCAGCTGCTGCAGCTCGGCGGCGCATGGCGGGACGCGGCGCGGGAAGCCAGCCTGGCCTGCGAGCTGCTCACCCAGGGGTACGGCGAGATCGTCGCCGGCGGCGCGTTCTACCAGCTCGGTGAGGTGCACCGGCTGCGCGGCGAGCTGGCCGAAGCCGACGAGGCGTACCGGCGCGCCAACCAGTTCGGCTGGAACATCCAGCCCGGGCTGGCGCTGCTGCGGCTGGCGCAGGGCAGGACGGACGCGGCGGCCGCAGCGATCGGCCGTACGCTCGGCGAGACGCCCGACCAGCTGACGCGCTCCCGGCTGCTGCCCGCCCACGTGGAGATCATGGTGGCGGCGGGCCAACTTGACGCGGCCCGGGACGCGGTGACGGAGCTGGCCGAGATCGCCGACGAGTACCGCAC
>JBOGDF010000139.1:0-13130 GCA_050701635.1 Micromonosporaceae bacterium | reverse complement strand
GCGCCGCGCCGCGCGCGCCGCGCCGCGCCGCGCCGCGTTGCGTACCCCCGAGGGGATCTTGGGGTTTTGGTTGTCCAGAGGCCGTTTGAGGCAGCCAGAACCCCAAGATCGTGTCGCGAGTTACGCCGACGCCAGACCGCGACGGCGGAGCAGGTCGCGGATGGCGGCGATGGTGGGGGCGGGGTCGTACAGGTCGCGGGCGGTGACGTGGTGCACCAGCCAGCCGGCGGCGAGCAGCCGGTTGAGGCGCTGCCGGTCCCGCCGGAGTTGGCTGGCCGCGGCGTGCCAGACACCGTCGTACTCCACCGCGACTGCGGCCTCGGGCCAGGCGAGGTCGACCCGTGCCACGAAGCCGTGGTGGTCGCGTATCTCGCGCTGCGGTGTGGGCGGCGGAAGCCCGGCGAGGGTGAGCAGGACCCGCAGGCGGGACTCGGCCGGGGATTCGGCGCGACCGTCCACCAGCCCAAACGCCTTGGCGGCCATCCGCCAACCCCGCGCACCTCGTCGGGTGTCGAGGTACGCATCGAGCCGACTCGCCGACAACCGGTCTGCCGCCAGGAGCGCGTCGATCACCGCGACCGCGTCCGGGAGGTCACGCCGCATCGTGAGCTCCCACGCCGTACGTTCCGGTGTCGTGAGCCGGATCCCGCCGAGCACATCGATGTCGCTGGCGGTGAGGGCGGCACCCCTGATCCGGAGGCCTTTGACAGGCCCGAAGCTTCGTGGTGCGACCACGTCGACCGGGTCGTACGGCGCAGCCAGCCGAGCACCCCACAGCCATGCCGCGGAGGCGCCGGTGATCGCGGCTCCCGACGGGAGTAGCAGCGCCGCCGCACGGATGGCCAGGCCGTGATCGCGCTCCAGCCGGGAATCGGCGTACACCCCGCGCAGGACCCGGTGCCACGCACCACCGCGCAGCTGACCCCGCGTGAGCAGCCCGCCCTCCAGCGCGTCACGCGCAAGAAACACCCGCCGTCTCAGCCCCGGAGGCCGCAGATCGTCAACTCCCACGCTGTTACCCCACCCCAACCACCCCCTCCGGCGCATCCCGCCGTCGCGGGGCTGTGGATAACGTACGGATCTTGGGGTTTTGGCTGCCTTGGATCGTCCCTGGACAGCCAAAACCCCAAGATCAGCCAACTGTGGCGGGGTTTTCCACAGCCCTCGGGTCGGGGGTTGGGTTTCCGGGGGTACGGCGCTTAGCGTTTCCGGGGTATCGGATCGGCGACAGAGGCGGGGGGTGGACGGCGTCATTCGCGTCGGTACCGTACGGTTCCTCACCGAGACTGGGTTCGTACGGACGGTGAGGAGCTCCGGATGCCTCGCGAGATCGATGAAGCCTTTATCGAGGAGGCCATCGAGCAGTACCGCAAGATCGACGAGCAGCGCCAGGAGTTCGGCAAGGCGATCGTCGACATCGAGGTCACCGTGCGTTCCCCCGACGGGCTGGTCGAGATCGTGGTGACCGGCGCGGGCGAGTTTCGCGACGTGACGATCGCCGACGAGGCGCTCGATCCGGACAAGGGCTCCGAGCAGCTCGCCCAGTCGGTGCTCTCGGCATGCCAGGCCGCGTCGCACGCCGGCCAGTGGGCCCGCCAGAAGCTGTACGACGAGAACTTCCGCGACTACCAGCCGCTGAGCGGCAGCTGAGCCGCTGGGCAGACAGCCGAGGACGACCGAGCGAGGACACGGAGATGACGGATTCATCGCGGGCCCAGGACGTACGCGGTCTGGTCGACTTCGCCGGTGCCGTGCTGGCCTCCGGGGACACTCTGGTACGCGCCGGCGACCTGATCGGCGGGTTCGACCCGGGCGCCGAGGCGTTCGGCGCCGGCGGTGCCGGCGGCTTCGGCGAGCTGTGCCGTGAGCTGCGTACCCAGTGGAAAGGTGCTTTGGACGCGCGCGCCACCGAGGCGAAGGACCGTGGCGAACGCCTGGTCAGCACCGCGGAGAGTCTGGCCAAGGTGGCCGCCAACTACGCCGACACCGACATCACGCTGGCCAGCCGGATCACCGACGCCGGGGCCGGCACGGACACCTGGCGCGACGCCCGCCCGGAGCGCCGCAGCCTCACCGTACGGCCGGACGGGAGCGGCTGATGAGCTTCACCGTGACCGACGACTCGCTGCCGATGCTGGCCACCGAGGCCGGCGAGCTGCTGCGCCGGGTGGACCTGGTGATCGACCAGCTCGGCGTACCGGACGGGCATCCGCTCACCCGGCACCTCCGTACGCTGCGCGCCCGCCCCGGCGAGGTGCTGCGGATGCTGCTGGCCACGCCGCCGGGTCAGCTGATGGACGCGGTCACGCGGCTGCGCCAGCTCGCCACCTCGTACCACGACGAGCTGGTCGCGCCGCTGGACCGGGCGGCCGGCGAGCTCGGCTGGAGCGGCGCCGGGTACGACGCGTTCGCCGCCCACTGGTCGACCACGATGCACGACCTGGCCGGCGACGACGGGGCGGAGAGCCTGAGCGGCAAGCTGCGCGCCTCGGCCGATTTCGTGGAGTCGGTGGCGGGCTGGTTCTCGCAGACCCGGCAGGCGCTCGCGGGCGCCCTCGCCGAGGTGCTCAGCTCCCGGGAAGCGGTGATCATCAAGGGCTGCGACGAGCTGGCCGGCGACCCGGCAGCGCTGCGCCGGGCGTACGTCACCGGCGAGCTGGCCGACGCGCCCCGCGTGGTCACCGCGGCCGCCAACATTGGCGCGGTCACGCTGGGCTCGGTCGCGAGCTGGTACGAGACCGGCATGGAGACGTACGTGGCCGGCGCCGACGGCGTACCGGCCGGTGGCTGGGCCGCCAAGCTCGCCCCATTGCCCGCGCCGACCTTGAGCGGTGACGCGCCGGCCAGCCGCTACCCGAAGGCGGTCTGGGTCCGCGTGTAGGGCGGCCGGGCCCGGCGGCGGCGTGGTGATCCCATGAAATGGCGCTTCGGGGGGTAACGGGTGGAAAGGCACCCAGAGAACCCCGGGAGGACCGATGATGGCGATCATCGCCGCTGTACTGTTCGGGATCGCGTTGCTGCTGACCCTCGCCGGTCGCAGTCTCGGTACGCCACTGCTGGCGCCGGGCACGCTCACCACGGCGGGCCTGCTGTTCGTGGCACTGCACCTCGCCGGCGTCGGCGGCGCCTGGCGTGGCCGAAGGTGGGGACGCCGTACCTGACTCAACCCGAGGCCGGCCGGAGAAAAGGCCAGCGGCGCCGGAGCGGGACGTTTCACGTCTACCGGGCTCCGACGCCGCGGCTCCCTGCACCCCCCGCAGGTCTGTGAGGAGCCCGCCGACGATGATCCGCAACGGCGCTCTTCCTCTACTTAACCTCGCTCCGGTACGGCGGTAACGCCTGTGTCGGCAATTCACCCGTCCGGGCGAGGATCGATCACACAAGGTAATAACAGCACGTCAGACGCGGTGCCGCAACCGTAGTGGATCACCTGCGGAGAGTGAATGTGGTACGGGCCCGGAGCCGGCGGGGACAGGCTCCGGGCCCGCAGAACCCACGCGCCCGTCTGGAGGTCGACGGGATCTTCGGGGAGGTGGGATCCCCGAGGCGCGGTGTTACCGGGGGTCAAGTCTCAAACCCGGGCCACCGGGCCGGCCACCGTACAGGGGCAGCCGGCCCGAAGCGCCCTAACTCTCGTTCTGTTCGGGCTGCGAGCGACGGCGACCCAGCACCATCAGGAACCGGCCGGCGACCAGCAGGAACGCGGCGGTGGCGAGCACGGCCATCAGGTTGAAGCCGGTCGTCGGCAGGCTGCCACCACCACCGGCGGGCGGCGGCGTCGTCGGCGGGTGGGTGCCACCGGGCGGCGCCGAGGCCCGTACGGAGAGCAGCCCGAGCCCGACGTCGGCGATCGTGGCCTGCTCACCGGCGGCTTCGCTGCCCGCTTCGGTGGAGCCCTCGGGCGCGGAGGCCAGCAGCTGCAGCCGCAGCGACGCGGCCCCGCCGGTCACTTCGCGCTTCGAGATGCTGGACTCCAGGTGGCCGATGCTGAGCCGCAGCGTGAGTGCCTTGCTGTCCGACTCCTCTGCCGCCTCGGGAGCGGCGGAGGGCTTGTCGGCCGGCGTCTCGGGAGCGGCCGGGCCGGCCGGTGCTTCCGGTGCGGCCGGTGCGGCCGGCGCTTCGGGAGCCGTACCGGAGCCGTTGCCGGGCTTGCCGGTCAGGCCGCCCAGCAGGTCACCGACCGGATCCTGCGGCGCGTCAGGAGAGGCCGGTGCGTCAGGGGCGGCGGGTGCGTCCGGCGGCTCCACGCCGGGCGCCTCGGGCGCCAGGGGCGCGCTGCCGTTGTCGCTCTCGGCGGACGGCTGGTCGGCCACGGTCGGCGGGCCCTCCGGCGGCAGGGTCAGCTCGAACACCTGGTCCGGCGAGTCGATCCGGTGGCTGGTGCCGTCCGGGGTGATGATCTCCAGCACCGGCGCCGAGTACGTCACCGAGGAGCTGTGCTTGGACCCGGTGGCCAGCGCGCGCAGCTCCGGCGGGTTGATCACCTTGACGGTGGTTTCGTTCTCCGTACCCCCGAAAAGGGTTATCTCGGTGAGGCCGATCCACGCGGTGGCGCCGGTGGCCATCTCGCCCTTGTGCTTGATCAGCTCGGTCGCGGTCTGCGAGAACGCGTTGGACGGCAGCGTCACCAGGCCGTCGCCGAGTGGGCTGGTCGCCGCCGAGCGCTCCTCGGAGCCGGCTTCCGCGGTGGTCATCGCGGGCAGGATCGCGGCGTCCAGGTCGGACCCGAAGGATTCGGTGATCACGCCCTGCGCCCAGCGGCAGCCGTACTCCGGCTTCCAGGTGGCGTGGGCGGCGAGGTGGCCGGTGCCGGCGCGCAGCAGCTTCAGGTTGAGCTGGCTGGGCGCGACGACCTCGGGCTCGGCGTTGCTGGGCGGCGCCACCTGGTGCACGTGCGCGTCCAGCGGGCCGGCCGGTACGTCCTCGCCGAGCACCTTGAGGTCCAGGTAGTCCGCCGACGCCATCGACTTCTCGCCGGCCTTGCTGTCGACGGCGCTGCGCGCCGAGGAGATGGTGAGGTCGGCGACCGTCGGCGCGGGTACGCCGAGCGGGCCGAGGTCGAGGAGCGTCGCCTTCACAAGGTCGGCGGCGGCCGCGGCGGTGGTGTGCTTGGTCCGGCAGGGTCCGGCGGCGGCCGGGGTGGCGGCGACCATTGGAGACAGCACCGCACCGAGCAGGCCAGCGGCGGCGAGTCCGGCGATCCGGCGGTCCGAGCGGACCCGGTACGCCAGGCGGCCGATGACCCGGGAGTCCGTCGTCATTCAGTTACCTCCGGAGCAAGGGATGGGCAAAGTGTTCCTCGCTCCCCCAACGAGGGGCCGACAGACTGGGTTACGGAAAGTGCTGGGCGTACTCATAATGCGTAACGAATTGGGGCTGTCCAGGCGAAATAGCTCTTCGCAAAACCGGCTAAACCAATAAAAGCCGCATTTGGTACGAGGTGCGCCAACGTTCCCCCGCACACGAATCCGCTCCGGGCCGGCGCCCCGGCGTAAGGTGCAGCCATGGGCATGCTGTGCGCGGTGAGCTTCAACCGGTACGGGCGCCTCTACTACCTCGACCCGGGCGAGCACCGGCCGCAGGTCGGCGACCGGGTGCTGGTGCCGACCGACGACGGTCCGGAGGTGGCGGAGTGCGTCTGGGCGGCGCAGTGGGTCTCCGAGGACACCGCCGGTTTCCCGCGTCTGGCCGGCCTCGCCAGCGACGCCGACCTGGAACGCGACGCGGCGGTACGCCGGCGTAAAGCCGAGGCCAAGGTGGCCGCCAAGCGGCTGATCCGGGAGCACGAGCTGCCCATGAAGGTGGTCGCCGTCGACGCCGTGGTGGGCGCCGCACCGGATACGGAATCGTTGCGTACGACGATCTACTTCACCGCGCCGCACCGGGTCGATTTCCGTTCCCTGGTACGCGATCTCGGCGCCACCCTGAAATGCCGGGTCGAGCTACGGCAACTGTCCGCCCGCGACTCCGCGCGAGTGCAGGGCGGTATTGGATCTTGTGGCCGTGATCTTTGTTGCGCCACATTTCTCACCGATTTCGAGCCGGTCACCATCCGGATGGCAAAAGATCAAGATCTGCCGCTGAATCCGCTGCGAATCTCCGGCGCGTGTGGCCGGCTGATGTGCTGCCTGAAGTACGAGCACCCGCTCTACCAGAAGTTCCACGCCTCCGCGCCGGCCATCGGCGAGCGGGTCGAGACCGAGCAGGGCCGCGGCAAGGTGATCGGCCACAGCGTCCCGAAGGACTCTGTCACCGTACGGCTGGAGTCCGACGGGTCCCGCTGCGCGTGCAGCCGCGCCAGCGTCTGCGGCTCCCGCCAGGCGTACGAGGAGCACTACGAGGCCTGACCTCCTGACGCTCCAAGATCATGGGCACCTTCATGCAGTCATGACGGCATGAAGGTGCCCATGATCTTGGAGCAACCGGGCTCAGAGGGTGACCGGGGGCTCGGCGAGGCGGGGGCGCAGCGGCTGCTCGGGGGCGATCCAGGGGGCGTGTACGGCGCCGTCCGGAGCGGCGCGCCAGTTGTGGCAGACCTGGTCGAGCACCACCGGGTAGAGCGTGAGCGAGCCGTCGCGGGCGATCCGCAGCCGCAGGAAGCACTTCGCGTCCTCGATCCCCTGGCCGGCGAACAGCTCGTTGACGTTCACCCGGAACCGGTGCGCGACCACCAGGTAGACGCACACCAGCAGCGCCGCCACCACCCCGATCACCGGGGCGTACACGAAGACCGCGATGCCGAGCCGCAGCAGGGTGTGCAGCGCGTCGACGCCGAACCAGGTCCACAGCCAGGCGCCCAGCCAGCCCAGCCCGAGATGGGCCACTCCGTGCAGCGCCCCGGCGATGATGTGTCTGGCCCGGACCCTGCCCTTGCGGTCCACCGACGCGAACCCGACCCCGGCCAGCACCACCAGTGCGCTCATCCCGAGCGCCGGCACCGTGAACCACGGGACCTGCCCGGTGCCGGCGGTCACGTACGCCGAGAGCAGCAGTGTGTGGGTGATCGCGAGCAGGGTGCCGAACCCCGGATTGCGCAGCGGCAGCCGGAAGAACACGCCCCAGGCGTACCGGCGCGAGGTCGCCGCGCGCGGGTAGCGGGCCTGCAGCTGGTAGCGGCGGAGCGGGCTCGCGGCGCGTACCAACGTCTCCTGAGGAGGTACGTCGATCGCGTCCGGAAGTTTGTGCGTGGCCGCGAGGTAGGCACCGCCGCCGCCACAGGTCACCAGGTGCCGGGTGGAGTCCTCCGGTCCGCTGCTCGCCGGTGAGTCGCCGGCGGCCGGCTGCGGCACGCTGGACGCGGTGTAGCGGGCGTAGTGGTGGGCGTCGCCGGCCAGCAGCAGCGACACCGCGGCGCCGCGCGGCGAGACCACCTTGCGGATGAAGTAGTCGACGGTGTCGTACTCGTGGGGGGCTTCCCGGGCGTACACCCAGGTGGGGCGGGCGGCGCAGATGATCACCCGGTCGCCGGGCTCGAGCTGCTTGGCCGCGGCGTAGAAGTACGCCAGCTGCGGCTCGTCGAGGTACGCGTCGAACTGCGCGTCGATCGCGAACAGCCACCACCGCCGGGGCAGCTTCACCGCGAAGTAGCTGCGGGTCTGCCGGGTACGCCAGCCGCCGATCAGCTCGCCCTTGCCGAACAGCCGCAGGTACGCCGTCAGCCCGTCGTACCAGTCGTGGTTGCCGGGCAGCGCGTACAGCGCGGGCGGATTCTCCGACGGCTCCGGCAGCGCCGAACGGTACGGGCCCTTGCAGCGGTCCTCGTACTGCCGCCAGTCCGCGGTCGGGTAGACCTGGTCGCCGCCCATCACCAGCGCGTTGCCGCGCCGCAGCGTGTGCTCGCCGCCGTCGGGGTCGGTGACCCGCAGCTCGCCCTGCGCGATCGTCCACGCCACCGAGTACGTCGCGTCGAACCCGTCTCCCAGGTCGGCCACGTAGTCCAGCCAGAGGTCGCCGTCGGTGTCGTGCTCGTACACCTCGGCGGGCAGCGCGCCCTGCAGCTCGCGCTTGTCGAGGTACGCGCCGAACATCTGTGCCAGGCCGGCGCGTACCGCGGTGTTCGCCAGCAGCTGGGGACGCAGCCACGGCACCCGGGGCTGGCGGGTGAAGCCGAGCTGGTCAGGGGACAGGTCGCGGGGTCTGGGGGCGGCGGTGGGGCGGGGGGCGCTGGTGGGGTGGGTGACGGTCATGCCGCGGTCAGTCCTCCCTGGGGGGTACGGGGCCAGGATCCTCCGGCGCCTCCGGCAGCGGCTCGGCGGGCGACGGCCGTACCGGGGCGCTGGCCGTCGGCGACCGGAACCGGACCGCCTCGTACGGCGGCAGCAGCAACGCCTGCGCCACGATCGCGCGGGACCCGTCGTGGGTGATCGCGGGGGAGCCGTACAGCTCGTAGCCCTCGTCGAGCAGCCGGCTCACCCGGGCGCAGAATTCGGCGTCGTCAGGTCCGGTGAGCAGCCGGTACCGGAGTCTTTCGTGGAGCGTCATTCCGGCACCATGCCATAGACGGGGCGCTCGCTGGGCGCACCCCCGCCGCCCCGTGCACGGTTGACGTACGGCCTTGTAGACTTGGCGACCGGCCACGCGGCAGCGGGCCACGCCGCCTTAGCTCAGTCGGCAGAGCGATTCACTCGTAATGAATAGGTCGACGGTTCGATTCCGTCAGGCGGCTCCGTACGAAGGCCCAGGTCAGGGACTCACATGGTCCCCGACCTGCGGGTCGTAGCCGGCGCCCGACGCCAGGGTCGCCGCCGAGCAGGTCACCTTGCCGGAGACGTGTACGCAGCTGGCGCTGGCCGACACGAAGGTGACGTACGGCTTGAGCTGGTCCACCACGACGACGTCGGTCGCCGCGTCGGGCCCGTGGTTGACCACGTGTGCGGTGTATGTCAGCTCCGCGCCGAGTCCGATCGGGTCCGGTGAGTCGGTGAGCTGGATCGCCAGGTCGGCCTGGGTCGGGGTCGGCGGCGCAAGGTCGTCGTCGGAGATCGTCGCCTGGCCGGTGCCGTCGCCGATGATCAGATCCTTGCTCGGCTGGGAGAGCACCACGGTGAAGGTCTCGTCCGGCTCGTCGATCGTGTCGCCGATGATCGGCACCTGGATCGTCTTGGACGTCTCGCGCTTGTTGAACGTGACGGTGCCGGACTTCGCCTGGTAGTCGAGGCCCGCAGTGGCGGAGCCGTCGACCGTGGCGTACTCCACCGTGTTGATCTTGCCGTTGGCCTTGCTCAACGTCACCGTGAAGCTGGCGTTGGCGGTCCCGCTGTCTCCCTCGGAGACGGCGATGTCGCTGATCGACACGATCGGGGCGGCGACTCCCGGGGCCGCGTACGCCGCTGCTGCGGGTGCGATCGCGGAGGCGGCCAGGACGAGCGTCCCGATCGAGAGCTTCGCCGCACGGCGTACCAAGGAAGAGGCCATCACAGGCTCCTTGACGTCTCGGAGTGGAGTGGCGCGTCAAGTGAAGGCCCCCGTGGCCGGTCTGAACCGTATCCACCGGGTCCGGCGGTCAGCGGTCGTCAGTCAGGTATCTGACCTGGTCAGCGCGGATTTCGGGGTACGCAGAGAACGGCCGGGTCAGAAGGTGCTCTGACCCGGCCGCTGTCGTGGTGGGATCAGCGGAAATACCACTTGTGGTCGGCGTAGCTCCCGCACGGCCAGTGGATCAGCCGTACGCCGCTGGCGGTGGAGCCGCCCTGCACCCCGAGGCATCGTCCGCTCGCGTTCTTGATGCGCCACAGCGCGATCCCGGAGCTGGTCCCGCCGGCGTAGTAGATCTGCCATCGCTGCCGCGACACCCGTACGTCGCATTCGCGCTGCTCCACGTACCCGTCGACGGTCCTCGCGGTGAGGCACTTGCCGGTGCTCGTACTCCAGATCCAGTAGTACGTGCCGGCGTCGGTCCGCTTCTCCCGGTTCCACCTGAACCCGCCCGAGGTGCCGCACCACCGCTGGGTCACCAGCCTGGTGCTGTAGCTGCCGACGTACGCACACTTCTTGCTCTTGTAGTTGACGACTCTGCTGACCTCACCGGCCTGCGCCGGCTGTATCGCCACCAGGATTCCGACCGCCGCCGCCACGGCAGCCGTCAACAGCGCCGCCGTCGTGTGCCATCTCCTGACCCTGAATCCTCCGGTCATGTCTGTTCCCCTCACCCGCGGTTGCTGAATCGCCAGTAGTGGTCTGTCCAGGTGCCGCACGGCCAGGTGATGACCTTCGCGCCGCTCGCCGTCGAGCCGCTCTGGATGGCGAGGCAGTCGCCGCGATCCGACCTGGGGTGCAGCCGGTAGTAGCCGGTGCTGGTGCGGCGCAGGATCCACCGCTGCTGTTCAAAGTTGCCGCAGTCGCTCTGGAACGTCCGGCCATCGCCCCACTGCGCTGTCATGCACATGCCGGTGTGCTTGTTGACGAACCGGTAGAAGGTCCCGGTGCTGGACGACCAGTAGCTGACCCTTTTCCAGATGTGCCACCCGGCACCGGACGTACAGGTGTACTGCGACAGCCCAGCGCCGTCGGTCGAGACGCCGCCGGGGACGACGGCGCACTTTCTGCTCTTGCCATTGATGATCCAGACGTACGCGACGCTCGACGCCTCCGCCTCGCTCGAGGCTTCCGCCTCGCTCGTCGCGTACGTCATCCCGGCCACCGCGATCACGGCGGCGAGTAACGCGGCGAATCCGATCTTGTGTCTTCCCATACGGGCCCACCTTCTTGGTGATGCGAACCTGGCCCCCCGTGGGGCACATGAGTGGGCTCAAGCTAGAGCCGGCCGGTCACACGCCGCTAACACGCGCCTCTCACCCGAAGCCGCGAGGCGCTGGACGGTCCGGTGGGCGTACGGCCGATACGCTCGCGACGTGACCACGCCGTACGGCACCACCTCGTTGACCCTGCACGCCAGGCTGCGGCCGGCGGCGCTGGACGCCCGGCGCGGGATCGTACGGCTGCACTACGAAGTGATCATGGCGCTGGGGCTCCGCCCCGGTGACCTGGTACGCCTCACCGGCCGGCGCAGCACCGCCGGGATCGTGGCGCTGGCCGGCCCCGAGTCGGGGCGCGGCGACCTGCAGGCCGACGACCTCGTACTCGGCAACCTCGGGGTTGCCGACGGCGCGCCGGTGACGGTCGAGAAGCTGCGGTTGGCCGCGGCCCGCTCGGTGACGGTCAACGGACCGGACGTGCTGGAAGGCGCCATCTCCACCCAGATGCTGCGGCTGGCGCTGCTCGGCAAGGCGCTCACCGCCGGCGACAACGTCTCGTTGCTGCCGCAGGACGTCACCCCGGACATCGACCGCGACCTGATCGCGGTGGCGCGCAGCAGCCTGCCCAGCATCGTCGGGCCGGCGTGGACCACGGTGCTGCTCGACGTGGTCGCCATCGACCCGGACCAGGCGCTGGTCACCATGGACACCGCGGTCACCTGGCACGACGAGACCACGGCGGGGCCGCTGCGGCTGGCGGACGCCGTACCAGGAGAGCGGCAAGCGGACCAGCCAGCGACCCACGTCGGCCTGGACGACTTCGCCGGGATGCCGGAGCAGGCCGAGCAGCTGCGGGAGCTGCTGGATCTCGGGATGCACCACCGCGAGGTGCTGGAACGCCTCGGCACCTCGGTCTCGCTCGGCGTGCTGGTCACCGGCGCCGCCGGCTCCGGGAAGTCGACGATGGTACGGGTGGTCGCCGAGTCCGTCGGCGCGGCGGTGACTCCACTGTGGGCGCCCGAGGTGGCGTCCCAGGACGATCCGGTCGCCGCCGAGCAGCTGAAGAAGACGTTCTCGGAGGTACGCTCCGCGCCGCGCGGCCTGCTGTTGATCACCGACGTGGAAGCCCTGCTGCCGAAGGACGGTCCGCGGCCGCTCGCCACCTGGTTCACCGCCGTGCTGAAGGACGCGCTGGCGGCGGGGGTCGCGGTGGTGGCGACCACCAGCCATCCGGAGCTGGTGCACCCGCAGCTTCGCGGGCCCGGGATGCTGCAGCACGAGATCGCGGTGCCGATGCCGGACACCGAGGCCCGGCGGGAGCTGCTCGGCGTGCTGACCCGGCGGGTGCGGTTGGCCGGCGACGTGGCGCTGGACCGGGTCGCGGAGCGCACCCCCGGATTCGTCACCGCCGACCTGTTGACGCTGGTACGCGAAGCCGGCGTACGGGCCGCGCTGCGGCACCGGGAGTCCCGCGCCGAGGCCGAGCCGGCGATCGCCGCCGCCGACTTCGAGGGTGCGCTCGAGGTGGTACGCCCCAGCTCGCTGGCGGGCTCCGCCGTCGCGCTGGACCGGATCACGCTGGACGACGTCGGCGACATGGCCGAGGTGAAGCAGACGCTGACCGAGAGCGTGCTGTGGCCGCTGTCGTACCCGGATTCGTTCGACCGGCTGGGGATCGCGGCGCCGCGCGGCGTACTGCTGTACGGGCCGCCCGGCTGCGGCAAGACGTACCTGATGAAGGCGCTGGCCGGCACCGGCAAGGCCAACCTGATCTCCGTCAAGGGCGCCGAACTGCTGACCAAGTGGGTGGGCGAGAGCGAACGCGCGGTACGCGACCTGTTCCAGCGCGCCCGGCACGCCGCCCCGACGCTGGTGTTCCTGGACGAGCTGGACGCCCTCGCCCCGCGCCGCGGCCAGTCCACCGACGGCGGCACCACGGACCGGGTGGTGGCCTCGCTGCTCACCGAGCTGGACGGCGTCGAGTCGCTGCGCGACGTGGTGGTGGTCGGGGCGACCAACCGGCCGGACCTGATCGACCCCGCGCTGCTGCGACCGGGGCGGCTGGAGCGGCTGGTCTTCGTACCGCCGCCGGATGCCGAGGGCCGGGCGGCGATCCTGGCGGCGGCGGCCCGGGACGTACCGCTGGCGCCGGATGTCTCGCTGACCGAGCTGGCCGCGGAGCTGGAAGGCTTCAGCTCGGCGGACTGCGCGGCGCTGATCCGGCAGGCGGCGCTGGCCGCGATGCGGGAGTCGCTGGAGGCGGCCGAGGTCACCGCCCGCCACGTCGCGGCCGCCCGCGCCGAGCTCCGCCCGTCCCTGGACCCAGCCCAGGTCGAGGCGCTCCGGGCGTACGCCGACCGCCGCTGACGCCGCCGCGCCGCGGGCCCCAGGCCGCGGGCGCGACCGCCCGGAACCAGGTCGTGCTCAGCGCGGGAG
>JBOGDF010000138.1:0-13309 GCA_050701635.1 Micromonosporaceae bacterium | reverse complement strand
GCGTGCGTGGTGGCCGACGTGGCGGCCGAGTCAGACATCGACCGCCGGATCTTTCCCGTGATCGCGTTGGAGCTGGCGCTGCGCGCCCTAACCGAATCTGGCGACATGCCACCGCCGGGTCCCTGAACAGGTCACGGCGGCCCCTTATCCTCAAGACTGACCAATTCGAGGAGGTTGGCTCACCGTGGCGCTTCGTTGGATTCCGTGCTTCTGCGGGGCCCGCAAGGTCATCACGCGGGTCGGGCCAGAAAGAGACGTTCACGCAGTGTGCTCTAGGCCGTGCTGGGACGCGAAGATCGCCGCTGGGCTCTACGAGTACCCAGGCCAGAGGGAGTACCTGGCGACAGGGAAGTGGACCCCGATCAACGCGGCTGCGGACGCCGCAGCCCGCGAGCTGCTCAAGCAGCGGGATCAGATGTAGGGTGCCGCTGGGGCGCGGCGGAGCGTGGCGTCGGCGGGATGTCCCCGAGCCGGCTTGGTAGTAGGGCCGCATGAATCGCCTCCCCCCACCCACTCTGTGTCGCTGGATCGCCCCGCGATGGCCGCAGCGGCGGCGCTCGTACAAGATTGCGGTGGAACGCCACCCCGCCCGGCCGTCCTGACGCTCACGTTCCAAGATCTTCGGGCGGCCGATCCAGGTGCGGGAGCGACGGCGGGGCTCTAACGTAGGCGGCGATGAATACTCGCGCGGCGCCGCTGGGACGGATCCCGATCGAGGATGTGTTCCCGGTGGTGGAGTGCGGCCGGTATCCGGCGAAAGCGGTGGTCGGCGAGCGGCTGCCGATCGCCGCCACCGTGTACCGGGAAGGCCACGACGCGGTTGGCTGCAACGTGGTCTGGTGGGGCCCGGACGGCGCCGAGCACCCGTTCACCCGGCTCGCTCCCGGCGTCATCGGCACGGACCGGTGGCACGGCGAGATCGTCCCCGACGCGCCAGGCGCGTGGCGGTACGCCATCGAGGCATGGTCGGACCCGTACCTCACCTGGAAGAACGCGGTCGAGAAGAAGATCGCCGCCGGGCAGGGCGTCGCCGACCTGCACAGCGAGCTGGCCTCCGGGGTCGACATCCTGTCGCGTGCCGCCGAGAAGGCGCCGCCGTCGGAGCGCGCCGAGCTGCTGGCGGCGGCCGGCGTACTGGGCAGCGAGACCGAGGATCTGGCCCACCGGGTGGCTCCGGCGCTCGCCGCCGCCGACACCATGTGGCCGCACCCGGTACGCGAGCTGCTCACCCGGGGCGAGACGTATTGGCTGTACGTGGACCGCCCGCTCGCCCTCTACGGCGCCTGGTACGAGTTCTTCCCCCGCTCCGAGGGCGCGGTGATCCCGTCGGGCGACGCCACCGGCCCGGCCAGCCACGGCACCTTCCGCACCGCGGCAAAGCGCCTGCCAGGCGTCGCCGCGATGGGGTTCGACATCGTCTACCTGCCGCCGATCCACCCGATCGGCAAGGTCAACCGCAAGGGGAAGAACAACACCCTGGTCGCCGAGCCGGACGACATCGGCTCGCCGTGGGCGATCGGCTCCGCCGAGGGCGGCCATGACGCGATCCACCCCCAGCTCGGCACCGAGGACGACTTCCGGGCGTTCGTAGCGAAGGCGCGGGACCACAACCTGGAGGTCGCGCTGGATCTGGCGCTGCAGTGCGCGCCGGACCACCCGTGGGTGAAGACGCACCCGGAGTGGTTCACCACGCTGCCGGACGGCACGATCGCGTACGCGGAGAATCCGCCGAAGAAGTACCAGGACATCTACCCGGTCAACTTCGACAACGACCCCGAGGGCATCTACGCCGAGGTTCTCCGCGTTATAAGGCACTGGATCAGCTTCGGGGTCACGATCTTCCGAGTCGACAATCCGCACACCAAGCCGGTCAACTTCTGGTACCGGCTGATCGAGGAGGTCAAGACCCAGCACCCCGACGTGATCTTCCTGGCCGAGGCGTTCACCCGGCCGGCGATGATGCACGGGCTGGGCAAGATCGGCTTCACGCAGTCGTACACCTATTTCACGTGGCGGGTCGGCAAGCGGGAGTTGATCGACTACTGCGAGGAGCTGAAAGCCGCGCTCCACTACATGCGGCCGAACTTCTGGGTGAACACCCCGGACATCCTGCACGCCACGCTGCAGCACGGCGGCCCGCCGATGTTCAAGATCCGGGCGGTGCTGGCCAGCCTGCTCACCCCGAGCTGGGGCATGTACGCCGGCTACGAGCTGTTCGAGCACCTCCCCCGCCCCGGCTACGAGGAGTACCTCGACAACGAGAAGTACGAGCTGCGCCCCCGGGACTGGGCCGCCGCCGAAGCCGAGGGCCGCTCGCTCGCGCCCTACCTCACCAGACTCAACCAGATCCGGCGGGATAACCCGGCGCTGCACTGGATGCGCAACCTGACGTTCCACGAGATCGACAACGAGGCGCTGCTCTGCTGGTCCAAAAAGGAGGGGGGCAACACCGTGCTGGTGGTGTGCTCGCTGGATTCCCACCACCTGCACTGGGGCAACACCCAGCTCGACATGCCCGCGCTCGGCTTCGACTGGCACGAGCGGTTCACCGTACGGGACGAGCTCACCGGCGCCACGTACGACTGGGGAGAACGCAACGCCGTACGGCTGGATCCACACCACGAACCGGCGCACGTGTTCACCGTCCACCGCTACCCATGAGGCCACCGCTACCCATGAGGCCACCGCTACCCATGAGGCCACCCATACTCCGCTACCCGTGAGGGGTCGCACGTGACAACCCTCGACACAGAAGGCAGCCACGTCACCGGCGGGCACGTCGTACACCCGACCGCCGAGGACTTCCGGCAGGCCCGGGTGCTGCCGGTCGACACCACCTGGTACAAACGCGCGGTCTTCTACGAGGTGCTGGTACGCGCCTTCTACGACTCCAGCGCCGACGGCACCGGCGACCTGCGCGGCCTGGTCGAGAAGCTGGACTACATCGCCTGGCTCGGCGTGGACTGCCTGTGGCTGCCACCGTTCTACGACTCCCCGCTACGCGACGGCGGGTACGACATCCGAGACTTCTACAAGGTGCTCTCCGACTACGGCACGGTGTCGGACTTCGTACTGCTGCTCGACGAGGCGCACAAGCGCGGCATCCGGGTGATCACCGACCTGGTGATGAACCACACCTCCGACCAGCATCCCTGGTTCCGGGAGTCCCGCCGCGACCCCACCGGCGAGTACGGCGACTACTACGTATGGAGCGAGACCGAGAGCCGCTGGCCCGAGGCGCGGATCATCTTCGTCGACACCGAGGAGTCCAACTGGACCTTCGACCCGGTACGCCGGCAGTTCTACTGGCACCGGTTCTTCTCCCACCAGCCGGACCTCAACTACGACAACCCGCGGGTGCAGGAGGAGATGCTCGCGGTGCTGCGGTTCTGGCTGGACCTGGGGATCGACGGGTTCCGGCTGGACGCCGTGCCGTACCTGTTCGAGCGGGACGGCACCAACTGCGAGAACCTGCCCGAGACCCACGCCTTCCTGAGGCGGGTCCGGAAGGTGGTCGACGACGAGTTCCCGGGCCGGGTGCTGCTCGCCGAAGCCAACCAGTGGCCCACCGACGTGGTGGAGTACTTCGGCGAGGAGGCCACCGGCGGCGACGAGTGCCACATGGCGTTCCACTTCCCACTGATGCCAAGACTTTTCATGGCGGTACGCCGGGAGTCCCGCTTCCCGGTCTCGGAGATCGTGGCGCAGACCCCCCAGATCCCGACCGGCTGCCAGTGGGGCATCTTCCTGCGCAACCACGACGAGCTGACCCTGGAGATGGTCACCGACGACGAGCGCGACTACATGTACGCCGAGTACGCCAAGGATCCCCGGATGCGCGCCAACATCGGGATCCGGCGCCGGCTCGCCCCGCTGCTCGACAACGACCGCAACCAGCTCGAGCTGTTCACCGCGATGCTGCTCTCGTTACCCGGCTCCCCGCTGCTCTACTACGGCGACGAGATCGGGATGGGCGACAACATCTGGCTCGGTGACCGGGACGGCGTACGGACCCCGATGCAGTGGACCCCGGACCGCAACGCCGGCTTCTCGCACGCCAACCCGGGACGGCTGAACTTACCCGTGATCATGGATCCGATCTACGGCTACCAGGCGGTCAACGTGGAGGCGCAGCTCAACTCCTCCACCTCGCTGCTGCACTGGACCCGCCGCATGATCGAGGTACGCAAGCGCCACCCCGCGTTCGCCGTCGGCGCCTTCCACGACCTGGGCGGCTCCAACCCCTGCGTACTTTCCTATGTACGGGAGTACGCCGACCCGGACCAGCCGTCGCCGGACATCGTGCTGTGCGTGAACAACCTGTCGCGCTTCCCGCAGGCGATCGAGCTGAACCTGCGGCAGTGGGAGGGACACGTACCGGTGGAGCTGACCGGGCGGGTCCCCTTCCCCGCGATCGGCGAGCTGCCGTACCTGCTGACCCTGCCCGGCCACGCGTTCTACTGGTTCCAGCTCACCGCTCCGGAGGCGCTGACGTGAACGAGCACCCCCGCCCGACCGACCGTGCTGAATGGCTCGGCTGGCTGAGCGACGCGCTCGCTCCCTGGCTGCCGGAGCAGCGCTGGTTCGCCGGCAAGGGCCGCGAGATCGCCTCCGTCGAGGTGATCCAGGAGCTCGGCGTCTCGCTGTTCCCGTGGCCCGACTACGACCTGGCTCACGCGATCGCCGAGGTGTCCTATCTGGACAGTGGTGAGAACGAGCGTTACCAGATCTTCCTGGGGTACGCGCGCGAGCTGCCGGAGAAGCTGGAGCACGTGAAGGTCGGCGTACTGCCCGATGGCTGGATCGTCTACGACGCGCTCTGGGACGACGCCTTCGCGCACTACCTGGTGCAGGCGATGGGGCTGCCGCTGACGGTCGCCGACGGCGCGCTGGCGTTCGCCGCGGAGCCGGGTGCGGAGCTGCCCGACGCCGACCACCTGCCCAGCCGGGTGATCGACAGCGAGCAGAGCAACACCAGCGTGGTGTACGACGAGACCGCGATCCTCAAGGTGTTCCGCCGGGTGCAGCCGGGGCGCAATCCGGATCTGGAGATCAACCGCGCACTCTCGGCCGCGGAGAATCCGCACGTCGCGCGGCTGCTGGGCGCGATCGAGGGCGTGCTGGACGGTGAGCCGGTCAGCTACGCGATGCTCTCGGCGTACGCGGACAACTCCGCCGACGGCTGGTCGATGGCGACCGCGAGCGTACGGGATCTGATGGCCGAGCAGGATCTGCGCGCCGACGAGGTGGGCGGCGACTTCGCGGCCGAGTCGCACCGGCTGGGCGAAGCCGTCGCGGAAGTGCACGCCGACCTGGCCCGGCAGTGCGGCACCGGCACCCTCGGCGCCGACGGGCTGGCGTCCCTGGCGGCGCAGATGCGTACCCGGCTGGAGTCGGCGATCCGGGTGGTGCCGGAGCTGGAGCCGTACGAGAACGCGCTGCTGGAGGCGTACGCCGCCGTGTCGGAGGTGGTGGCGCCGGTGCCCACCCAGCGGATCCACGGCGACCTGCACCTGGGGCAGGTGCTGCGTACCCCCATCACCTGGCTCTTGATCGACTTCGAAGGCGAACCGATCAAACCCATGTCTGAGCGGGTACGCCCCGACTCGCCGCTGCGGGACGTGGCCGGGATGCTCCGCTCGTACGACTACGCCGCCGGCCACCTGCTGCTCGCCGAGGAACAGGCGGCGCACCCCGACGACCACGACCGGCAGCTGCAGTTCCGTACCCAGGAGTGGATCACCCGCAACCGCGACGCGTTCTGCGCCGGGTACGCCAACGCCGCCGGGGCCGACCCGCGCGACGAGGCCACCCTGCTCCGCGCGTACGAGCTGGACAAAGCCGTCTACGAAACCGTGTACGAGTCCCGCAACCGGCCCCAGTGGCTCCCCATTCCCCTCCGCTCCCTCGCCACCGCCCTCACCTGATTTCTTGATTAACCTCCCGTGGGGGACAGACCCGCCTGGCGTGAATGCCCCCACGGGAAGTCGATCTTGCGAGCCGCAGACGACCTCAGGCGACCGGGGCGCCGGCCTCGACCGGGAGGCCGGCGGCCACCCAGTCCTCGATGCCGTCACGGTACTTACGGACGTTGGTGTAGCCGAGCGAGATCAGCTTGCTGCCCACCTGGTCGCTGTTCGGGCACGCGGCGTTGGCGCAGTACGTCACGATCGCCGCGTTCTTGTCCGGGAGCAGGCTCCCGGCCAGCGCCGCCGCGTCGTCGCTGGGCGTCAACGCGATCGCCCCGGGCAGGTGCTGCTGGGCGTAGTAGTCGCCGCCGAGCGCGTCCACCACGGTGACCTCGCCGGCGTCGATCGCGACCTGCAGTTCATCACGGGTGATGAGGGAAACCACTGGGACCTCCTGAGTAAATGGACTAGAGTCCGGTTATGGCATCGACGGTAGCGGACCACAGTCCGGATAACCAGGTACGCCGGCGGAATGTGGCGGCGGTCTCGTACCCCCGGACGTGTTTAAGCTGGCTCATGCCTGAGCTGCCGACGATCGGCGCACCGCTGCGGGAACGGGCGGACGCCGCCCGCAACCGGCGACGCATCCTCGACGCCACCGACCGGTTGTTCGCCCGCGACGGCGTTGACGGCGTGTCGCTGGATGCGATCGCGGGCGAGGCCGGGGTCGGCAAGGGCACGCTGTTCCGGCGCTTCGGCAGCAAGGCGGGGCTCGCCTCCGCGCTGCTCGACGAGCGGGAACGCGACCTGCAGGCCGCGATCCTGGAGGGTCCCCCGCCGCTCGGGCCGGGCGCGCCCGGGGCGGCCCGACTGCGGGCCTTCTTCACCGCGTACCTGGACCTGCTGGAACGCAACCTGCAGCTGGTGCACCTGTCCGAGACGGCGCGACCGGGTGCGCGCTACCAGGTCGGGTCGTACCATTTCCTGCGGCTGCACGTGAGCGTGCTGCTCGCCGAGATCGACCCCGAGCTGGACGCCGAGTACACCGCTCACGCGCTGCTGGCGCCGCTCGGCTCCGACCTGAACCGGGCGCTCACCGAGAACGGGTTCACGTTCGAGCGGATCCGGGCCGGCCTGGATACGCTGCTCGACCGCCTGCTCAACAGGTGAGCCTGGTCCCGATACGCGAGGTCGGATCAGCTGTGGTGCGATTCGGTACGAACCCCGCAACGCCCAGGAGGTATGGTGCCGCCGGTGACCGTGAGCGAGGAAACCCTGCAGCTGCTGGTGTCCGGCAACCACAGCAACCCCCATGCGGTGCTCGGTGCGCATCCCGACGGCGACCGCACCGTGGTACGCACCCTGCGGCGCGGTGCGGAGAAGGTCAGCCTGGTCGACGCCGACGACGTACGGCATCCGATGCGCCACGTACACCACGGCGTGTTCGAAGTGGCGCTGCCCGGGCCGCCGTCGGACTACCGGATCGAGGTGACCAACGGGTTCGGCACCCGGGTGGTGGACGACCCTTACCGGTGGCTGCCGTCGATCGGCGAGCTGGACCTGCACCTGATCGCCGAGGGCCGGCACGAGCGGCTGTGGACCGTGCTGGGGGCGAACCCCCGGTCGTACGACACGCCGCGCGGGCCGGTCGCCGGGGTCAGCTTCGCCGTCTGGGCACCCAACGCCACAGCGGTACGCGTGATCGGCGACTTCATCGGCTGGGGGGCCGAGGACGGCTGGCCGATGCGCTCGCTGGGCGCCAGCGGGGTATGGGAGATCTTCGTGCCGGATGCCGCGCCGGGCACCCACTACCGCTACCGGATCCAGGGGCCGGACGGGGTGTGGCGGGACAAGGCCGACCCGCTCGCCGCCGCGGCCGACGTACCCCCGGGGACTGCTTCCAAGGTCTATCAGTCCCGGTACGAGTGGGCCGACCGTGACTGGATGACCGCGCGTGCCGAGCGGCGCTGGCACGCCGAGCCGATGTCGATCTACGAGGTGCACCTCGCCTCCTGGCGGCCCGGACTGTCCTATCGCGACCTGGCGCGCGAGCTGGTCGACTACGTGGTCGAGCTCGGGTTCACGCACGTCGAGCTGCTGCCCGTGGCCGAACACCCGTACGGCGGGTCCTGGGGTTACCAGGTCACCTCGTACTACGCGCCGACCTCGCGGTTCGGGGAGCCGGACGACTTCCGCCACCTGGTCGACGCGCTGCACGCCGCCGGCATCGGGGTGATCCTGGACTGGGTGCCGGCGCACTTCCCGCGCGACGAGTGGGCGCTCGGCCGCTTCGACGGCACCCCGCTCTACGAACACCCCGACCCGCGCCGCGGCGAGCAGCCCGACTGGGGCACGTACGTGTTCCACTACGGCCGCCCGGAGGTCCGCAACTTCCTGCTCGCCAACGCGCTGTACTGGCTGGAGGAGTACCACATCGACGGGCTGCGGGTCGACGCCGTCGCCTCGATGCTCTACCTGGACTACTCCCGCGCCCCGGGCGAGTGGCTACCCAACGAGTACGGCGGCCGGGAGAATCTCGAGGCGGTGGCGTTCCTGCAGCAGACCAACGCCGCGGTCTACCGGCTGCACCCCGGCGCGATGATGATCGCCGAGGAGTCGACCGCGTGGCCGGGAGTGTCGCGCTCGGTGGCCGACGGCGGGCTCGGCTTCGGCTTCAAGTGGAACATGGGCTGGATGCACGACACCCTGGGCTACTTCGCCCAGGATCCGATCCACCGCCAGCACCACCACAACCAGTTGACCTTTGCGCTGACGTACGCGTGGAGCGAGAATTTCGCGCTCCCGATCAGCCACGACGAGGTGGTGCACGGCAAGGGCTCACTGTTCGGCAAGATGCCTGGCCCGTCGGCGGCCGAGAAGCTGGCCAACGTACGGGCGCTGCTCGGCTACATGTGGGCGCACCCCGGCAAGCAGCTGCTGTTCTCCGGCTGCGAGTACGCCCAGCCGTCGGAGTGGAGCGAGGAACACGGCCTGGTGTGGTCCACTCTGGACGATCCCGGGCACGCCGGCGTACAGCGCTACGTCGCCGCGCTGAACCGGCTCTACCGGGAGCACCCGGCGCTCTGGTCACGGGACACCGAGCCGGGCGGCTTCGGCTGGATCGAGCCGGACGACGCGACCTCCAACGTCTACTCCTTCCTGCGGTACGACGAGCAGGGCACGCCGCTCGCCTGCGTCGCCAACCTGTCCGGCGCGTCCTATCCCGAGTACCGGGTGGGGCTCCCCCGGGCGGGCCGCTGGGTCGAGTTGCTCAACTCCGACGCGACCACGTACGGCGGCTCCGGCCACCCCACCCCCGCCGAGGTGACCGCAGTCGACGAGCCGCTCCACCACCTCCCCACCTCCGCCACCCTCACCCTGCCCCCCCTCACCGTGCTCTGGCTAAAACCCGCCTGACCCCGCGCCGTCCGCGCCGTCCGCGCCGTCGCTGGTCACCGTGGAAGCGAAGATCGCGATCTCAGGTCGACATGTGCAGTCTGGCTACACGTCGGGACCGGAATCGCTGATCTTGCCCCGCAGCACGGAGCGGAGGGTGTGGATGACCTCGTCGGGGCGGGTGGTGAGGTCGTGCCAGGTGAAGCGGAGCACGGTCCATCCAGCGGAGACCAGGCGGTTCTGGCGCCGCCGGTCAGCCTGAAACCGTGCCGGGTCGCTGTGGTACGCCCAACCGTCGATCTCGACCGCGACGCGACTCGCGACGAACGCCACATCGACCGTCGCTATCACCTCCGCGTGATGCACCACCTGGTAGTTGGCGCGCCACCCCGTCACCCTGCGCGGCGTAACAGGGACAGGAACTGCCGCTCCGCGACGGAGCGGCTGCCATCGGACACCGACCGCAGCAGCCGGACCAAGCGCGGAGCACCTCGCCTCCCGACGTGGCCGCGCACCCGGACGGCGAACTCGGCAGGGGTCGTCCAACCCAGCAGCAGAGCGCGGTCCAGCAGACCCTGCGCCGTCCCGTCGGGCAACAGCCTGACGCAGTCGAAGACGGCGCGGGACCGGGTGGTGAGCAGCACCCCGTCGCTGAACAGCACGTCGCCCGCATCGAGCGGCTCCCGCAACGACATCACGCCGGGCAGCCGCAGGTGTCGATCGGCCGGCACCGTTACCACGGTCCGCATGTCGGACAGGCCGAAGCCGTGTCGACGGGCGGCCGACGGCCCCGACAACACCGCGCCAGGAGTCGCGAGCTGCGCCGCCACATCGCGGACCCACGCCGTCATCCTCGTGCCCTCCGGCGCCAGCACCGGACCCAGCACGGTGTGCCACTCACCCCGCCTGACCCGTGCCCGAATCTGGTATCGGGAGAAGCCGCACTCCATGGCGTGTACCGGGGTGAACACTCCGTGGTTATCGGTGATGAGCTGTCGCAGCGCGGCGTGATTCACACCCGGGAGCGTCCCCTGGCAGACCGCCACCGGCCAGCGCACTGTCCACAACAGACCCACAACCTCGCAAACCACCTGCACGCTGCGCACGCGTCCCATCGCCGCGGAAGTGGAGATCGCTGTTTCAGGTCCAGGCGTGCAGTCACACTGCAGATTCGTACCCGAAACGGTGATCTTGGCTTCCAGGGTGAGAGGGCAGCTCCCGCGGGTTCTCCCGCGAATGCGGATTGATCGTTGACTGTCGATCCCGGGGCGACATAGCGTCAGCGTCAACCTGGGGAGGTTGACGATATGTTCGGTTTCGTCTGCCGTACTCCCCGATTCGCCAGAGCCAGGGAGATGACCGTGCGCAGACCTACCACGCTCGGCGCAGCGGCGCTGCTGATCGGCGGCCTGATGGTCGCGGGTGGCGTCAACGCCGCCAACGCCACATCCGACTCGCCCGCCCCGTACACCGCAGCAAAGGCCCAGCCGGGGGTACGCCCGATCCCCGGCGCCTACATCGTCCGGCTCAAGGACCGGGCCGCCGCCACCGACGCCGCCGCCGACGTCGCGGCGAAGGCCGGAGCCGAGCCCCGCTTCCGGTACGAGCACGCGGTGAAGGGCTTCGCCGCCGACCTGACACCGGCGCAGCTGCGCGCGATCCGCAAGAACCCGAACGTCGCGCAGGTGACGCAGGACGCGTACGTGGACAACGCCAAGGACGACACCCAGCTCAACCCGCCGTCGTGGGGCATCGACCGGATCGACCAGGCCAACCTGCCGCTGTCGGCGAGCTACACGTACAACGCCACCGGCGCCGGGGTGCACGCGTACGTGATCGACACCGGGATCGACGTCAGCCACCCGGACTTCGCCGGCCGGGCGCAGTTCGACCTGAACGTGATCGACCGTAAGGACACCGACTGCGACGGCCACGGTACGCACGTCGCCGGCACCATCGGCTCGGCGTCGTACGGCGTCGCCAAGGCGGTACGGCTGCACGGCGTGAAGATCCTCAACTGCCGGGGCAGCGGCCGTACGTCGGCGACCATCAAGGCGATCGACTGGGTCACCGGCAACGCGGTCAAGCCCGCGGTGGCGAACACCTCGTGGAACTGGACGTACGACGCCACCCTGGCCGCGTCGCTGAAGGCGATGATCAGCTCGGGCGTCTTCCTGGCCACCTCGGCCGGCAACACCGGCGGCAACTCCTGTGACCGGCTGCCCCGGGCGATCACCGAAGCCACCGCGGTCGCCGCCAGCGACAGGACCGACAACCGAGCCTCCTACTCCAGCATCGGCCCGTGCGTCGACCTGTACGCCCCCGGCTCCGCGATCGTGTCCACGCTGCCGGGCAACACCACCGGCACGTACAGCGGCACCTCGATGGCGACCCCGCACGTGGCCGGCATCGCGGCGCTCTACAAGGCCGCCAACGGTGACACCGACGCCTCGACGCTCGGCGCCTGGCTGACCAACAACGCCACCAACGGCGTGGTGAAGGGCGACCTGGCCGGCACCCCGAACAAGCTGGTCTTCACCAACAGCCTGTGAGCCCACAGGCCACAGCAGCCGGTCGACCGGCCCGGGTTCCCCTCGTACCCGGGCCGGTCGACTAGCGTTCGCAGGCGTGTCAGCACTCAAGCGCCGACTCGGCACCGGTGACGCCATCCTGATCGGACTCAGCTCGATGCTGGGGGCGGGTGTGTTCGCCGCCTTCGGGCCCGCGGCGCAGGCCGCCGGTGGCTGGCTGCTGGTCGGGCTGTTGCTGGCCGCGGTGATCGCGTACTGCAACGCGGTGGCGTCGGCGCAGCTCGCGGCGGCGTACCCGGTCTCCGGCGGCACGTACGTGTACGGCGGGGAGCGGCTCGGCGACTGGTGGGGCTTCCTCGCCGGCTGGGGCTTCGTGATCGGCAAGACCGCCTCGTGCGCCGCGATGGCGCTCACCGTCGCCTGGTATGCCTTCCCCGGCAACGTATGGGCGGCGCGCGGACTCGCCGTGGCCGCCGTGATCGCGGTGGCGGCGCTCAACTACCGCGGCGTGACGCGTACCGCCGCGGCGGCGAAAGTGCTGGTCACCTGCGCGTTGCTGGCGCTCGCTACGTTCGCGGTCGCGGTCTGGACCAGCGGCGGCACCGAGCCGTCCGGGCTCCAGCTCGGCACCGCGCCAGCCGGGGCGTACGGCGTGCTGCAGTCCGCCGGACTGCTGTTCTTCGCCTTCGCCGGCTACGCCCGGATGGCCACCATGGGCGAGGAGGTACGCGATCCCGCCCGCACCCTCCCCCGCGCGATCCCGCTGGCGCTCGGCATCACCGTGGTGATCTACGCCGTGATCGGGGCGTCCGCCCTGCTGGCCACCGGGCCCAGTGGACTGGCCGGATCCGACTCACCGCTGGTCACGGCACTCACGGCGGTCGGCCGCGAACAAATCGCTCCGGTGGTACGGGTCGGCGCCGCGCTGGCCAGCCTGGGCGCCCTGCTCGCGTTGCTGGCCGGGATCGGGCGTACCAGCCTGGCGATGGCGCGCGGTGGTGACCTGCCCGCGTGGCTGGGGGCGGTGCATCCGCGATTCGCCGTACCGCACCGGGCCGAGGTGGTGGTCGCGGCGGCGGTGTGCCTGCTGGTGCTGACCGTCGACCTGCGGGGCGCGCTCGGGTTCTCCTCGTTCGGAGTGCTGGTCTACTACGCGATCGCGAACGCGGCCGCGTACACCCAGCCGTCCGGGCAGCGCCGCTGGCCGCGCTGGCTGAACCTGCTCGGCCTGGCCGGCTGCCTGGTGCTGGCCGCCACCCTGCCGTGGCAGGCGGTCGCCGCCGGCTGCGCGATGTTCGCGCTCGGCGTGGCGGCCCGCTGGCTCGCCCACCGGGCACGCCCACCGTCGCAGCGGGCCGCGGAGCCGCCGTAGCGCACGGCCCGCGGGGCTAGGGCCTGTCCTGCGGATCTTCAGTCGGCTGCGACAGGTGCCAGACGACGACCGGCGGCGTTGGAGAACCGTCCGAATACAAC
>JBOGDF010000137.1:0-13317 GCA_050701635.1 Micromonosporaceae bacterium | reverse complement strand
TGATGACCAGGCGTGCTTTCGACATGACCGAGCATCGAGCCCGGCCAGGCTGTCGCCGATGACCTGAGACAGGTGTCGCCTATGTCTTGAGACATCTGTCGCCGATGTCCTGAACCAGCACACTGCCCCCGCTACCAGCGAAAACGCCCTCTCAGACGTTCTCTGAGAGGGCGTTTTCGGTCTCCTGTAGTAGATGTTGTAGTAATCGGACCACCGCCAAGGGGCCAGCCGCGTCAGTACGGTGGCGACGGCGACGGGGAATTCCTTAGAAACCCGGCCTCTGGCTCGTCGAGCTCCAGGTGGAGTACAGCCCAGCCGTCGGCGGTCTTGGCGGCGGTGCAGAGGTAGCTGGCCCTCAAGCGCGCGCCGAAGCGATTCTCGGCATCGACGGATCCGGTGACGTAGTAGAGCGGGGAGGTCGTGTCCCGCTCTCCCCTCTCGAAGGTCTCGTCGCTGTACTCGGCGGTTGCTGGTGCCAGGAGGCGCTTGTCGACTTCGGTGCGGCAGGCAACGATCGCATGCTCCTGGTCAGGGTCTGGCAACCCGGCGTACAGCAGCGAGCCTGCTCCGGCGGCGCTGAGCGTGACCACGACGAGCGTGACGACCGTCCAGGTGCGCCGACGGCGGGGCTCGGGGGTCGTTCGCGGCTGTATGCGCGTTGCCCGTACGTGCGGCATGGCGGCACCGTACGAGAGGGACGGATCACGTTGGCGTGGCCGACGCGGTCGCTCACGATCTTGATGTCGATTCCCGCGTCGAGCGCGATCGTGGCGTATGTATGCCGCACGTCGTGTAGGCGGATGCGGGGAACACCAGATCGGTCGACGAGGCGGTTGAAGCGGTCCGTGATGGTTTCAGGGTGCACCGGAGCGCCGTTCGGGTGGCACACCAGTAGCCCATGTTCCTGGTAGTGCGGGCCGAACGCTTGTCGCTCGGCGTCGAGCATGGCGAGGTGCGTGCGTAGAGCGTCAACGGTGATGGTCTGTCATCGGCCGAAGTCGACGGAATCGGTCGCTACCGTCCCGCCGCGCCGGCCGGGGGCGGACTGGTGCTGCCAGTAGAGATTCGTGTGCGCGATGACCTGCTCAGGCGTCGGCGCGCCCCACTGGGTCAGATCCTCGGTGGTGTGGGCATCGCTGACCAGCGTGGCGTCGTACCCCCGGACGATCGCCCCGTGCAGCGTCGAGCGGATGCAGGCGTCGGTCTGGGCTCCCGACACGATCAGGCGTCCCACCTGGCGCTCGGCGAGGACCGCCTCCAGGTCGGTGGCATCGAAGGAGTCGCCGTAGGTCTTGTGGATCAGCGGCTCGGACTCCTCCCGGGCGAGCTCGGAGACGTACTGCCAGCCGTCGCTGCCCTTCGGCATGTTCTCGTCGGAGTGTTGCACCCAGATCACCGGTGCACTCTCGGCTCGCGCCTTGCCTACCAGGGTCGCGATGTTGGCGATCACGCCGTCACGGTTGTGCGCGCCCGCCACGACATCGTTCTGGACGTCGATGACGAGCAGGGCGGTGTGGGGGCGGTCGTGCAGGGACGTCATGGGCGCTCCTCGGCTGGTTCTGACTGTCCGCCCGATGCTAGGCCCGGGGTATGACATGCCCGGCTCCGTGTGGCGTGCGAGTTGGCGGGCCCGCGCCGGGCTCACACGCGCGCCGGCCGGCTCACATGGCGGTTCAGGCTAATGCGCCGGGGTCGGCAGGTACGTCCACCGCGTACTCCCGCAGCGCCTCCAGCGGTACCACCTCGAGGGCCCGGGCGTGGGTGGACGCCAGCACCACCGGCGCCGCCGCCCCGTCCTGGTACGCCTGCAGCCAGCGGGCGGCGCAGACGCACCAGCGGTCGCCGGGACGCAGCCCGGGGAAGCCGTACTCCGGTCGGGGGGTGGACAGGTCGTTGCCGACGTCGCGCTGGTGGCCGAGGAATTCGCGGGTCACCACCGTGCACACGGTGTGGCTGCCCAGGTCGTCCGGGCCGGTGTTGCAGCAGCCGTCGCGGTAGAAGCCGGTCACCGGATCGGTGCCGCACGGCTCCAGCTGATCGCCGAGTACGTTGCGGTCGTCGTCCATGTCGTCAGCTTCGCATGCTCAGCCGGCGACCGGCTCGGCTGCCCGGTCGGTGTCGGCGGCCGCGGTCAGGTCGCGCCAGCGGCGTACCGCCGCATAGCTCAACACGAACAGCAGCAGGCCGTTGAGCAGGTGCCACACCCAGTGCGTACCGAGTGCGAACTCACCGCACACCTCCTGGTCGGCGGTACGGAAGGTGAGCGAGACGGCGAAGATCAGCGTGGCGAGCGCGAGCAGCCGCCAGTGCCGGCGGCGCCCCGGGTCGGGCGCCAGCAGCAGGGCGACCGCGGAGCCGGCCAGCACTCCGAACGCGGGCAGGTACATGCCGGAGCCGTTCGGCAGCAGGTCGCCCGCGACCGGGCCGATCAGCACGCTGAACACGATGAAGCCGACCGCCCCGAGCCACGCCAGCCACCACCGCAACTGCCAGAACCAGTGCAGGTAGCACGCGAAGAACAGCAGCATGAAGATCCGGATCGGGATCACGTCCGCCTGCTCGGCCCACAGCGTGGCGTACGTGTGGAACAGGAAGCTGCCCACCCCGATGGACGCCATCACCACCGCGAGTGCGACGAGACTTGCCGGTGGGCCGGCGGCCCCACGCGGGGCGCGACGCAGCAGGTGCCAGATCACCACCGCGGCGACCAGGAAGCTGGCGTTGCTGAACGCGTTCACCGGCTCCGCCCAGAACGCCGCCGACACCCGCTCGCAGTACTGGTCAACCCCTGCCCGGTCCAGTCCATGAGCCGAATCCTAAGCGCGCGCTCGGCTGTCAGGGGCTCGGCCGCCGGGCGCGGTTAGGGTCAGGGCATGCCGACGTACGTGTCACTGCTGCGCGCGGTCAACCTGGCGGGCAAGAACAAGGTGCCGATGGCCGAGCTGCGACCGTTGTTCGGCACGCTCGGGCACACCGACGTGCGCACCTACATCCAGAGCGGCAACGTGGTCTCGCAGCACGACGAGCCGGACCCGCGGGTGCTGGAGCGGGACGCCGCCGCCGCGATAGAGCAGCGCTTCGGCTTCCCGGTGCCGGTGATCGTGCGTACGCCCGACCAGCTCCGCGAGGCGCTCGACCACGACCCGTACGTCGAGGTCGCCGACCACAAGCGGGTCGCGTACGTGTTCCTGTCCGCCGCGCCGGAGCCGGCGAAGCTGGGCAGCATCGACCCGGACGGCTACGCCCCAGACGTGTTCACCGTGCGCGGCCGCGAGGTGTACGTGCACTACCCGGATGGCGTCCACCGCAGCAAGCTCACCCACGCCCTGTTCGAGCGCCGCTTCGGCGTCTACGCCACCGCGCGCAACCGCCGCACCGTAGAACAGCTCCTGAAGCTCAGCCAAGGTTAGGCCGCCGCCGGCCGGCCCCCGCTTACCTGGGGAGCATCGCGTACAGGTCGACGCCGTTGCCGTCGGGGTCGAGCAGGCTGGCGTACCGCTGGCCCCAGAAGGCGTCCCAGGGCTCGCGTTCGCCGTGGTGGCCGGCCTTGGTCAGCTCGTCGTACGCGGCGTCGACCTCCGCCGGAGTGTCGAACTGGAACGCCAGCGCGCCGCGCGGGCTGCCGCTGGGTCTGGTCCACTCCGGCGCGAAGGACTTGATCGACTCCTCGGTGTCGAGCATCAGCTTGAATCCGCCGGCCAGCTCGGCTTCGGCGTGCCCGTCGCCGACCATTTCGAACTGCAGCCCGAGTCGTTGGTAGAAGCCGGTGGCGGCCGCCATGTCGGCGACCACCAGGCCGAGTGCGTTCGCTCGTGGTTTCATGCCGCGGAAGCTACCCCACAGCTACGACAATTAAGCCAGGCCGGCCGGCGGCGGGCCGCAGTGCAGTACGCCGAGCCGGCGGGTGGCGCGGGTGAGCGCCACGTACAGGTCGCTCTGGCCGCGTGGCGACTCCGCCACCATCCCCGCCGGGTCCACCACCAGTACGGTGTCGAACTCCAAGCCCTTCGCCTGGCGTACGGTCAGCACCACCACGCGGCTGCGCAGCTCCGGATCCTCCCCGGCCACCGCGCCGGGCACCGCGTCCACCACCGCCGCGCCCAGCTCCGCGGCCCGCGCCGCCGGCACCAGCACCGCCAGCCGGCCGTCGCCCAGCTCGGCGATCTCTTCGGTGACGGCGTCCGCCACGGCGGAGCCCAGCGAGCCCGGCGCCACAGTGGCAGACCACGGAGCGGCGCCGGCTTGGCGTACCGAGCGAGGAGGTTCCAGGTTTGGATTGATCTCGGCCAGGACGCCCGCCGCGACCTGCATGATCTCGGCCGGGGTGCGGTAGTTGACGGTGAGCTGCTCCACCCGGGCGCCGCGCAGCGCGAGCACCTCGTCCCAGGACGCCGCACCGGACAGGTCGCTGGTCTGCGCCACGTCCCCGACCACGGTCATCGACCGGCTCGGGCTGCGCCGCACCAGCAGCCGCCACGCCATCGGGGACAGCTCCTGCGCCTCGTCCACGATGATGTTCCCGTACGCCCACTTGCGGTCGGCGGCGGCGCGTTCCGCGACCGTCATGACCTCCTGGTGCTCGTGCCGTTCGGCGAGCTGCACCGCGTCGATCAGGTCCCCGACGGAGAGGATCTCGGACTCGTCGTCCACGTCGAAGTCGGTGGAGCCGGAGCCGGAGACGATGTCCAGCGCGCCCTGCGCGAACGCGATCTGCTCCTGCCGGCGCCGCTCTTCCGCCGCCCGCTCCGCCCGGTCGTCCTGGCCCAGCAGCTCGGCCGCCTCGTCCAGCAGCGGTACGTCCGCCGGCGTCCAGCCGCCGCCCGGCTCCCGCCGCAGCAGCGCCCGCTCGGCGTCGGTGAGCTGCGGCGCGGCGGACCGCAGCCGGTCGCCGGAGGCGTACAGGTCTTCCAGGAGCTGCTGCGGAGTCAGGTTCGGCCACAGCTCGTCCAGCGCCGCCTGTACGCCGGGGTCGGAGCGCAGCTCGCGCCGGATCGCGGCGGTGTCGGCCTCGTCCAGCAGCAGCGCGCCCTCCCCGGGTGCGTCGTCGCCGCCGAGCGCGTCCCCGGCGTACGGGTCTTCGCCGAGCCGCTCGGCGACCTGCGCGGCGAGCGCCCCGATCAGCTCCTCGGCGAACACCGGCCGGGCCTGGTTGTGCGAGCGGGGCAGCGCGCGGGCGGCGTCGCGGGCGCGTACACACATCTGCGGGGTGAGCCACAGCGTCTCCGACCGGAAGCCGAAGCCCTCCAGGGTGTCGCTGGTGACGATCTTGCGGGGCTGCGCCGGCACCTGCTCCCGGTCGGCGACCGCGGCCGCGATCACCTCGGCCATCACCGGCCGGCCCTTCACCTCGGCGGTGGCCGCCGGCTCGTCGCGCCGCGCCGGTGCCCCGGGGAACAGGTCACCGAGCGTCGCCGGCAGCACGCCGGACTCGGCCAGCGACGGCAGCACCTGCTCGATGTAGTGCAGGAACGTGGCGTTCGGGCCGAGCACCAGCACGCCGCGCCGGGTCAGCTGCTCGCGGTGGGTGTAGAGCAGGTACGCCGCGCGGTGCAGCGCCACCGCGGTCTTGCCGGTGCCGGGGCCGCCCTGCACCACCAGCACCCCGCTCAGGTCGGAGCGGATCACCCGGTCCTGCTCGGCCTGGATGGTCTCCACGATGTCTTTCATCCGGCCGGTACGGCTGGCGTTCAGCGCCGCCAGCAGCGCGGCCTCGCCGATCAGCCCTTCCGAGGCGATCGCGCTGTCCAATTCTTCGCTGGCCGTTTCGGTGGCCTCCGGGGAGGTCAGATCGAGATATTCGTCGTGTACGCCGGTCACCGTACGGCCGAGCAGTTGAATGTGCCGGCGGCGCACCACACCGTGCGGGGCGGCGGCGGTGGCGACGTAGAACGGGCGGGCCGCCGGGGCCCGCCAGTCGACCAGCAGCGGGTGGTAGTCGTCGGCCTCGTCGAAGATCCCGATCCGGCCGATGTAGCGCCGCTCGCCGTCCGCGAAATCCAGCCGTCCGAAGCAAAGTCCCTGCTCAACGGCGCGTAGCTGGGCGAGCTGGGTGGTGTGCAGCGCGATCTCGGCTTCCCGTTCGGTGCGGGCGGCGTACGTGCCGCCGGTGTGCCGCCGGACCGCGGCCAACCGCTGTTCGGCCTGCTCCCGGAGCTGGTCGAGCCGATCGAAGAGAGTGGTGACGTATTCCTGTTCAGACTTCATTTCGTCGATTCGTCGCTGATTCTCTGAAATGCTGAATGAACGTGGCAAAGAAATACCCCTTTGGTGGTACGGAAGAATGCCCCGGGAATCCCGGGAGGCGAGAGCGGTGCAGTTATTGTACCTCGCAGAAATCGAGCGACCAGCCGCCATTGTCCAGTGTGGTCAAAGCTGGCGAATCGGCACGAGTGTGTCGCCTGCGGTGCACCCGGTGGTCGTACCGGGGACGTACGGTGATCAGCATGGTCGATGCGGTGTGGGCGCGCGTCTACAAGTGGCGCAACCAACCGCCGCTGCCCTCCGTGCCGCCCCCGGGTCCGGTCGACCTGGCGACCTGGCGGCTGCTGTGGCGGGTGTATGCGATCCGGCCGCAGCGGGTCCGGATGGTGGCTTCCCGGCTCGGGCTCACCGGCGGCAAACCGGTGAGCCTGGCGCAGCTGGGGCGCGACCACAACCTGAGCCGGCAGCGGATCCGGCAGATCTGCGTACAGGCGGACCGGGCGGCCCGGCGGGTGGGGCCGCCGTCGCGACTGCGCCCGGTGGTGTTCGGCCTGGAGGCGATCTCGCTGTCGTACGAGGACGCCCTGGTGGCCGAGTTCATCGACGAGGGGCTGCTCGCCGAGCCGCTGCGGGTGGAGGCGATCGCCGCGGTCGCCGACCTGTTCGGGGTTCCGGTCACCATGCCGGAGACGCTCGCCGTGGTGGACGGGCGCCGGGTGCTTGCCCACGTCGGCACCATCGCGGAGGTACGCCGTTGGCGCAGCCGCCTGGTGGTCGCCGGGATGGTCGCGCCGGTACGCCTGTCCGACCTGCCGCCGCCACCGGAGATTCCCCGCGAGATGGTCGGGACGATGCTGGCCAGCGACGCCCGGCTGGCGTACTCGCCGGACGTCTCGGTGGTGTGGCGCGCCGACCGGCTCTCCACCGCGGCCGACCTGGTGGTGCGGATGCTCAGCACCGGGCCGCAGACCATGGCCTCGCTGCTGGAGGGCATCATCCGCCGGTACGCCCGCCGGTACGAGCTGCCGGACTTCAACCCGCCGTGCGCGCACTCCCTCGGGGCGTACCTGGCGGCCCAGCCGTGGGTACGCGTCACCGGCGACCAGGTGGCGCTGACCGGGCCGGTGCCGGCGACGATGCACGGTCAGGACCGGGTGTTCTTCGACACCGTCGCCGGGTCGCGCTACCGGTCGGGGACCGTCCCCTCCGACGACGATGACTGAGCCCGCGCCGCCGCCGGTGGAGGCCCGGGACGCGGGCCGCGCGCTGGCCGCTGGTCGCGGCGACGCGCCGCCGGCGATGGAGGTCCGGGTCGCGTCACAGCCGGGCACGGAGGGCGCGGTGAACGACGACTGTGCCGTGTCGGGGCCCGGTTTCGTGGCGGTGCTGGACGGGGTCACGGTGCCGGAGGGGACGCGTACCGGGTGCGTACATGGGCCGGCCTGGTACGTACGGCGGCTGGCCACGGCGCTGCTCGCCGGCGACGCGGACAACCCGGGCGAGCCGTTGCCGGAGCTGCTCGCCGGCGCGATCCGTACCGTCCGGGACAGCCACGGCGCCGGCTGCGACCTGGACCACCCGGGTACCCCGCAGGCGACCGTCACGCTGCTGCGCGCCGCCGGGCCGTACGCCGACTACCTGGTGCTCTGCGACAGCCCGCTACTGCTGCGGCGCGGCGGCCGGGTCGAGGTGGTCACCGATCCGCGGCACACCCGGGTGGTCGAGCAGCTGGGCGCGATGCCGCCCGGCGGCACCCCGGCACGGCTGCGGGCGCAGGTGGAATTCCAGCGCCGGTACGCCAACCAGCCCGGCGGCTACTGGATCGCGGCGGCGGATCCGGGCGCCGCCCGGCACGCGGTGACCGGCCGGGTGCCGCTGTCCGGTGCCGACCGGCTGACCGACGCGGCGCTGCTCACCGACGGCGCGTCCTGTGCGGTGGCGTACGGGCTGTGCGACTGGGCGGGGCTGCTGGACGTGTTGGCCGGGCGCGGCCCGTACCACCTGATTGCGCTGGTACGCGACGCGGAGCGGAGCGATCCGGAGTGCCGCCGCTGGCCCCGGCTGAAGCGCCATGACGACGCCACCGCGGTCTACTGCCGGTTCAGCTGAGCCACCCGGGGGCGGCGCGCGAAGTAGACCAGCGCCGGCGGCAGGTTGCTCCAGACCGTACGGCCCACCACGACCTCGTCGAACACCTCGCCCAGCCGGGCCCGGAACCGCCGTGCCGGCGGCAACCCGAGTGCGTGCAGGTACGCGAACGTGGTGAACACGCCGTCCGGCGCCAGCGCGCCGGTCACCGCCTCCAGCAAGGTGTTCTGCACGGTGGCCGGGAACGCCGCCCAGGGCAGCCCGCTGATGATCACGTCGGCGTGCTCGTACCCTCGCGAGCGCACCAGCTCGGGCAGCTTCGAGGCGTTCTCGTGGACCACGTCCACACCCGGGAACTTCTCGGTGATCAGCTCGGCGAACCGCTGGTTCAGCTCCACCGCGAGGTGGTGGCCGCGGCCGTCGAGCCGGTCCTGGATGGCGCCGGTGAGCGCCCCGGTGCCCGGGCCGAGCTCCACCACCATCGGCTTGCCGGTCTCCGGGATCGGGATCACCACCTGGGCGGCGAGCTCGCGCGAGGACGGCACCACGCCGCCGGTGTGCAGCGGGTTGCGCAGAAACTCCCGCAGGAACGCTCCCAGGTGTCCTGACATGGCGCGACTCTAAACGACGGCGATGAACGCAGGGTTCAGCGGGCGGCCGGTGCCTTCGCCGGCTCCCGTACGGCCGACGCGTGGTGGTACTGCGGCTCGGCGTACCGGGTGAGGCCGACCACCGAGCCGAGCGTGATCAGGAAGCCGACCGCGGCCAGCCATTCCCGGCCCGGCTCGATCTTGTCGCCGAGCAGCAGCAGGCCGACCGCCGCCGGGGGCGCCGCGAACGCCGCGTCCATCGCCGCGACCGCCGCCGTGGTGGACCCACGCTGCAGCGCCAGCCCGAACAGCAGCTGCCCCACCACGGAGTGCGCGATCAGCAGGTAGAGCAGCGGATCGCTCACCGCGTCGCCCAGGTTGTGCAGGTTGACCAGCGGACGGGAGGCGACCGCCGCGGCGCCGAAGGCGACACCGGCCAGCGCCCCGAGCGCCACCGCGCCGGGTGGGCCGTGCAGGCGTACCGCGAAGAATCCGACCAGCGCCACCAGCGCGAGCACCACGACCAGCCCGAGCAGGATCGGGTCGGTGACCTTGTGGGGCGGGCCGGGATGCGCCGAGAGCACCAGCGCCGTGACCCCGACGATCAGCAGCCCGAGCAGCACCACCTCGGTACGCGGCAGCTTCCACTTCAACACCAGTACGCCCAGCAGCGCGGTGACCCCGAGCCCTGCCGCCACGCTCGCCTGCACCAGGAACAGCGGCAGATCTCGCCGGGCGAACATCGCCAGCAGGTAGCCGATCATCTGGCACCCGATGCCGAACAGGTACGTCTTGTGCCCGGCCAGCTTGACCAGCAGCGCCGGATCCAGGGTGTGGTGGATGGTGACCCGGGAGGCGGCCATCGCCTGCAGGAAGTTGGCGACGCCGTACATGGCGATCATCGCCGCCAGGAACAGCCAACCCACGGTCATCACCCGGCGAGGATAGTCCGGTGTCGTTACGGCGGCAGCGGCAACGCCCGGTGTGGCCCCGATTGAGCCTGTCCTGCCGGTCTCGGCCGGCCGTGCCGGGCCCAGCCGCTAGCGAGGCCGCAGCTGGTCGAGTACGTCGTCGTGCAGCTTGCCGTTGGTGGCGACCGCGCTCCCGCCGTGTGGCCCCGGGCGGCCGTCCAGGTCGGTGAACTGGCCGCCCGCCTCGGTCACGATCGGCACCAGCGCGGCGAGATCCCACACCGACACCTCGGGCTCGCACGCGATGTCCACCGCACCCTCGGCCAGCAGTACGTAGCTGTAGAAATCCCCGTACGCCCGGCTCCGCCAGGTGGTCAGTGCCAGGTCCAGCAGCCCGGGCAGCCGGCCCTGCTCGTCCCAGCCGGTCAGCGAGGAGTACGACAGCGACGCGTCGGCCAGCTCGCCGACCTCCGAGACCTGGATCCGGGTCGCGGCGTGCTGGTGCTTGCCGGCGTACGCCCCGGTGCCCTTCGCGGCCCACCAGCGGCGCCCCAGCGCGGGGGCGCTGACCAGCCCCACCACCGGCTCGTCGCCGGCCAGCAGCGCGATCAGGGTCGCCCACACCGGCACCCCGCGTACGAAGTTCTTGGTGCCGTCGATCGGGTCGACGATCCAGCGGCGGGCGGCCGGCCAGGCGGCGGGCTCGCTGCTGCCGAACTCTTCACCGAGCACCCCGTCCCGCGGACGGGCCCGCCCGATGGTCTTGCGGATGGCGTCTTCGATCGCGGTGTCGGCATCGGTCACCGGGCTCAGGTCCGGTTTGGACTTGACCCGGAGGTCGTGCGCCCGGAATCGCGACATCGCGACGCTGTCGGCGGTGTCGGCCAGCACGTGCGCGAGCGACATGTCGTCGCCGTATCCACTCACCCCGGAAACCTATCGGAACGCCGGGCGGCCGTGTCACCCGCGGTCATCGACGTCCTCCCCGGTGAGCGAGGCGAGCAGCCGCCGGTACGACGCCAGCCGGCGCGGATCCGCGTTGCCCGCGGTGACCCAGTCGTCGAGCGTGCACTCGCCCTGCTCCACGGTGTGGTCGCAGTCGGTGGGGCATTCGCCGGCGCCGGCGGCCAGGTCGCTGAAGCCCTGCAGCAGCGTCGCCGGCGAGACGTGCGCCAGCCCGAAGGACCGTACGCCCGGGGTGTCCACGATCCAGCCGCCAGCCGGCAGCCGCAGCGCCACCGCGCTGGTCGAGGTGTGCCGGCCCTTGCCGATCGCGCTCACCACCCCGACCGCCCGGTCGGCGCCCGGCACCAGGTGGTTGACCAGCGTGGACTTGCCGACTCCGGAGTGGCCCACCATCACCGACAGCTGGTCGGTGAGCCGCTGCCGCAGCGTGTCCGGGTCCTGGTCCTCCCGGGTGGTGACGTACTCCAGGGACAGGTCGGCGTAGTAGTCGAGCACCGGCTCCGGCCCGGTCAGGTCGGCCTTGGTGAGGCACAGCAGCGGGGTGACGCCGGCGTCGAATGCGGCCACCAGGCAGCGGTCGATGAAGCCGAAGCGGGGCGGCGGGTCCGCCAGCGAGGAGACGATCACCAGCTGGTCGGCGTTGGCCACGATCACCCGTTCGGCCGGATCGTCGTCGTCGGCGGTACGCCGCAGCACCGACGTACGCGGCGAGATCCGTACGATCCGGGCCAGCGTGTCGGGGCGGCCGCTGGTGTCGCCGACGATGTCCACCTGGTCGCCCACCACCACGGACTTGCGCCCCAGCTCCCGGGCCCGCATCGCGGTGACCTGGTTCTCGCCCACCACGCAGGTGTAGCGGCCCCGGTCGACGCCGACCACGAAGCCGGACACCGCGTCACCGTGCCGGGGCCGGATCCGGGTACGCGGCCGGGACGTACGCCCGGGGCGTACCCGCACGTCGTCCTCGTCGTACTCCCGGCGCCGGCTCAGCCCCGCCTCCCGGTCCGCGTCATCCGGACCCGCCGAGCAGCTGTGCCCACAGCGAGCGGAAGTTGGGCAGCGTCTTGGAGGTGCACGCCACGTCGGAGAGTACGACGCCGTCGACCACCAGGCCGATCACCGCCGCCGCCGTGGCGAGCCGGTGGTCGTCGTAGGTCTCGAAGCTGGTGCCGCGCAGTGGACGGGGCTTGATCTCCAGCCCGTCCGGGGTCTCCGTCACCTCGGCGCCGAGCTTGCCCAGCTCCCGCGCCATGGCGGCGAGCCGGTCGGTCTCGTGGCCGCGCATGTGGCCGATGCCGCGGAACACCGACGGCGAGTCGGCCAGCACCGCCAGCGCCGCCAGTGTCGGCACCAGCTCGCTGACCGCGGACAGGTCGGCATCGATGCCCTTCACGCTGCCGGTGCCGGTCACGGTCAGCCCCTCCGGGCCCATCGTGCAACGCCCGCCCATCGCGCTCAGCAGCACCTTCAGCGCGTCGCCGGGCTGGGCGGTACGCGACGGCCAGCCGGAGATCGTGACGCTGCCGCCGGTGACCAGCGGCGCCGCCAGGAACGGTGCCGCGTTGGACAGGTCGGGCTCGATGCTCCAGCCGCGCCCGCCGATCCGCCCCGGCTCGACCACCCAGGTGTTGGGTGTGGAGTCGTCCACGCCGGCGCCGACGGAGCGCAGCATCGCCACGGTCATCTGGATGTGCGGGGCGCTCGGCACCGGGGGGCCTTCGTGGCGTACCACCAGGCCGCGGTCGAAGTCGGGGGCGGCCAGCAACAGCCCGGAGACCAGCTGGCTGGACGAGGACGCGTCGATGGCGACCTGGCCGCCGCGTACCCGGCCGGTGCCTCGTACGGTCATCGGCAGCAGGCCGCGCCCGCCGTCGTCGATGTCGACCCCGATCTGGCGCAGCGCCCCGATCAGCGGCGCCATCGGGCGCTGCCGGGCGCGCGGGTCGCCGTCGAAGGTGATCGGGCCCTGGGCCAGCGCGGCGACCGGCGGCAGGAACCGCATCACGGTGCCGGCGAGCCCGACGTCGACCTGCGCCGGACCCTGCATCGGCCGCGGGCGTACCACCCAGAGGTCGTCGTCGGCGGTGGAGATGGTGTTGCCGAGCGCCCGCAGGCCGGTCACCATCAGCTCGGTGTCGCGGGCGGCGAGCGGGTGCCGCAGCGTACTGGAGCCGACCGATACCGCGGCCAGGATCAGCGCGCGGGCTGTGATCGACTTCGACCCGGGCAGGCTCAGGCGGGCCTTCACCGGCTCCGTGGCGCGGGGTGCCGCCCAGGCCTCGGGTTGCGGGGCGGCCCGCCGGACACGCCGGCTCGGCACGGGGGAGTCGGCACCGGTCTGCTGCGTCACGTGATCAGTCTGCACTCCTCCACCCTTCCGGAGGTACGCCAACCGCGCGGTAGCGTGAATCACATGTGCGGCCGGTACGCCAACACCCGCAGCGCGACCGACCTGTCGCTGCTGTTCGAGGCGTCCGACGCGACCGGGGACGAGCGCCTCGCACCCAACTACAACATCGCCCCCACCGACCCCATCCACGTGATCCGCGAGTCGGCTTCGC
>JBOGDF010000136.1:0-13367 GCA_050701635.1 Micromonosporaceae bacterium | reverse complement strand
CCGATCAGCCGCGCCCCCGCTCGCCCGCGCCGGCCGGGCGCCGCGAACGCCGCTCGGCCGTACCGCCGGCGCGCCGCGCCACACCCGCGATGCCCGGGATGGGCTGGTAAGAAGAGTGCGTGGCGAATCTACGGGTACGTGCTCCCCAGATCGACTTCGGTGCGCTGCGTCGCGAGCTGAAGCTGCCTGACGACTTCCCGCCCGAGGCGTTGCGGGAGGCGGAGCAGGCGGCCGGCCGCAGCGCCGAGCTGGCGGGCGCGCTGCCGGACCGTACGGAGATCGAGTTGGTCACCATCGACCCGCCCGACTCGCTCGACCTCGACCAGGCGGTGTGCATCGTCAAGCAGGGCGATGGCTACCGGGTGCACTACGCGATCGCCGACGTGCTGTCGTTCGTGCCGCAGGGCTCGGCGCTCGACCGGGAAAGCTGGGAACGCGGCCAGACCATCTACTTCCCGGACGCCCGGGTGGCGCTGCATCCGCTGGTGCTCAGCGAGGGCGGTGCGAGCCTGCTGCCCGACCAGGTGCGGCCGGCGGTGCTGTGGACCATCGACGTGGACGCCGAGGGTGAGCAGGCCGGCGTCACGGTGGAACGGGTGGCGGTGCGCAGCCGCGCCAAGCTCTCGTACGAAGGGGTGCAGGCCGACCACGACGCGGGGAAGCTGCCGGCGCCGCTGGCGCTGCTGCCCGAGGTGGGGGAGCGGCGGATCGCCTGGCAGCGGGCCCGGGACGCGGTCTCCCTGCCGCTGCCCGAGCAGGAGATCACCCGGGATGGCGACGGCTGGCGGCTGGAGCTGCGGGCACCGTACACAGTGGAGGATTACAACGCACAGATCTCGCTGCTCACCGGCATGGCGGCGGCGACGATCATGCTCGACGCCGGGGTCGGGCTGCTGCGTACCCTCCCCAAACCCCAAGAACAAGACCTTGCGCGGGTACGGGCAGCCGCCCGCGCCCTGGGCGCCGAATGGCCCGACGGCGGGTCCGTCGCCGAGGCGATCGCCAGCGTGGACCCGGCGACCCCGCGGGGCGCCGCCGCACTGGACGTGATCGCGGAGCTGCTCCGCGGCTCCGGCTACACCCCGATCGAGGGCCAGCCGCCGGCCGATCCCGGCCACGCCGGTGTGGGAGCGCCGTACGCTCACGTCACCGCCCCGCTGCGCCGGCTCGCCGACCGGTACGCCACCGAGGTCTGCCTGGCCGTCACCGCTGGTCAGCCGGTGTCCGACGAGCTGCGCCAGGCGATCGGCAGGCTGCCCGGGGTGATGAAGCAGACCGACCAGCGGGCCAACGAGGCGGAGCGCGCCGCGGTGGAGCTGACAGAGGCGGTGCTGCTCGCCGACCGGGTGGGCGAGACCTTCGCGGCGGCGGTGCTCGACGTGGACCAGGGCCGCAACGGCGAGGGCCCGCGCACCACGATCACGCTGGAGGACCCGCCGGTGCAGGCGCGCTGCGACGGTGACGGTTTGAAGGCCGGCGAGCGGATCCAGGCGAAGCTGATCGAGGCGGATCCCACACAACGCAGAGTGCGATTCACCGTCGACGGCGTGTGAAGATAACCGGATGTCAGTTGAGGGGTTGCCCGATGTGTCGGGCCTGTCGTTGGCGATCCTGGGCGGTACGGGCGACCAGGGGCGGGGGCTGGCTTACCGGTTCGCGCGGGCGGGGCACCACGTACTGATCGGGTCGCGGGCCGCCGAGCGGGGAGCCGCGGCGGCGGCGGAGATCGGCGAGCTGCCGGGCGCCGACGCGGGGCGGGTCACCGGCGGCGGCAACGCCGAGGTGAGCGCCGAGGCGGACGTCGTGATCGTGGCGGTGCCGTACGACGGGCACGCCGCCACCGTGGAGTCGGTACGCGAGGCGGTCGCCGGCAAGCTGGTGGTCGACTGCGTCAACCCGCTCGGGTTCGACAAGCAGGGGCCGTACCCCCTGGAGGTGGCGGAGGGGAGCGCGGCGCAGCAGGCGGCGGCGCTGCTGCCGGAGTCCACTGTGGTCGCGGCGTTCCACCACATCAGCGCGGTGCTGCTGGCCGACCCGGACGTGGCCGAGCTGGACACCGACGTGATGGTGCTCGGCGAGGATCGAGCCGCCACCGACCTGGTGATCGCGCTCGCCGCCCGGGTCCCCGGGATGCGCGGCGTGTACGCCGGCCGGCTCCGCAACGCGCACCAGGTGGAGGCGCTGACCGCCAACCTGATCGCGGTGAACAGACGCTACAAAGCCCACGCCGGAGTACGCATCACCGACGTCTGATGCGCGACGATCTGGGCGGACACTACGACGGGACGCCGACGCGCGTGGTCTCGCTGGTGCCGTCGCTGACCGAGGCGGTCGCGGTCACCGCGCCGAAGCTGCTGGTGGGCGCCACCGACTGGTGTACGCACCCCGCCGACCTGGACGTGGCGCGCGTCGGCGGCACCAAATACCCCTCGCTGGATGCGGTCTACGCCGCGCGCCCCGACCTGGTGCTCGCCAACGCCGAGGAGAACCGTCCCGAGGATGTGGCGGCGATCCGGGAACGCGGGATCGCGGTGTGGGTGACGTACCCGAAGGATCTCCCGGGTGCCTTCGTCAGCCTGGGCCGGATGTTCGGTGCGCTCGGGGTGGACCGGCCCGGGTGGCTCGACGACGCGGTCGCGGTGTGGTCGGCGCCCTCGCCGGACACCCGCCGGCGCGCGGTGATCCCGGTGTGGCGCCGTCCCTGGATCGTGCTCGGCTCCGGCACCTTCGCCGGTGATCTGCTGTCCCGACTCGGCATCGACAACCTGTACGCCGACGCGCCCGACCGCTACCCGCGCCCGGCGCTGGACGAGATCATCGAGCGCCGTCCTGAGCTGGTGGTGCTACCCGACGAGCCGTATCTGTTTACGGCTGAGGACGGCCCGGAGGTGTTCGCGCCGGTGCCGTGCGCGCTTGTCACGGGGCGTCACCTGACCTGGTACGGACCGTCCCTTGTGGAGGCCCGCAGCTTGCTGGAGCGCGAGCTCGCGACGCCGGTGACGCGGCCCTGACGCGTCAGCCGCGCTAGCCGCCGAGGCGTTCCCGGGCCAGGAACTTCGGTACCACCATCCGCCACGCGTCGATCACCAGCTCGTGCATCTCGTCGGCGTCGAGCGCGGCGCAGCGGGCGCGTACCCAGTGGTATCGCAGGTCGGAGTCGATCGGCATCAGGAACATGTCCGGCTCGGAGGCGACCAACGCCTCGCGTTCTTCCTTGGGGAAGCCGAAGCCCATCAGCGTCTCGTCCCGGGAGAACGACACGTAGACCAGGCCGCGCACCCGGAACTTCACGCGGTCGCGTACCAACGCTTCTTCGGTACGCGGCAGCGACAACGCCAGCGCGCGGACCTGGTCAACCGTGATCGGCATCAGTGGAAGGTGTGCTCCTCGGCGGGGAAGGCGCCGCCGCGTACCTCGTCGGCGAAGTCGGTGGCGGCCTGCGCCAGCGCGCCGTGCAGATCGGCGTACTGCTTGACGAAGCGCGGCAGGTGACCGGTACGCAGCCCGGCCATGTCCTGCCACACCAGCACCTGCGCGTCGGTGTCCGCGCCGGCGCCGATGCCGATGGTGGGGATCTCCAGCTCGGCGGTGATCCGCTTCGCGACGTCCGCCATCACCATCTCCAGCACCACCGCGAACGCGCCCGCCTCAGCGACCGCGTGCGCGTCGGCGACGATGTCCTCCGCGGACAGGCCGCGACCCTGCACCCGGTAGCCACCGAGCGCGTGTTCGCTCTGCGGAGTGAAGCCGACGTGACCCATCACCGGGATCCCGGCGTCGACCATGGCGCGGATCTGGCGCTGCATCCGGCGGCCGCCTTCCAGCTTCACCGCCTGCGCGCCGCCCTCCTTCATCATCCGTACGGCGCTGCCGAGCGCCTGCTCCGGGCCGGCCTCGTAGCTGCCGAACGGCAGGTCGCCGACCACCAGGGCGCGCTGCGTCGAGCGGGACACCGCGCGGATCAGCGGGATCAGCTCGTCGAGCGTCACCGGGAGCGAGGTTTCGTTGCCGTACACGTTGTTGGACGCGGAGTCGCCGACCAGCAGCACCGGGATCCCGGCCTGGTCGAAGATCGACGCGGTGTACTGGTCGTAGCTGGTCAGCATCGGCCACTTCTCGCCGCGTTCCTTGGCGGCGAGCAGGTGGTGCACCCGGACCTTGCGTACCTTCTTCGAGCCGCCGTACAGGGACGGCTCTTCGGTGGGCTGGCCTGCGGAGATGTGCGCGAACTCAGACACGGTCGGCTCCTTTGCCTCGAGGCCCTCGCGGGTCCCCGGGTCGGTCTAGCCTTGTTTCGCCATCGTTACACCCAATGCGGGAGTACGGCAGGAGTCCGTGCCGGATTTCACATCCGTTACGGCGGCTACTTTTCGCGGCTCTGCCTGATGGTTCACTCGCTCCGCTCGCGGAACTGATTCGTGATCGGGAGGCGGCGGTCGCGGCCGAACGCCTTGTGGCTGATCTTCGGGCCCGGTGCGGTCTGCCGGCGCTTGTACTCGGCGGTGTCCACCAGCCGGATCACCTTCTCCACCAGCGCCGGATCGTTGCCCTCCGCGATCAGCGCCTCGTGGCCGAGGTCGCGGTCGACGTACCCGTGCAGGATCTTGTCGAGCACCGGGTACGGCGGCAGCGAGTCGGTGTCGAGCTGGCCGGGACGCAGCTCCGCGGACGGCGGCTTCGCGATCGTGTTCTCCGGGATCGGCGGCATCTCGCCGCGCGCCGCGGCGTCGTCGTTGCGCCACCGCGCCAGCCGCTGCACGAGCGTCTTCGGTACGTCCTTGATCGGGGCGTACCCGCCGACGGAGTCGCCGTACAGGGTGGAGTAGCCGACGGCGTACTCGGACTTGTTGCCGGTGGCGAGCACCAGGTGACCCTCCTGGTTGGACAGCGCCATCAGGATCACGCCGCGTACCCGGGCCTGCAGGTTCTCCACCGCCAGCCCGGCCAGCGACAGGTTCGCCAGGAACGCGTCCACCATCGGCGCGATCGGCTCGGTCCGGTAGTCCAGGCCGACCCGTTTCGCCAGGTCGGCGGCGTCGTCCCTGGAGTGCTCCGAGGAGTGGCTGCTCGGCATCGACACCGCGACCACGTGCTCGCCGCCCAGCGCGTCGGCCGCGATCGCCGCGACGACGGCGGAGTCGATGCCGCCGGACAGGCCCAACACCACCGAGCGGAATCCGTTCTTGCGTACGTAGTCCCGGGTGCCGGTGACCAGCGCGGCCCACACCTCGGCCTCGTCGCCGAGCCGGTCGGTGATGCCGGCGGTGACGGGTGGGCCGGTCGGTGCCGGCACCTCGGGCGCGGACAGCGCGATCCGTTCGACTGACATCTCGCCGAGGTCGCCGTCCGGGCCGCCGGTCGCGGCCGGCAGCTCGAGGTCGGTCACCAGCAGCTGCTCGGCGAACTGGGTGCCGCGTACCAGCAGCTCACCGTCGGCGGCGACCACCATCGAGTCGCCGTCGAAGATCAGCTCGTCCTGGCCGCCGACCGCGTTGACGTACAGGGTGGTGGCGCCCGCCTCTGCGGCCCGGCGCTGCACCAGCGGGAGCCGTACGTCGTCCTTGTTCAGCTCGTACGGCGACGCGTTGATGTTGACCACCAGGCCGACCCCCGCCTGACCGGCCACCGCGAACGGGCCGCCCGCCTGCCAGATGTCCTCGCAGATGGTCATGGCCACGTCGACGCCGCCGATCCGTACCACCTTCAAGGTCTGACCGGAGACGAAGTAGCGGTCCTCGTCGAACACACCGTAGTTGGGCAGGTGGTGCTTGAAGTACGTGGTGACCACCGCGCCGCCGTGCAGCAGCGCGAGCGCGTTGCGGGCACCGCGGCGGGGGTCGGAGTCGGCGTCCGGGCGCGCCGGGCCGTCGGCGTCGAGGTAGCCGACCGCCACCGCGATCTGGCCCAGCCCATCGGCGGCGAGCTGCTCGGCCAGCGCGGCCACCGCGGCACGGCTGGCGGCCACGAACGCCTCCCGGAACACCAGGTCCTCGGGCGGGTAGCCGGTCAACGTCATCTCGGGGAACGCCACCAGCTGGGCTCCGGCGCCGGCCGTCCGCTGGGTCCACTCCCGGATCAGGGCGGCGTTGCCGGCGAGATCTCCCACACAGGTGTTCATCTGGGCGAGCGCGATACGCAGTGTCGGCATGCCCCCATCATTCCAGCGGTGTCGGCTGCCGGACACGCGGCATGGGGGATGCGCCATATCTGTGTCCGGCGTACGACTCGATCATTGACCCGCCGTAGAGCGCGTCCCTACGCTTCGGCGCGCACCGTGGCAATTCTTTCGAGCAATTGTCTGATTCCTCGAGGGAATTTCCACTTTGCGAACGTCCGGTGCGGTAACGCACCAATTCTTGTCCACTCCCGGAAAGGTGGCACGAATGCGAAAAACGATGGCTGGACTGGCGGGGTTGGTACCGCTGCTCTTCGCCCTGGCGGGTACGGCGCACGCCGCGCCGACCTCGTCGGTGGACGTGGCGGCGGCTCCTGGCGAGAAGGTCGCCGGCCAGTACCTCGTCACCCTCAAGGCGGGCTCGTCGGTCAATGGAGTCGTCTCCAGCGCGTCGGTGAAGCCGCTGTTCACGTACAAGACGGCGATGCGCGGATTCGCGGCGCGGCTGTCCAACGGCCAGCTGCAGTCCCTGCGTCACCACCCGAGCGTGGCGGCGATCGAGCAGGACCAGGTGGCACGGGCGACCGCGACCACCCAGCTCAACCCGCCCTGGGGTCTGGACCGGATCGACCAGCACCCGCTGCCGTTGAACGCCAAGTACACCTACACCTACACCGGCTACGGGGTACGGGCTTACGTGATCGATACCGGAATCCACGCCAGCCACGCGCAGTTCAGTGGCCGGGCGCTCGCCGTGTTCGACAGCATCGGTGACGGCCAGAACGGCAACGACTGCAACGGGCACGGTACGCACGTGGCAGGCACCATCGGCGCGACCACGTACGGCGTTGCCAAGCGCGCGATGCTGCGCGGCGTACGGGTCCTCAACTGCGCGGGCAGCGGGTCGTACGCCCAGGTGATCGCGGGCGTGGACTGGGTGACCGCGAACGCTCCGGCCAAGTCGGTGGCGAACATGTCGCTCGGCGGCGGCTACAGCCAGGCGCTGAACAACTCGGTGACCGCGATGGTCAACAAGGGGATCTTCACCGCGGTGGCGGCCGGCAACGACTACTACAGCGACGCCTGTGCCGTCTCCCCGGCGAGCGCCTCCGCGGTGCTGACCGTGGGCGCGACCGGTAGCAACGACGCGGTGGCCAACTTCAGCAACGTCGGCTCCTGCGTAGAGCTGTTCGCTCCCGGCGTCGGCGTCAAGTCGACCTGGCTGGCGGGTGGCACCAACACCATCAGCGGTACGTCGATGGCCTCCCCGCACGCCGCGGGTGTGGCAGCGCTGCTGAAGGGCAAATACACGACCATGTCACCTTTCAGCATGTGGGCGCACATTATTAACCATTCCACGAAGAATGGGTTGAGCGGCGTACCCGCGTACACACCGAACCGTCTGCTTTTCAAGATGACCGACCTCTAACCGAAACGATCGGATCCTGGGTGCGGGCAGGCCATGCGGCCCGCCCGCACCTCGGTTTGTCGGGCTATTCGGTAAAAGGGATCGGGCGGATTCGCGATTCTTCGGAGAGTGCGATTTCCCGGCCGTACCACCGCCGGTTCTCGATCGGCTGTCGCGACCACGGCGGCGGCCGTGCCCACGGCAGGCCCCCGGCCGTCCGGTGGTCTCCCGGTACGCCAGCTACCGTGCGTCGTAACGTGTGCGTAACAGGACAGGCGTACCAAGGGCAGAAGGCGTCGGAACCGACCCGAGCGGAGGCCGAAGTGGATCGTCAGCAGGAGTTCGTGCTGCGCACCCTGGAGGAGCGCGACATCCGCTTCGTACGGCTCTGGTTCACCGACGTGCTCGGCACCCTGAAGAGCGTGTCGGTGGCGCCGGCGGAGCTCGAGGCGGCGTTCGACGAGGGGATCGGCTTCGACGGCTCCGCGATCGAAGGCTTCGCCCGGGTGTACGAGTCGGACATGGTCGCGATGCCGGACCCGACCACGTTCCAGGTGTTCCCGTTCGAGGGCGGCGGCCCTGGCGAGAGCGCCCGGATGTTCTGCAACATCCTCACCCCGGACGGGTCGCCGTCGTGGGCGGACCCGCGGCACGTGCTGCGGCGCGCGCTCAGCCACGCCGCGGAGCGCGGGTTCACCTTCTACACCCACCCCGAGATCGAGTTCTTTCTGCTCTCCGATCTGCCGAACGACGGCTCCGCGCCCGCGCCGGTGGACAACGGCGGCTACTTCGAGCACACCACCCACGCGGTCGCCCGGGACTTCCGGCGGCAGGCGGTGCTGGCGCTGGAGCGGATCGGAATCTCGGTGGAGTTCAGCCACCACGAGGTGGCGCCCGGGCAGCAGGAGATCGACCTGCGGTACGCCGACGCGCTGACCACCGCGGACAACATCATGACCTTCCGGCACGTGATCAAGGAGGTCGCGCTCTCCGCCGGGGTACACGCGAGCTTCATGCCGAAGCCGTTCACCGACCAGCCGGGCAGCGGGATGCACACCCACCTGTCGCTGTTCGAGGGCGAGCGCAACGCGTTCCACGACCCGGGCGACGAGATGAAGCTGTCGAAGGTGGGACAGGCCTTCATCGCCGGGCTGCTGCACCACGCGCCGGAGTACACCGCGATCACCAACCAGTGGGTCAACTCGTACAAGCGGCTGTTCCCGCAGCCGCACACCGACTGGATCACAGAGGCGCCGGCGTACGTGTGCTGGGGCCACCTGAACCGTTCCGCGCTGGTACGCGTACCCGCCTTCGGCAAGGCGAACTCCGCCCGGGTCGAGGTGCGGTCGCTGGACTCCGCGTGCAACCCGTACCTCGCCTTCGCGGTGCTGCTCGGCGCCGGGCTGAAAGGTATCGAGCAGGGGTACGAGCTGCCGCCGGGCGCCGAGGACGACGTGTGGTCGCTGACGGACTCGGAGCGGCGCGCCGCCGGCTACCAGGCGCTGCCGCAGAACCTCTCCGAGGCGCTCGACGTGCTGGAGAACAGCGAGTTGATCGCCGAGACGCTGGGGGAGGGCGTCTTCGACTTCTTCATCAAGAACAAGCGCCAGGAGTGGCAGGCGTACCGGCGCGAGGTCACCCCGTACGAGCGCAAGCGGTACCTGGGGCTGTAGCGGGCGCCGCTACACGTTGACGGCGCTACACGTTGACGGCGCTACACGTTGACGGCGCTACACGTTGACGGCGCTACACGTTGACGGCGCTACACGTTGACGGCGCTACACGTTGACGTAGTAGCCGGACAGCGACACCGCGGCAGCGAAGTTCGGCCCGGGCTGCGGGAAGTACTGGTACTCGAAGCTGACGTCGGTGCCCGGGTCGGCGTAGAGCCGGATCGCGTGGGTGGAGTCGTAGATCACCGACCCGTCGCCGCTCCCGCCCGGGCGCAGCGCGATCGTGTGGAGCACGTTCGTCCCGTCGGTCACCACCCGCAGCAGGCCCCTGGGCTTGAGGCCGTCCGGCAGCGCCGCGAGCACGGTGACCGTCTCGATCACCAGGCGCTTGCCGGCCGGTACGGTCAGGATGGTCTTCGGCCCCGCGTTCGTCGTGACCGAGGCATTCGCCGCGACGGCATGCCGGCCGTTGGCGTCGACGTCACGCACCGGGACCGGCTTGTCGGGAGTGTTGACGATCTCGGTTAGCAGCGGCTTCATCTGCTCGGCGACGGCGGGGCCGGCCGGGGTGAACGTGAGGCCGAGCACCAGCACCAGCACGCCCATGATGGTGAGAGTCGTGCCGCGGTGGCGGGGCTGGTCGAGTGGCGTGAGCATGGCGGAGCCTCCTGTGGTGCGCTGGGTGGCCCCCCGCCGGCCCGGCGCTACCCGCCTGACCAGCCGACTTGGCTCTGATTCAGCCACACGGCGGGGTCAGGCGCGGCAGGATCGCGGCAACTGTCGGATGGTTGTCAGCGGCGTCGTAGGCTGCGAAGCGTGCGGGTGATCGTGCTGGGTGCAGGTGTGGTCGGGCTGTCCTGTGCGGTACGGCTCGCCGAAGCCGGCTTCGACGTCGGTGTGCTGGCGCGGGACCTGCCGTCGGAGACCACCTCGGCGGTGGCGGCCGCGGTCTGGTATCCGTACCTGATCGCGCCCCGGGAGCGGGTCGCAGCGTGGTCGGCGAGCACGTACCAGGAGCTGCGGCGGCTGGCCGAGACCGAATCGTCGATCCAGCTTCGCCGGGGGCGGGAGCTGCTCGCCGAGGCCCAGCCCGATCCGTGGTGGGCGCCGGCGGTGCCTGATCTGCATCGGATCGCGCCGCCGGCCGGCTTCGCCGATGGCTGGTCGTTCACCGCGCCGGTGGTGGAGATGCCGCGCTACCTGCCATACCTGGTAGGCCGCCTGGAGGCGGCCGGCGGGACGCTGAGCCGGGTGTCGCTCACCGAGCTGCCCAACTCGGCGGACGTACTGGTCAACTGCACCGGCCTGGGCGCCCGGTTCCTGGCCGGCGACCAGACCGTGGCGCCGGTACGCGGCCAGGTGGCGTACGTCGCGCAGCCCGGCATCACCGAGTGGCTGATCGCCGAGCGGGGCGGCCTGACGTACGTGGTACCGCGCGAACACGACGTCGTGGTCGGCGGCACCTCCGACCCGGACGAGTGGTCCACGCAGCCCGACGCCGCGACCGCGTCGGCGATCCTGCGGCGGGCCGCGGCGCTGGTACCCGAGCTGGCAGGCGCCCAGGTGCTGCGGCACCGGGTCGGGCTGCGACCGGCCCGCCCGGCGATCCGGTGCGAGGCGTCGCTGGCCGGCAGCCGGCTCACCGTGCACTGCTACGGCCACGGCGGCGCGGGCGTCACGGTCTCCTGGGGTTGCGCCGACGAGGTCCTGCGGTACGTCCAGGAAGCGGTGTAATCACGTCGCCCGATTTGACGGATGCGCCCCTTCCAGGAAACGTGGGTACGTGGACCACGCAGTCGACTAGTGAGGATCCAACGTGCTCACCCTGACCGATAACGCCGTGTCCGTGATCCGTACGCTCACCGCTCAGCCCGAAGTGCCGGAGGGCGCCGGCCTGCGGATCGCCGCGGATGTCACCGACAACAGCGGCGGGCTCACCCTGTCGCTGGCGACGGCTCCGCAGGAGGGCGACCAGGTGGTTGACGAGAGCGGCGCACTGCTGTTCCTGGAGCCGACCGCCGCCACCGTGCTCGACGACAAGGCGCTCGACGCCGACGTCGACGAGCAGGGCAAGGTCTCCTTCGCCCTGGCCGAGGCGCCCGGCGAGCAGCGCCCGACGTAGCGCCGGATCGTCGCACCCGGCGGCTAGTCTGCCGGGCATGAACCGTACGGACCGGTTGTACGCGATCGTCGAAGAGTTGCGTGCGGCCAGCCCGCGCGCGAGGAGCGCTCGCTCGCTGGCCGCCCACTTCGAGGTCAGCGTACGCACCATCGAGCGGGACATCGGCGCGCTACAGCAGGCCGGGATCCCGATCTGGGCCGAGCCGGGTCGCACCGGTGGGTACGTGCTCGACGCGGCGCACACCCTGCCGCCGCTCAACCTCACGCCGCAGGAGGCGATCGCGCTCGCCGTCGGGCTGCGTACGCTCCACGGCTCGCCGTTCGGCCGGGCGGCGGAGTCGGCGCTGGCGAAGCTGGTCGCGGTGATGCCGACGCACGCCGTCGACGAGGCGGACCAGCTGGCCGAGCGGGTGGTGCTGCTCGACACCGAGCCCGACGTGGCGCCGGCGCCCCGGGTGATCGAAGAGGCGATCACCGCCCGCCGGGTGCTGCACCTGGACTACCTGGACCGCTCCGGCACGCCGACCCGCCGGGTGGTCGAGCCGCACGGTTTCGTGGGCAACGGCGACCGCTGGTATCTGATCGCCTGGTGCCGGCTGCGGGAGGCCGTACGGGGGTTCCGGCTGGACCGGGTGCAGCGCGTGATGGCGACCGACGAGCCGGTGCCGCAGCGCTCGATCACGGCTGCCGACTACGACATCCCGGCGCATCTGGTCACCATGCTCGCGCTGCCCAAGGCGGAGCAGCGGGCGGCACGGCGTACCGCGAGAAAGTCTGAAAACACCGACAGCACGGTGTCGCCGGTGCGTCCCAGGCTGGTCTCTGTCAGCGCACCCCGCGCCTGACGGAGAGGAGCAAGCGATGAATCCGATGACCCACGGCATCGACTGGTTCGAGATCGGCACCGACAACCCCGCCGCCACCGAGCGGTTCTACGGCGACGTGTTCGGCTGGACGTTCGCCGACGACGAGAACGCGGACGAGATGCCGTACCGGATCGCCACCACGCCGGCCGAGGGATCGATCAAGGGCGGTGTGCTGGCGCACGGCGGCAAGCTGCCCAACTACGCGGTGTTCTACGTGCTGGTCGCCGATGTCGCCGACACCTGCCAGCGCGCCGAGGCGGCCGGTGGCAAGGTTCTGGTCCCGCCGACGGAGGCCCCGGACGGGCTGAAGTTCGCCCACCTGCTGGATCCCACCGGATGCCAGCTCGGGGTGTTCACCCGGCCCGCCGGCGGCTGACGGGTCGCGTCGCCGGTTGACGGCCACGGCGCCGGTAGCCTCTGGGGTGTGACTGACGTACGCGCCCTGGTGATCGAGAACGCCCCGAGCGACCCGGTATGCCGGCTCGGCGACTGGCTGACCGGCGCCGGCCTCGGGCTGGACGTGGTCCGGCCGTACGCCGGCGATCCGCTGCCCGACTCGCTGACCGACCACGCCGCGCTGGTGGTGATGGGTGGGCCGCAGGCGGCGTACCGGGACGACGAGCCGTGGTTCGACGCCGAGCGGAAGCTGATGCGCCGGGCGGTCGCCGAGCGGGTGCCCACCCTGGCGGTCTGTCTCGGCGCGCAGCTGCTCGCCCAGGCGTACGGCGGCACCGTGGCCCGGGCGGCCGCCGGACCCGAGATCGGGGCCCGGCTGGTCGCCCGCCGTGACGCCGCCGACCAGGATCCGCTGTTCGCCGGCGTACCGTTCACGCCCGACGTGATCCAGTGGCACTACGACGAGATCACGGAGCTGCCGGCGGGCGCCGTACTGCTCGCCACCTCACCCCGGTACGCGCACCAGGCGTACCGGATCGGCGCCCGGGCCTGGGGCGTGCAGTTCCACATCGAGCCGGACGCCGAGATGATCGACTCCTGGGCCGCCAAGGATGCTCCAGCGCTCGCCGAGCTGGGCCGTACCCCGGAGGAGGTCGCGGAGGCGGCGCAGGCGGTGCTGGACGACGTGGCCGAGGTGTGGCGGCCGTTCGCGGAGCGGTTCGCCGGCCTGGCGCTCGGCCAGGGCGCCGCCGACCCCGCCACGGACCCGCTGCGCCGGCTGGCGATCC
>JBOGDF010000135.1:0-13370 GCA_050701635.1 Micromonosporaceae bacterium | reverse complement strand
CTTGCCGGAAGCCGACGACAACAATTCACGGCCAGCCGACACCGCACCCACCATCGGATGCGAACCAGCCAACTCCCCCGCGGAAGTCATACCCACACCCTAAACACCCGGTACGACAATTCCAGGCCCGAGCAGCGCGGGCGCATAAAAGAAGCTCGCAAGAAATCCAGGCGGCGCGGAAATAGAACAGCGGAGACGGGCAATGCTGCTGTCCAACCAAGGCAGGTCCCAGCAGATCTCGCGCGACCCACACCCCAGATGACAGGCCCGGTGGGTCAGCAGGGGACTGCCGGCGAGGTCGACAGCGCCGCGGAGGCAGCGAGGGATCCAGGGCCGATCGACGCTGCGTGGAAACAGATCGATCACGAGTTCGCCCGCCGGGCATCGCGTACACCGGTCGAACCGCCGTACCTTTGGAGGGAGTACGCCGAGGAGCCGGCCATGCCCGAGTTCGAGCGACCGATCCGTGTGGCCGAGCCGCGCGGAGACGGGGCGGACGTCATCGAGTCGGACCGCCCCGAGCCAGCGCGTCGTCGCCTGCTGGGTGGGCTCGCGCTGGCCGTCGCGGTGGGGTTGTTCGCCGCCGCCGACGTCGGCCCGGCTCAGGTCGGGCCTGCCCCGAGCCCGCCGAAGCCGAAGCCGCCGCCGGCGATAGCCGCGCCCCCGGTGGACCTGCGCGCCCCGCTGGCGGTCGATCTTCCCTGGATCGCGCTCGACCTGCCGGGCGATGTCACCTCGTTCGACATCCTGCCCGCTGGGTACGCCGTGGCCACCGCCGCCGACTGCCCGCCCGGTGCGCCGTGCCGGGTCTCGCTCGCCACCAGCACCGATCTGCGGATCTGGCTGCGGCGTACGCTTCCCCGCGACGCCACCGACAACCTGGATTCGCCGGACGTGGTGGCGCTCGCCCCGAAGGTGCTGCTGCTCGTCGACTACGGCGAGCAGACCCCGGGCGGCTGGTTCTCGCCCGACGACGGCCGCAGCTGGCACCCGGTACGGACAAGTGTGCGACCCGCCTTGGCCGAGGTCACCGGCCGGCTCACCCTGGATCCCGACCCCAGCACCGATCTGCCGTGTACGGCGCGCGGCGTCGCCGTGTACGACTCGTACGACGGGCAGCGGGTGCCGCTGCGGGAACAGTCGCAGCTGCGGCCCTGCACCGCGACGCCGTTCCCGGACGCCGCCGGCCGGTTGTGGGTCGCCGGACTCGACGGGGGGTACGCCGCGGTCGCGGTCTCCCCCGACCGCGGGCGGCGGTGGCATTCCTGGAGACTCCCCGGTACCAAGGGGGCGCGGTACGTCCACGTCACCGTCTCCGACCGGCACGGCTACGCCGTCGTCGTCGGCAAGGACGGCCGGCCGACCATCTACCGGTACGCCTCCCGCGGCTGGACGCAGGTGTGGCGCGCCGACGGCACCGAGCCGGCGATGGGCCTGCCCGTGGTGTGCCTGGGAGGTCTGCTGCTGGCCGAGCCGCGCCCGCTCGACGGGCCGACCCGGCTCGGGCCGCTGGTGAGTCGCGACGGCGGTCACAGCTGGTCCCGGGCGGCACGGCTGCGGCCGATCCTGGCCGCGGTCGCGGTGCCCCGCTTCGGCTGGATCGGCTGGTACGACACCCAACCGCGCCGCCCGATGTACTCCCGGGACTGCCTGCACTGGTACGGCGTCTCAGTGGGCTGAGCCGGCCAGCCGCGCGGTATCAGTGGGCTGAGCCGGCCAGCTGCGCGGCGGCGGGGCGGCGGGGACCGAGCGCCACCAGCCAGCGCGGCAACGCGTCGGCGGCACCGACCAGTACGCCGCCGGCCGGATCGTCGCCGTCGGAGCCCGCGCCAAGGTCGTACCGGGGGCGCAGGATGTCGCGTACCACCATCGCCGCCAGGTAGAGGGTGGCGAGGATCCGGGCCAGGGTGGCGGCGGTGTAGAGCCAGGCGTACTCGCCGAGGTAGTCGCCGATATGCATCCAGACCGCCGCCCAGTACGCCGCCTCGGCGAGCTGCCAGATCGCCCAGTCCCGCCAGCTCGGCCGGGCCAGTACGGCGAACGGCAGCAGCCACAGCACGTACTGCGGGGAGTAGACCTTGTTCACGATCAGGAACGCCGCCAGCACCAGGAAGGCGAGCTGCGCCACCCGGGGGCGGCGCGGCGCGCATACCCCCAGAATCGCAATGCCCAGGCAGGCCACCAGGAACAGTCCGAGCGAGATCCGGTTCAGCTCCAGCACCGGCTCGCCGGCGAGCACGAACAGATACCACACCGAGCCGAACTCGCCGCCCCGCTGCTGGTTGAACTCCCAGAACCAGGCCCAGCCCTGCGGGTTGGCCAGCGCCACCGGCAGGTTCACCAGGGCCCACGTGAGCACCGTGGCGCCGAGCGTCTTCGCGTACGGGCCGAGCTTGCCGGCGCGTACGCAGAGCACCAGCAGCGGGCCCAGCAGCAGCACCGGATACAGCTTCGCGGCGAAGCCGAGCCCGATGCACACCCCGGCCCACGCCGGCGCGGCGCGGGACCACGCGTACACCGCAAGGGCGGCGAGCAGCACCGCGAACAGGTCCCAGTTGATCAGGCTGGTGAGCGCCAGGGACGGCGCCAGCGCCACCATCAACGCGTGCCGTGGCCGCGCCGCCGTACGCGCCGTCGCCCACGCCGCGAGCACCCCGCAGACGATCAGCAGCACCGCGTTGACCTCGTAGAACGTCACCGAGACGGCGCCGTTAGCGACCTCCGGCGGTACGCCGTGCCACCACCGTGAGAACCGCGCCACCAAGTCGGCGAACAGCCCGGTGAGCACCGGGTATTCGAGGGTGTCGTACCGGCCGGGGTTGACGGTGAACGGGAAGTCCCCGGTGTGGAACACCCGCACCCGGTACAGCAGGGGGATGTCGCTGTAGCAGAGGTTGCCCATCAGCAGGTCGTAGTCGCCGGGCCACCCCGCCGCGTGGCACGGCCACCGCTGCAGCATCCCGAGCAGCAACGTCGCCAGCGCCACCACCGCCACCACCGCAGCCGGCCGCCGCCGTGCCAGATCCCGCACTCCCCCGATCACGCGGCCCATCCTGCCGTACGCCGATTCCCCGGTTCACGTGAACCTTTACACCGGGTCAGCCCCGCGCTGCCCGGACGGTCGCGTTCGACACCGCAACCGCCGCGGGCTGGGTCACCACTGCCGGCGCGGGGTCCAGCGCGGAGGCGGGACGGGGCGGCGCGGGCGGGAGCACCAGGACGGCGGCGACGCGGCGGCCGTCCATCGAGGTGACCGACAGCCGCCAGCCGTCGACGCGTACCTCGTCGCCGCTGCGGGGAATCCGCCCCAGCCGCGCCATCAGGAAACCGCCGACCGTCTCGTACGGGCCGTCGGCCAGCGCCAGGCCGGTACGCTCCGCCAAGCTCACCAGATTCGTACGGCCATCCATTGTGGACGGTGTACGAGCTCGGGCGACCCCGGGACGTACCTCGCCGACCAGGCCTTCCACCAGGTCTTCCAGGGTGACGATGCCGGCGGTGCCGCCGTACTCGTCGACCACCAGCGCCATCCGGCGGCCCTCCCGGCGCATCTCGGCCAGCGCCGCGATCAGCCGTTTGCTGGCCGGGATGCGTTCGATCTCCTGCGTCAGCTCACCAACTGTCAGCGTCCGGTCGGTACGCGGCGGCGCCACCAGCTCGCGCATCCCGACGTACCCGATGACCTCGTCCGAGGAGCCGTCGATCACCGGGTAGCGGGAGTGGATCTGCCCTCTGACCTGCCGTAACGCCCGGCTCACCGTGGTGCCGGCGTCGAGGAACACGACGTCGGTACGCGGCACGATGACTTCCCGTACCTGCCGTTGCGCCGCGGCCAGCACGTCCCCGATCAGGGCGCGCTCCTCATACCGCAGGACGGTGTTGGCGGCGACCAGGTCCCGCAGCTCCGCGCCGGTGATCTGCTCCCGGCCGGCCGCCCGGCTCATCCCGAGCACCTTGATCACGCCGTCCGCCACCCGCGCCACCGCCCGGGCCAGGCCGCGCCGGACCCGCGCCCCCGCGCTGCCGGCCCGGTCCATCCCGCGAGTTTAGTCTCGCGACGCCGGTACCGGCGGGCCGCGTTTGCGCGAATCGGGATCGATCATCGCCGACATCCGGGGCGGCGTGTCAGATGGTGTGGTTAGTCTTCGGGCATGGCGTTTCGAGGCTGGCCGCCGGAGGCCCACGAGTTCTATGTCGGGCTGCTCGCTGATAACTCCAAGGCGTACTGGGAGGAACACAAAGCGCTGTACCAGGAGGCGGTCCTGGCGCCGATGGAGGCGCTGCTGGCCGACCTCGGCCCCGAGTTCGGCGAGGGCAAGATCTTCCGCCCGTACCGGGACGTACGGTTCAGCCGCGACAAGGCGCCGTACAAGACCGCGATCGGCGCCACCCTCTCCGACGGCGGGTACGTGCAGTTCTCCACCGAGGGGTTGGCCGCCGGCGCCGGGATGTACCACCTCGCGCCGGACCAGCTGGAGCGCTACCGGACCGCGGTGGCCGACGACCGTACCGGTGGCGGGTTGGCCGCGCTGGTGGCGGAGGTACGCGCCCAGGGCATCGACGTCGCCGGCCACGAGACCCTCAAGACCGCGCCGCGCGGCTACCCGAAGGACCATCCGCGGATCGAGCTGCTGCGCTACAAGGGGCTGATCACGTGGCGCGAGTGGGCGCCCGGCGTGTGGCTGAGCCGGGGCAGCGCGAAGAATCGCGTGGTCGAGTTCTTCCGTGCCTCGAAGCCGATCACCGGCTGGCTCGACAAGCACGTCGGCCCCAGCGAGCTCCCCGACGACCGCCGGCGCTAGCCTGCGGAGCGTGGAGCTGCAGATCACGACCCTCGCCGAGCGATCCGAACTCTCCGACGCGATCGGCCAGCTCGGTGACAGCTGGCCGGACTTCATGACCCAGGACATCGTGGCGCACGCGTACTGGGGTCAGCTGGCGACGACGTTTCCGGAGTACACGCTGGTCGCGACGCTGGACGGCGCGGTGGTGGCGCGCGCGTACAGCGTCCCGTTCGCGCTGCACACCGAAGAGCGCGGCGAGCTGCCTCCGGACGGCTGGGACCGGGTGCTGGTGTGGGCCTTCGCCGACCAGCGGCGCCGGGCGCCGGTCGACACGGTGAGCGCCATCGAGATCAACATCGACCCGGCGTACCAGTCGCGGGGCTGGTCACGGCAGCTGCTCACCGCGATGCGGGCGAACGCCGCCGGGCGCGGGTTCACCGAGCTGGTGGCACCGGTACGCCCCAACCGCAAGCACCACGAGCCCGCGATCCCGATGAGCGAGTACGCCTACCGCACCCGCGAGGACGGCCTGCCGTACGACCCGTGGCTGCGGGTCCACGTACGCGCCGGCGCCGAGATCGTCGCCGTCGCCCCCACCTCGATGACCATCGCCGGATCGCTCGCCGAATGGCGCAAGTGGACGGGGCTGCCGTTCGACACCGACGGCCCGGTCGAGGTGGAAGGCGCCCTGGTGCCGGTGGAGTGCCGCGTCGCCCACGACTACGCCGTGTACGTCGAGCCCAACGTCTGGCTCCGCCACCGCCTCTGAACTCCGTACCCCGGAACCGGCTGTCCGGTAGGTGACTGATCGGTAACCGGCGGGCGCCTACGGTGCCGCCAGGGTTCGTCGCGATCTCGTTGGGGGCGTGTGGACGACGGCGTGGTTCCCAGAGGGGGGAATTCCCGGCATGTCCACATCAATCGTGCGCAGAACATTCAGGTACGCCGCCGTCGCCACCCTGGTGGTGGCGGCTCTCGCCTAGCCGAGCTGGGGGGCGAACGCAAGTCAGACCGAAAAGTTTGATCCGGCGGTCAACCGCGCGCTGAGCAGCGGAAACGCCGACTTCTGGGTGATGTTCGGCGACCAGGCCAACCTGAAGGCGGCCTCCCGTACGCACGGCTGGGGTGCCAAGGGCGAGGCGGTGGCGACGGCGCTGCGGCGTACCGCCGACAGATCGCAGGCGAACACCCGCCACAGCTTGAAAGCGGCGAAGGCCGACTTCCAGACCTTCTACATCGCGAACGCGATCCTGGTACGCGGCGGCGACCAGGCGCTGGCGAAGACGCTGGCCAAGGACCCCGCGGTGAGCAGCATCCTGCCGCGGCGTACCTACCAGCTGCACAAACCGACGCTGACCCTGCCGCAGGCGCCCGGTGTCAACGCCGTGGAGTGGGGCGTCAACGCGATCCGGGCCGACCAGGTGTGGTCCACCTTCGGCACCCGCGGCGAGGGCATCGTGGTGGACAGCATCGACACCGGGGTGGACTTCGATCACCCGGCGCTGGTCAGCCACTACCGCGGCAGCCTCGGCGACAGCACCTTCGACCACAACTACAACTGGTACGACCCCTCCAACATCTGCGGCAACCCGTCGCTGGCGCCCTGCGACAACAACAACCACGGCACCCACACCATCGGCACCATGGTCGGCGACGACGGCGACGGCAACCAGATCGGCGTCGCGCCCGGCGCGAAGTTCATCTCGGCCAAGGGCTGCGAGTCCACCAACTGCTCCGACGCCGCGCTGATCCGTTCCGGTCAGTGGATGCTGGCGCCGACCGACCTGTCCGGCGCGAACCCGCGATCCGACCTGCGCCCGAACATCATCAACAACTCCTGGGGCACCGGGAACGACTCCACGGTCGACCCGTTCTACCGGGCCACCATCCAGGCCTGGCGGGCGGCCGGGATCTTCCCGGCGTTCTCCAACGGCAACTCCGGGCCGGGCTGCAACACCACCGGCTCGCCGGCCGACAACACCGAAGCCTTCGGTACGGGCGCGTTCAACATCAACGGCGACATTGCGTCCTTCTCCAGCCGCGGACCCGGTGAGAACGGCATCATCCGACCCAACCTCGCCGCGCCCGGCACGAATATCCGTTCCTCGATCAGCGGCGGCGGCTACGCCGCGTTCAACGGTACGTCGATGGCCAGCCCGCACACCGCGGGTACGGTCGCTCTGGTCTGGTCTGCCGCGCCGTTCCTGATCGGCGACCTCGCCCAGACCGGGCAACTCCTGGACAACACCGCGGTCGACGTGTCCGACCTGACCTGCGGCGGTACGGCAGACGACAACAACGTGTGGGGCGAGGGCAAGCTCGACGCGTTCGCCGCGGTCACCGCCGCGGTCGGCACCAACCAGCCGCCGGTGGCGGCCGACGACGCGTACGCCGCGATCGAAGACACCACGTTGAACGTGGCCGCACCGGGCGTGCTCGGCAACGACACCGACGCGGACGGCGACCCGCTCACCGCCATCCTGGTCAGCAACCCCAGCCACGGCACGCTGACGCTCAACGCCGACGGCTCGCTGGCGTACGTGCCGGCGGCCAACTACAACGGCCCCGACTCGTTCACGTACCGCGCGTCGGACGGCAGCGCGAACTCCAACGTCGCGACCGTGTCGCTGACCGTGTCCGCGGTCAACGACGCACCGATCGTTAACGCCGACTCGTACGTGGTCACCGAGGACACGCCACTAGTGGTCCCGGCGCCGGGCGTGCTCGGCAACGACACCGACGTCGACGGCGACCCGCTGTCGGCGAGCCTGGGCAGCGCGCCGCTGCACGGCTCGGTGCTGCTGAACGGCGACGGCTCGTTCAGCTACACACCGGCGGCGAACTACAACGGTCCGGACTCGTTCACGTACACGGCGTCGGACGGCACGGCCACCTCCCCGGAGGCGACGGTGTTGCTGGACGTCACCCCGGTGAACGACCAGCCGGTCGCGGTGAACGACTCGTACAGCACCGTCGAGGACACGGTGCTGACGGTCAGTGCGCCGGGCGTACTCGGCAACGACACCGACCCGGAGGGCGACGCGCTGTCCGCGGTGCCAGTCAGCGGGCCGAGCCACGGCGGGCTGACACTCAACGCCGACGGCTCGTTCACGTACACCCCGGATGTGAACTACTCCGGTCCGGACTCGTTCACCTACCGGGCGACCGACGGTACGGACGTGTCCAACCTCGCCACCGTGTCGATCACCGTCACCCCGGCCGACGACCCACCCACGGTCGCGGTCGCGGCGGGCGGTAGCTGCGGCGATGATGGCCACTCCGGCACTGTCAACCTGCAACTGACCGACAGCGACACCCCGCCGTCCAGCCTCACGCTGAGCGTGACCACGGACAACGTGGCGCTGCTGCCGGTGGGCAACGTGTCGTTCGGCGGCAGCGGGGCGACCCGTACGCTCACCGCGACGACGGTGGACGGAGTCACCGGGACGGCGGTGCTGACCGTGATCGTCAACGACGGCACCAGCAGCGGGACCGTCACCATCACCGTGAAGGTCGACGGCAACGGCGTCGGCACGGTCAACGGCACCGACGGCGCGGACATGCTGTTCGGCCAGAACGGCAACGACGCGCTGAACGGGCTCGCCGGCAACGACCTGCTCTGCAGCGGCAACGGCAACGACCGGATCAGCGGCGGCGACGGCGCCGACACCATGTTCGGTGCGCTGGGCAACGACCAGTTGACCGGCGGCGCCGGCCCGGACCACTTCAACGGTGGCGCGGGCACCGACACCGCGACCGACTACACGCCGGCTCAGGGAGACACCCGAGTCAGCATCCCGTAAGTACGAACCGCGGCACACGGACGGGCCCGCCACGCAGATCGCGCGGCGGGCCCGTACCCGTGAAAAGGTCTAGCTCTTGATCTTCGAGGCGAGATCGTCCGCGACCGCGGTCATGAACTCGTCGGTGGTCAGCCACGCCGCGTCGCCGCCGATCAGCAGCGCCAGGTCCTTGGTCATCTTGCCGCCCTCGACGGTGTCGACGCAGGCCTGCTCCAGCGCCTCGGCGAACTCGGTCACCGACGGCGTGTTGTCGACCTTGCCCCGGTGCTCCAGCCCCCGGGTCCAGGCGTAGATCGAGGCGATCGGGTTGGTCGAGGTCTTCTGACCCTTCTGCCACTGCCGGTAGTGCCGGGTGACGGTGCCGTGCGCCGCCTCCGCCTCGACGGCGCTGCCGTCCGGGGTCATCAGCACACTCGTCATCAGCCCGAGCGAGCCGAAGCCCTGCGCCACCACGTCGGACTGCACGTCGCCGTCGTAGTTCTTGCAGGCCCAGACGTAGCCGCCCTCACCCTTGATCGCCTGGGCGACCATGTCGTCGATCAGGCGGTGCTCGTACCACAGGCCGGCCTTGTCGAACTCAGACTTGTACTCCGCCTCGAAGACCTCCTGGAAGAGATCCTTGAAGCGCCCGTCGTACGCCTTGAGGATGGTGTTCTTGGTCGACATGTAGACCGGGACGTTGCGCTCCAGGCCGTACCGGAACGACGCGTGCGCGAAGTCGCGGATCGACGCGTCGAAGTTGTACATCCCCATCCCGACGCCGCCGCCGGGGAAGTCCGCCACCTCGAAGGACTGCGGCTCGGAGCCGTCCGCCGGGGTGAACGTCATCGTGAACTTGCCGGGGCCGCTGGCGACGAAGTCGGTCGCCTTGTACTGGTCGCCGTGGGCGTGACGGCCGATGATGATCGGCTTGGTCCAGCCGGGGACGTACCGCGGCACATTGCTCATGATGATCGGCTCGCGGAACACCACGCCGCCCAGGATGTTACGGATGGTGCCGTTCGGCGAGCGCCACATCTTCTTCAGGCCGAACTCCTCGACCCGCGCCTCGTCGGGCGTGATGGTGGCGCACTTGACGCCGACGCCGTGCTGCTTGATCGCGTTCGCCGCGTCCACGGTGACCTGGTCATCGGTCTCGTCGCGATGCTCGATCGACAGATCGAAGTACTTCAGGTCGATGTCGAGGTACGGCAGGATCAGCTGGTCCTTGATCTGCTTCCAGATGATCCGGGTCATCTCGTCGCCGTCGAGCTCGACGACCGGGTTGGCTACCTTGATCTTGGCCATCGGCGGTGGCTCCTCACCTATCGGGACTCTTTAAGCAGTACGAGCGTACTGGACTCGCCGCGGACCCGCTGCGCCGGCCGCTCCCAGGGTGGCCGAGCCCGTGGGATCGCGGCGTTAGCGGTTCGTTAGCGGCGTTCGCCATGCTCAGCGTGCCTCAGTCCCGTCCCGTACCGGAAGGTGAGCGATGTCAGCGTGGGAACCATCATCGGAGAGCACGCCGCACACTCGGAGCACGAGCCTGCCTCGGCGGCTGCTCAACTGGGTGGCGGGCCCGAACCCCCGGGCTCGCTGGCGCAGGGGGATCGTCCTGGCGGTCGTCGCCACGCTCGGCTTCGGCGGCGGCGTGGCGTTCAGTGACACGTACCTGCGCCCGACCGACCCGAGCAACCCGATCAGCATGCGCGGCTGCGTGATCCGCTTCGACACCCTCTCCAGCACCGGCAACTCGGTGGTCCCCCGGATCCACGCGAACTCCACGCACATGTGTGTCGGCGTCACCAAGGTCGCCGTCAACTGGTCCGGCGACAACGAGCTGGTGATCACCAACGACACCGCACCGCAAGCGGTGGTCAGCGTGTCGGTGTCACCGGACGAGACGCTGACCCGCAAGGGCATCAGCTGCGGCGCTTCCGGCGGCACCAGCGTCACCCGGATCTACTGCTACGACCGGGCCGGCACCTTCGTACCCGCCAGCTCGCTGAAGATGTACAGCAGCCTCTCGAACCTCTGGGTCTCCTGGACGATGTGGCACGGCTAGGCCGCCGCTCAGGAGACCTGGGAGACAATGCGCCGCATGGTCGATGTGTACGCGGTCGGAGCCGCCACCGTACGGGCGCTCACCGACGCGCGCGGCGAGTTCTTCCTCCCGGCACGCGAGGCGTTCCCGGACGCACCCGAGACCGCGTGGCGCGGAGCGCGGGAGCTGGACCCGGCCGCGTTCGCCGGCGAGCAGTGGCGGTTGCCGTTCCGCTGCTTCCTGGTCGCGGCCGGGTCGACCACGATCCTGGTCGACGCCGGGATCGGCCCCGTGGCGGCGCCAGCGGCGTCCTGGGCGCCGGTGCCCGGCGTACTGCCCGAGGAGCTGGCGGCCGCCGGCGTCGCGCCGGGTGACATCGACATCGTGGTGCTGACCCACATCCACACCGACCACATCGGCTGGGCAGTGGACTACGGCACCCGCCGGCCGTACTTCCCGAACGCCCGCTACCTGCTGCACCAGGCGGATCTGGACGGGGCACCGCCGGAGCGGCTGGCACAGCTCCTCGACCCGTTGCGCGCCGCCGGCCAGCTGCAGCTGGTCGACGGCTCGCTGTCGTTAGCCGCGGGGGTACGGGTGCAGCACGCGCCCGGCCACACCCCGGGGCACCAGGTGGTGCTGGTGGAAGCCGCCGGCGAGACGATGGCGATCAGCGGCGACGCGTTCGTGCACGCGATCCAGGTGGCCGACCCGTCCGTGGCGTACGCGATCGAAGACGACCCGGCCACGGCGCACGCCAGCCGGCTCGCGCTGCTGCGGCAAGCGGACGTACTCGCCACCGCGCACCTCACCGAGCCGTTTCACCGACTCGGCGAGATGGCGGCGCGCTGAGCTGAAGGTTGGCGTTGGGCTAGAGGTTGGCGACGTCGGCTTGCTTGGCGCGTACCGCCTCGGCGGCCTCCTTGAGGCCGGCCAGCTCGGTGTCGGTGAGGTCGGTCTCGACGACCTTCTTCACGCCGCCGGCACCGATCTCGGCCTCGACGCCGAGGTAGACGCCGGAGATGCCGTACTCTCCGTCGACCCAGGCGCAGACCGGGATCACCTCGCCGGAGTCCTCCGCCACCGCCTTCGCCATCCGCGCCGCGGCGGCCGACGGGGCGTAGTACGCCGAGCCGGTCTTCAGCAGCGCCACGATCTCGGCCCCGCCCTTGCGGGTACGGTCGACCAGCTCCTCGATCTTCTCCGCCGGGAGCAGCTCCGACAGCGGCTTGCCGTCGACGGTGCAGCGCGACGGCACCGGCACCATGGTGTCACCGTGCGAGCCGAGGGTCAGCGTCTTCACGCTCGCCACGCGAACGCCCAGCTCCTCGGCCACCGAGTTGGTGAACCGCGCGGTGTCCAGTACGCCGGCCTGGCCGAGCACCCGCTGCTTCGGGAACTGGGTCGCGAGCTGCGCCAGCGCGGTCATCTCATCGAGCGGGTTGGACACCACGATCACGACCGCATTCGGGGCGTACTTGGCGACGTTCTCGGCGACCTGGCGGACGATCTTGGCGTTCACCTCGAGCAGGTCCATCCGGCTCATCCCCGGCTTGCGCGGCAACCCGGCGGTGATCACGACGACGTCGGAGCCTTCGATCGCCTCGTACCCCTCGCCGTTGGGGCCGGTGGTCTGACCGACCACCTTGGTCTCGAAGCCCTCGATCGCGCGGGACTGACTCATGTCCAACGCCAGCCCTTCGGGCTTGCCCTCGACGATGTCGGTGAGCACGACGGTGTCGAAGATGTCGTACTCGGCGAGGCGCTGCGCGGTCGTCGAGCCGTAGAAGCCGGCACCGACGACGGTGACCTTCTTGCCCATTGGAATTCGCTCCCGGATGCGGGTCGGCTGGGGATCGCTCGCGACGATACCAGTACGCCCGTACTGACCTTGCCTGAACCCTGACAGCCAACTGGGCTCCGATTGTCAGGGCAGTGACGGCGCTGCGTCATAGCTTCGGCGCACCTCTCCGACTCACCAAAGGGGGCTCCATGAAGAACAGACGAGTCGCGGTGCTCGCCGCGCTGCTAGGGGCGATGCTGGTCCCGGGAACAGCGGTCGCCGCCGACCCAGACCCCGCGCCCGCGGCTGATCGGCCAGCCGCCGCCGTCGCGGTGGACCGTACGGTGAAGCTGCGTGATGTCAGATTGACCGGCAAGACCCGGGGGATCTCGGCGGAAGCCGCGTACGGCCGGATCCGCAACGTCGGCAGCCACAAGTGCCTCGCTGTACCGGGCGGCAGCCAGGTCGCCGGCACCGGCCTCATCCAGTGGACGTGCGGCGACTGGCCCGACCACTTCTGGACGCTTGAATACACCAATGTGACCGGCCTGTTCCGGGTCCGGAACTACGGCACCAACCAGTGCCTGGCGGTGCCGAACGCCTCCACTGCCGACGGCGTGCAGGTGATCCAGTGGCCGTGCGGCACGTACCCCGATCACTTCTGGTGGTTCATCGACTATGGCGGCGAATTCCACATCGAGAACTACAACAGCGCGAAGTGCCTCGCCGTTCAAGGCGGCAGCCATGCCGACGGCGCCAGGGCGATCCAGTGGCCCTGCGGCAACTATCACGACCACTACTGGTACTGACCGCCCTAGGGCCAGTCCTGTAGATCTTCAGTCGGCTGCGACAGGCACCAGACGACGACCGGCGGCGTTGGAGAACCGTCCGAATACAACACCGGTATTCGGACGAACCTCCGCCTTGCCGGCGAGGGTGCCGAGTCCCGGGCGTGAGGCATCGAGGGAGTCGGCACC
>JBOGDF010000134.1:0-13477 GCA_050701635.1 Micromonosporaceae bacterium | reverse complement strand
TCGAAGATCTCCGACGACCAGCTGTTCTACCTGATGAGCCGGGGCCTGTCCGAGGACGAGGCGATGGCGATGATCGTGCGCGGCTTCATCGAGCCGATCGCCAAGGAACTGCCCATGGAGTACGCGTTGGAGCTCAACCGGCTCATCGAGCTGCAGATGGAAGGTGCCGTCGGGTGACCCAGAGCGTTCAAGAGGCCGTCGAGGCAGCTCCTGTCACCGCGGTGGCCAGTCACCTGCACCCGGAGGGCTCGTTCGATCTCGACGCGCATCCGGTGCCGACCGGCCTCGAAGAGATCTGGCGGTTCACCCCGCTGAAGCGGCTGCGCGGCCTGCTCGACGCGGCGCCGCTGGACGGCAGCGACTTCGTGGTCGACGTACGGCTGGATCCGTCGGTGACCGCGGAGAGCGTACCGAGTGACCACCCGGCGAAGGGCTCGTCGGGGTACGTGCCGACCGACCGGATCAGCGCCCGGGCGTGGCAGGCCGCGGACAAGGCCCTCGTGGTCACCGTGCCGGCCGAGACCGTGGCCGAGCAGCCGTCGGTGATCACCCTGCGCGGCACCGGCAACACCACCGCCGCCGCCGGTCACCTGGTGATCGAGGCGAAGCCGTACAGCTCCGCGACCGTGGTGGTGCGCTTCGAGGGCTCCGCGACGTTGGCGGAGAACGTCGAGTACGTGGTCGGCGACGGCGCGCAGCTCACCGTCGTGGTGGTGCACGGCTGGGATCGCGACGCGGTGTACGCCACTCACCACCACGCCCGGATCGGCCGCGACGCACGGCTGCGTGAGGTGGTCGCGACGATCGGCGGCGACCTGGTACGGGTCTCCTCCTCGGTCGAGTACACCGGCCCAGGCGGCTCCGTCGAGCTGTTCGGGCTCTACTTCGCCGACGCCGACCAGCACCTCGAGCACCGGCTGTTCGTCGACCACAACGCGCCGTCGACCCGTAGCCGGGTGGACTACCGCGGGGCGCTGCAGGGGCGTGGCGCGCACACCGTCTGGATCGGCGACGTGCTGATCCGCAAGGTGGCGGAGGCGATCGACACGTACGAGTCGAACCGCAACCTGGTGCTCACCGACGGGTGCCGGGCGGACTCCGTACCCAACCTGGAGATCGAGACCGGCGAGATCACCGGCGCCGGGCACGCCAGCGCCACCGGCCGGTTCGACGACGAGCAGCTGTTCTACCTGCGCTCGCGCGGCATCCCGTACGAGGAGGCCCGCAAGCTGGTGGTACGCGGCTTCTTCGCCGAGCTGCTGGCACGGGTCCCGGTGCCGGAGCTGGTGGACGAGCTGTCCGCGACGATCGACGAGCGGCTGGCGAAGGCGGACGCATGAGCGCCGACCAGACCGTGGAGTTCGTCAAGGTGTGCGCCGCGGCGGACATCGAGTCCGGCAGTGCGGTACGCGCCGAGATCGACGATCTGCCGGTGGCGATCGTGCACGGCGAGGACGGCGGCTTCTACGCGATCCACGACGTGTGCTCGCACGCCGAGGTGCCGCTTTCGGAAGGCGACGTGGAGGACTGCACCATCGAGTGCTGGCTGCACGGCTCGCGGTTCGACCTCAAGACGGGGGAGCCGACCGGGCTGCCGGCCACCGAGCCGGTGCCGGTCTACCCGGTGGAGGTACGCGACGGCGAGGTGTACGTCTGCCTCACCCCGAAGAACGACATGACCCAGTGAACAGCACCAAGGAGTTGAAGGACCCCCGATGAGTGTTCTCGAAATTCGCGACCTGCACGTGTCGGTCAAGACCGGCGACGAAGGCCTCAAGCCGATCCTGGCCGGCGTCGACCTGACCGTACGGGCCGGCGAAACGCACGCCATCATGGGCCCGAACGGCTCCGGCAAGTCGACGCTGGCGTACTCCATCGCAGGTCACCCGAAGTACCAGGTGACCCAGGGCAGCGTCACGCTCGACGGCGAGAACGTGCTCGGCATGTCCGTCGACGAGCGGGCCCGCGCGGGGCTGTTCCTCGCGATGCAGTACCCGGTCGAGGTGCCCGGCGTCTCGGTCGCCAACTTCCTGCGTACCGCGAAGACCGCGATCGACGGCGAGCCGCCGAAGTTGCGTACCTGGGTGAAGGACCTGCGCGGCTCGATGGAGAAGCTCGGCATGGACCCGGTGTTCGCCGAGCGCAACGTCAACGAAGGCTTCTCCGGCGGCGAGAAGAAGCGACACGAGATCGTGCAGCTGGAGCTGCTGCAGCCGAAGCTCGCGGTGCTCGACGAGACCGACTCCGGACTCGACATCGACGCGCTGCGGGTGGTCAGCCAGGGCATCAACCGGGTCAAGGACACCGGGAAGACCGGCCTGCTGCTGATCACCCACTACACCCGGATCCTGCGGTACGTCGCGGCCGACTTCGTGCACGTCTTCGTCGGCGGCCGGATCGTCGAAGAGGGCGGCCCGGAGCTGGCGAACGCGCTGGAGGACACCGGCTACGAGCGGTACGTCGCCGGCGCGGGGCCGGCCAAGGTCGGCGGCTAGGGGAGTACGCCATGGTGACAAGGCCGTTGCCGGGGGCGCCGCCCGACGGGCCGACGTACGACCTGGCCGCCGTACGGCGCGACTTCCCGATCCTGGAGCGGGAGATCAACGGGCATCCGTTGGTCTACCTGGACAGCGCGAACACCTCGCAGAAGCCACGTCAGGTGATCGCGGCGCTGACCGAGCACTACGAGCGGCACAACGCCAACGTGGCGCGTGCCGTACACACCCTGGGCACGGAGGCGACCGAGGCGTTCGAGGGCGCCCGCGGGAAGGTCGCGCGGTTCATCAACGCGCCCAGCACCGACGAGGTGGTCTTCACCAAGAACTCCTCCGAGGCGATCAACCTGGTGGCGTACGGGTTCGCCAACACCACGCTCGCAGGCGGCGACGAGCGCTTCCGGCTGGGCCCCGGCGACGAGATCGTGATCTCCGAGATGGAGCACCACTCGAACATCGTGCCGTGGCAGCTGCTCTGTGAGCGCACCGGCGCGACGCTGCGCTGGTTCTCGATCACCGACGAGGGTCGCATCGACTGGTCGCAGCTCGAGGAGCTGGTCAACGAGCGCACCAAGATCGTGAGCTACGTACACACCTCCAACATCCTCGGCACCATCAACCCGACCGCGGCGCTCACCGAGCGCGCCCGCCAGGTCGGCGCGCTGGTGATGCTGGACTGCTCGCAGTCGGCGCCGCACATGCCGCTGGACGTACAGGACCTGGGTGCGGACTTCGTCTGCTTCACCGGCCACAAGATGTGCGGTCCAACCGGCATCGGCGTGCTCTGGGGGCGGCGCGAGCTGCTCGCCGCGATGCCGCCGTTCCTGGGTGGCGGCGAGATGATCGAGCGGGTCGACCTGGCCGGCTCCACGTACGCGGAGCCGCCGCACCGGTTCGAGGCCGGCACCCCGCCGATCGCGCAGGCGGTCGGGCTCGGTGCCGCCGTGGACTACCTGTCCGGGATCGGCATGGAGGCGATCCGGTGGCACGAAAAGCTGCTCACCGGGTACGCCTTGGAAGCCCTGGAGACCGTACCCGGGCTGCGGATCATCGGGCCCCGGGTGCCGATCGGGCGCGGCGGCACGATCTCGATCGTGCTGGACGGCATCCATCCGCACGATGTGGGGCAGGTGCTGGACGCCAGCGGTATCGCGGTACGAGTCGGCCAGCACTGTGCCCGACCCACCTGCGTCCGGTACGGCGTACCGGCGACCACCCGTGCCTCGTTCCACCTGTACACGACCACGGAGGAGGTCGAGGCCTTGGTACGGGGACTCGAACAGGTCCGGAAGGTGTTCGACTGATGCAGCTGGACTCGCTGTACCAGGAGATCATCCTGGACCACTACAAGCGCCCGCAGGGCCGTGGTCTGCGGGAGCCGTACGAGGCTGAGGTGCACCACGTCAACCCGACCTGTGGCGACGAGATCACGCTGCGGGTGCACCTCGACGACGGCCAGATCGCGGACGTCTCGTACGAGGGGATGGGCTGCTCCATCAGCCAGGCCGCCGCGAGCGTGCTGTACGAGCTGCTCCGCGGCAAGTCGCTCAGCGACGCCTTCACGGTGCACGACGCGTTCACCGAGATGATCGGCAGCCGGGGTCAGATCACGCCGGACGAGGCACTGTTGGAGGACGCGGTGGCGTTCGCCGGCGTGTCGAAGTACCCGGGCCGGGTCAAGTGCGCGCTGCTCCCCTGGATGGCGTTCAAGGACGCGGTCGCCCGTACCGGCGCCGCGACAGGAGGTACCCAATGAGCGAGACGACCACCCACTCGGACACCGAGCAGACCGCGCCTTCCGGCACCACGCCCGACGAGCGCGCACCCGCCGAGACCGCGCCGGCTGAGGCTGTGCCCGCGGACGCGCCGGCGGCGGACGCGGCCGCCAGCGCCGCCGAAGACGCCGCGGGGGAGCCGAAGCCGAAGGCCGCGCTGGACGACGTCGAAGAGGCGCTCAAGGACGTGGTCGACCCGGAGCTGGGCATCAACGTGGTCGACCTCGGGCTGATCTACGGCGTACACGTCGACGACGAGAATGTCGCCACCATCGACATGACGCTCACCTCGGCGGCGTGCCCGCTGACCGACGTGATCGAGGACCAGGCCCGCTCGGCGCTGTGCACCGGCCCCGGCGGCGGTCTGGTGAACGACATCCGGATCAACTGGGTCTGGATGCCGCCGTGGGGCCCCGACAAGATCACAGACGACGGCCGGGAACAGCTCCGCTCCCTCGGCTTCAACGTCTGACCCGCAGCGCGGGCGCGCGGACGCTCAGTCGGATGACTGGCTGATCAGGATCAGCAGCAGCACGACCGACACCAGCGCCAGCGTCGCGCCGACCCGCAGCATGGTGTACGCCGTTCCCTGCGGCGCCGGCTCGTCGCCGCGGCGCCGGAACGCCGCGATCACCCGCCACGCCGTACGCGGAGAGCCCAGGATCCACACGGCGATCGCCAGCGGTACGAACAGCAGACAGACGAGCGCCTTCATCGATCTCCCTCACGGCGATGGTGGAGCGAGTGTGCACCATCGCCATCGGTGAGCGACAGCCGCTACGGCTTGCGGATGCCGCGACCGGCGGCGAACGCGCCGATGCCGGCGATGACCGCGCTGATCACCAGCGCCCACAGGATCGGAGTCGGCTCCAGGTCGCCCAGCGCCAGGCCACGGGAGCCTTCGATCGCGTAGCTGAGCGGGTTGACGTTGGCGACCGCCTGCAGCCAACCGGGCATGCTCTCCACCGGCGCGAACGCGTTGGAGGCGAACATCAGGGGGAACACCGCGACCATGCCGATCATCTGCATGACCTCCATGTTGCGGACCCAGGTGCCGAGCGCCATGAACACCCAGGAGAGCCCCCAGCCGACGATCAGCGCCAGCAGCAGCGCGGCGAGCGTACCGAGGATGCCGCCGCCGGGGCTGAACCCGAACAGCAGTACGGCACCGGCAAGCAGCATCGACAGCTGGATCAGGTTGCGTACGACGTCGAAGATGCTACGGGCCGTGAGCAGCGAATACATGCTGATCGGCAGCGACCGGAACCGCGCCAGAGCACCGTTCTTCAGGTCGTTGGCGAGCCCGGCGCCGGCCCACATCGCCGACTGGCTGCCGGTGGTGACCAGGATCGCCGGCATCAGGTAGTCGATGTAGTCCACGCCCTGGGGGAACCCGGGGGCGAACGCCATGCCCTTGAACACCTGGCTGAACAGCGTCAGCATGATCAGCGGCTGCAGCAGGCTCATGATCAGCAGTCGCTTGTCCTTCAACGCCTGCATCGAACGGCCGGTCAGCACCCAGATCTGGGTCAGGTACGAGCTGCCGCCCCAGTCACGGGCGGCGGACACCGGGGGAGCGGTGCCGGTCTCGGTGGGGGTGGTGGTTGCCACGCTCATCTAAGGAAGTCCTTCGAAGTCAGGGGGGTCAGGCCGCGGCCTGGTGGGTGAGGGTCAGATAGACGTCGTCGAGGGTCGGCTCGTGCAGCGCGAGCTCGGCCACCTCGGCGCCGGCCTCGTCGAGCGCGCGTACCACGCCGGCGAGCGCGTTGGCGGCGTCCACCGGGATGGTGATCGCACGGTGCGGCTCCTCGTGGATCGGGTCGAACCCGGCGGCGCGCAGCGACCGCAGCGCGCCCGGCACGTCCTCGACCGCGCTCAGCGTCAAGGCCACGGTGCGCTGCCCGATATTCGCCTTCAGCTCCGCGGCGGTGCCGGTGGCGACCACGAGGCCGTTGTTGAGCACCGTGATCGAGTCGGCGAGCCGGTCGGCCTCTTCGAGGTACTGGGTGGTGAGCAGCACGGTGGTGCCGTCGTCCACCAGCTTCTCCACGACCTCCCAGAGGCCGAGCCGGCTGGTCGGGTCGAGCCCGGTGGTCGGCTCGTCCAGGAACACCACGTCCGGGTGACCGACCAGGCTCGCCGCCAGGTCCAGCCGCCGCTTCATGCCGCCGGAGTACGTGCTGACCTTCCGTTCGGCGGCGTCGGCCAGATCGAACAGCTCCGTCAGCTCGTCGGCGCGTACCGCCGCCTGGCGCTTGCTGGCGCCGAGCAGCCGGGCGATCAGCACCAGATTGTGCTGGCCGGTGAGCTGCTCGTCAACGGAGGCGAACTGGCCGGTCAGCCCGATCCGGGACCGTACGTCGTGGCCCTGGCTGATCACGTCGTACCCGGCGACGGTGGCGCGACCGGCGTCCGGCGGCAGCACCGTGGTGAGCAGGTTGACCAGGGTGGTCTTGCCGGCGCCGTTGTGCCCCAGCAGCCCCATCACGGTGCCGCGCGGCACCTGGAGGCTGACCCCTTCCAGGGCCTTGACCTCGTCAAACGCCTTGCTGACGTCGGTCGCGTCGATCATGAGTTCGGTCATCGAGTCTCCCCGTGTCGTGATGTGTCGTCGTCGTTGAGTACGCCGCGCAGGAACACGTCGATCAGCTCGTTCATGGCGTGTGCCGCCTCGGCGGTGTCCTGGTCGACGGGGCTCCCGCAGCCCCGCATCCTGCCGGCGAGCTGGCTGCTGAACACCACGCCGAGGAAGATCTGGGCGGCCCGCTCCGGCGGCAACCGCAGCGCCTCCGCATCGGGCCCGATCAGCTCGATCAGCGCGTCGGTGGTGTCGGTGAACCACTGCTCCCGGTCGGCGTGCCGCTTCTGGTCGTGCACCCGCTCCATCCGGTATCCGGTGGCGGACAGCGCGTGCATCACGGCGCCGATCCGGCTCATCCGGTCCGTCAGGTTCGCGGCGACCACCCGCAGCCGTACCTCCAGGGTGAGGTCGCGGGAGATCGACTTGATCGCGGCGAGCCCCTCGGTGGGGTCGAGCGCCTGCTGCAGGCACTGGTCGATCAGCGCCTGCTTGTCCTGGAACACCCGGAACACGGTGCCCTCGGCGATCCCGGCCGCCTGCGCGATCTGGCTGGTGGTCACCTTGGTGCCGTGCTCGGCGAGCAGCGGAAGCGTCGCTTCGATGATCGCGGCGCGCCGGTCGTCCCCGCTCATCGCGGGAGCCCTGCGGCGCGCGGTCTGGATCTCGGCCATGCCGCCCATCCTAATGAGTGAGGACTCACTCATGCAATGAGTGAGTCCTCACTCACAGATGTTTCATCGCTTCCCGTACCGACAAGGGCGAAAGCTCTTCCCGGTGTACGGAGACGAAGCGCCGCACCCCGTCCGGGTCGGTCCGGGCGTACTGCCGCAGCGCCCACCCGATCGCCTTCCGTACGAAGAAGTCCCGATGTCCTGCCTGCGCGGCGCAGTACCCGAACAGCCGTACGGTGTCGGTCCGCGCGCCGGCATGCAATTGGTACAGGATCGCGGTGCGTACCAGCCACAGGTTTTCGTGGCGGCTCCAGTCGTCCATGGTGCGCCGCAGCTCGGGGTGTCGGGTCACCAGCGACCCGACCACCCGGGTGGCGAGCAGATCCACGGTGTCCCACCACGACTTCGTGGTGATCAGCTGCTCCGCGGTGGCGACGAAATCGGCGGGCAGTCGGGCGGCGTACCGCACCAGCAGGTCGGTGGCGAAGTACTGGTATTCCCGCTCCGGCAGCTCCCAGCAGGCCAGTGCGATCCCGGGCAGCTCCGCGACCCCGGGCTTGCCGGCGGCGAGCACCTCACGGCTGAGCGCCCGGCGCTGCGGCGTCGGGATCCCGAGGAAGTCGAACCGCCCCTTCATGTACCCGGCCATCGCGGCGGCCTTCGCGGGGTCGCGGGCGGCGCCGTACACCTGGCGCAGCAGTGGGATCGTCACCGGCCCAGGATGTCAGGCTTCCCGCAGATGGGTGTACGCCAGCCGCGCGGTCGCCGTCGGCACGTCCACCAGGTACGCCTCCACCTCGACCAGGTGCGGCCGGATCGTCAGCACCATGAAGCCGTGCGAGGAGAAGTCCTGCCAGTGGTACGGGTTGGTGACGTTCGTGTCGCCGTCCACCGACTTGCCCGACGCGCCGCAGACGATCTGCTCGGTGCCCCGACTGGCCGGGGTGGCGTCGCCGGTGAGCACCTGACTGCTGTGGTCGTGGCCGGACAGGATGAACTGCGCCCGCCCGCACACCACCTCCTCGAACAGCTCCTTGAGGTGGCTCCCGCTGGTGTAGTCGCCGAGCGTGATCCCGTCGTACGCGCCGGCGTTGCCGTGCGGCCCGTTGTTGCGGTACGGGTGATGCGTCAGCACGAACTTCCAGCGCGCCGGCGAGGTGGCCAGCCCGCGTACCAGCCAGTCCCGCTGCGCCCGCATGTACGGCCCGTCCCAGAAGTAGTACGGGTCGGTCTGCTGCACGTACGACGCCACCGGGTTGGTGTCGAGCGCGAAGAACTCCACCACCGGCCGCGCCGCCGGAAGCGGCACCGAGTAGTAGCGCCGCGGCATGTACCAGCGCGGCGAGTACTCGTGGTACGCCACCTGGTAGTCGCCGCGCGCCGGGTAGCCGCCGCTGCCCGGGATCAGCCCCGAGCAGTCGTGGTTGCCGAGCACCATCAGCCACGGCACGTCGAGGCCGTCGTTCGGCTGTTCGAACTTGCTGGCGAACTCGTCGTCGGTGCTGCTCTCGACGCCGTCCTCGTACGCGTTGTCGCCGAGCCCGATCGCGAGATCGACCGGGCGCTCGGCGTGCAGCTTGCGGGCGGCGGCGGCGACGGCGTACTGCTCTGCCAGGCCGGTGCCGGCGTCGCCGGTGACGAGCACCCGGGTGGTGGTGCCGGTGGGCAGCGGGACCTTCGTCGCGGTGGTACGCGCCCGCGCCAGCTCCGGCAACAGGAACGCGCCCGCGGTGGCCCCCAGCGCGCCGGCCAGGAAGCCGCGGCGGGTCAGCCGGGGTGGCAGCGTCGCCGCCCACTGCTCGTCGGTCAGATCGGGCTGTACGGGGACCAGCTCGTCGCACATCTGCTGCCTCCGGCGGATTCGGGCTGGTGGCAGGCTACACGCGCTCCCGCCGGACGGAGAGGAGCCGTACCGTAGCGGTGGCGTAGATCGGAGGGCGCGTGGCGGCAGGCAAGGGCGGGCGACCGGCGGCGGGCGGCGGCCGGTGGATCGAGGTGGCACCGGCCCGGCTGGCGCGCTGGCTGGACGGCTTCGCCGAGCGACACGGACAGGCGGCGGCGTCCCGTACCGACGCCGGCCTGGCGGTCACCGCCGCCGACGGCGCGGTGGCCGACTGTCAACTCCCGTACGGCTGGCGTGGCGCCGGCACGACCCCGGACGAGCTGGTCGCGGAAGCCAACGCCGAAGACCGGATCGGCCTGCTCCTGGTACGCCGTGGCGCCTGCGCGGTGGGCATCGCCGTGGGGGACAAGCTGCTGGAGTCCAAAGTGGACCGCCGGTTGGTGCAGGGTCGCAGCGCCGCCGGGGGCTGGTCGCAGCAGCGGTTCGCGCGGCGCCGGGAGAAGCAGGCGCGGGAGTCCGCCGAGGCCGGCGCCGACACCGCGGCGCGGCTGCTGCTGCCCAGGTTGGACACGCTCCGGGCGGTGGTAGGCGGCGGCGATCGCAAGGCGGTGGACGCGGTGCTGGGCGACCGCCGGCTGGCACCGGTCGCCGAACGGGTCGGCGGATGGTTCCTCGACGTGCCCGAGCCGCGGCACACCGTACTCGTCGAGGCGGTAGTGCAGGCCAGAACGGTCCGGATCAGGCTCACCGAGCCGCCACCGGACCGGACCTGATCGGCCGATCGGCCAGGCGGCGAGCCGGCCACCGGCGTAGCGTCACGACTGGGGGGCGACTATCTGGGGGAGCCATGAGTGTCTTCACGGTGTTGCTCAAGAACCAGCCCGGTGAGTTGGCTCAGCTCAGCGAGTTGATCGCCGAACGGGGCGCCAACATGATGCTCTGCGGAGTCACCGCGGGCAGCCAGGGGATCGTCGCGTTCGTGTGCGACGACGACGACGCGGCCCGCGGCGCGCTGAACAGCGCCGGGCTCGACTTCAACGAACGGGACGCGCTCACCGTGAGGCTGCCCGACCAGCCCGGCCAGGCGGCGCTGCTCGCCCGCCGGCTGGCCGACGCGCGCGTCAACATGGAGCTGGTGCTGCCGGTGCGGATCTGCGAAGGTGAGGCCGAACTGGCGGTGTGCGTGAGCGACGACGCCGCCGCCCGTAAGGCGCTCGGCGACCTCGTCGTCTCCTGACCGGCGGTTACACGCTTCCGGAGAAGGTGTCGCACTGGCGCGGGTCGCCGGATTCGTACCCGGTGGTGAACCACTGCTGCCGCTGCTCGCTGGAGCCGTGGGTCCAGCTGTCCTGGTTGATGCCGCCCCCGGACTTCTTCTGGATCGCGTCGTCGCCGACTGCGGCCGCTGCCTGCAGCGCCTCGGAGATGTCCTGCTCGGTGATCGAGTTGAACAGCTTGTTGCCCTTCATGTCCTCGGTCTCGGCGGCGTGGTTGGCCCACGCGCCGGCGTAGCAGTCGGCCTGCAGCTCGAGCCGGATCGACAGCTTGTTGGCGTTGCTCGGGTCGCGCTGCTGCTCGCGGTGCACCTGCTCGGAGGTGCCGACCACGTTCTGGATGTGGTGGCCGTACTCGTGGGCCATCACGTACGCCTCGGCAAACTCACCCGGCGCCCCGAACCGGCTGGCCAGCTCGTCGTAGAAGGTGAGGTCGATGTAGATGTGGCTGTCCGCGGGGCAGTAGAACGGGCCGATCCCGCTGTCCGCCTGGCCGCAGCCGGTGCTCACCGCGTTGGAGAAGAACCGGGTCGTGGTCATCTGGTACGGCTGCCCCAGCGTCTCCGGCAACGCGCTCTTCCAGTACGCCTGGATCGAGTTGATGTACAGCAGGTTGCGGCAGTCGGCACGCTCGAACCGGTCGGGCTTGTCGACCGCGCACTCCTCGGCGAGGTTGCCGGCGGGCGGGTTGTCGCCGCCTCCGCCGCCCAGCCCGGGGATGTTGCCGCTGTAGCCGAGGAACCCCAGGATCAGCAGCAGGATCAGCCCGCCGATGCCGCCGCCCATCCGGCCGCCGGGAATCGGGATCGGAAAACCAGCGCCGCCGAAGCCGCCCCCGCCGCCACCGCCCCCGCCACGCATGTCCTCGACTTGACTGGTGTCAAGTTCGGCACCTTCGTTCAGGTCTGACATGTATTCCTCCCTGTGTCCGCCGAAGGTTTAGCACGCGCCGTGGCTTTCACCAAGTACCCCGCCCCGTTCGGGGGTACGCGCCGCGACGGTGACGGCCGCCTCACGTACCGGCCGGTGGCGGTTCGGCCCACGTAGACTCGTCCGGTGCATGTGAGCAATCTCCGATGATCACCGCGAGCGGCCTGGAGCTGCGCGCGGGCGCGCGTACGTTGCTCACCGAGACCACGCTGCGGGTGCAGCCCGGCGACCGGATCGGTCTGGTCGGGCGCAACGGCGCCGGCAAGACCACCACGTTGAAGGTGCTCGCCGGCGAATCCCTGCCGTACGGCGGGCGGCTCGACCGGCGCGGCCCGATCGGGTATCTGCCGCAGGATCCGCGTACCGGCGACCTGCACGTCACCGCACGGGACCGGGTGCTCTCCGCGCGCGGCCTGGACACCCTGCTCGACGAGCTGGACAAGCTGCAGACCGCGCTGGCCGAGACCGTCGACCCGACGGAGCGGGACCGGCTGGTACGCCGCTACGGCGCCCTGGAAGACCGGTTCGCCGCCCTCGGCGGGTACGCCGCGGAAGCCGAAGCCGCCCGGATCTGCGCCAACCTCGGGCTCGCCGACCGGGTGCTCGCCCAGCCGCTCGGGACCCTCTCGGGTGGCCAGCGCCGGCGGGTCGAGCTGGCCCGGATCCTGTTCAGCGACGCGTCCACGGACGGCTCCGGCGGCACCCTGCTGCTGGACGAGCCGACCAACCACCTCGACGCCGACTCGATCACCTGGCTGCGGAGCTTCCTGTCCGGCCACAAGGGCGGGCTGATCGTGATCAGCCACGACGTCGAGCTGCTAGACGCGGTGGTGAACAAGGTCTGGTATCTCGACGCCAACCGCTCCGTCGTGGACTTCTACAACGTGGGTTGGAAGGCGTACCTGGACCAGCGGGAGGCCGACGAGCGGCGCCGCCGCCGGGAGCGCGCCAACGCCGAGCGGAAGGCCGGCGCGCTGTTCGCCCAGGCGGACAAGATGCGGGCCAAGGCGACCAAGGCGGTCGCCGCGCAGAACATGGCCAAGCGCGCCGAGAAGCTGCTCACCGGCCTGGAAGGGGTACGCGCCTCCGACAAGGTCGCGAAGGTACGGTTCCCGACCCCGGCGCCGTGCGGCAAGACTCCGCTGATGGCGAGCGGCCTGTCCAAGTCGTACGGGTCCCTGGAGGTCTTTGCCGGGGTGGACGTGGCGGTGGACAAGGGCAGCCGGGTGGCGATCCTGGGGCTGAACGGCGCCGGCAAGACGACCCTGCTGCGACTGCTCGCCGGGCAGGAGACCCCGGACACCGGTCAGGTCAGGCCGGGGCACGGGCTGCGGCTTGGCTACTACGCGCAGGAGCACGAGACCCTCGACACCGACCGTACGGTGCTGGAGAACATGCGCAGCGCGAGCGGGTTGGCGTACTCGGACAATGAACTGCGCAAGATCCTGGGCGCGTTCCTGTTCAGCGGCGACGACGTGGAGAAGCCGGCCGCGGTGCTCTCCGGTGGCGAGAAGACTCGGCTGGCGCTCGCCGGGCTGGTCTGCTCCGGGGCGAACGTACTGCTGCTGGACGAGCCGACCAACAACCTGGACCCGGTCAGCCGGGAGCAGGTGCTGGACGCGATCGCCCACTACCCGGGCGCGTTGGTGCTGGTCACGCACGACCCGGGCGCGGTCACCGCGCTCAAGCCGGACCGGGCGATCCTGCTGCCCGACGGCGTGGAGGACGCCTGGAGCGACGACCTGCTCGAGCTGGTCGAGCTGGCGTGAGCGGATCAGTCTGCTAGTGTCCTGCGCCAGAGATTCGCTTGCGAATTCCGGCGCCCAGATGGCGCCTCGCGGCGTTGTCGTCGTCGCCAGTACAACACCGGTACTGGCTCCTCCTCCGCCTTGCGAGCCACCACCTGGA
>JBOGDF010000133.1:0-13661 GCA_050701635.1 Micromonosporaceae bacterium | reverse complement strand
ACCACCCCGATCTGGTCTCCGTACCCGTACCTGCGGGTTTGCCAGCTACCCTGTGCGTTCGTCCGATTTATCTTGGCCTGTGATGCGCGTAACGTAGCTACACCAACATTGCGAATCCATGACTGAGGTGTGGCATGTGGATAAGGGGTCTTCCATCCCTGTTACTGAGGAGTTAACTTCATGCCATTACCCGCGGTCAGTTAGCCGCGGTGGAAGTCGTGCGGTCGACGTCGACCGGTGCGTGAGCCGCCAGCGCATGGGAGGGGCCCGTTGGGCGTCGAGGTGAGAGTCGAGAGTCTGACCAAGTCTTTCGGCAAGCAACTGATCTGGGGGGACGTCACCTTGACGTTGCCGCCCGGAGAGATCTCTGTGCTGCTCGGCCCCTCGGGCACCGGTAAGTCCGTGTTCCTGAAGACCCTGGTGGGGCTGCTACATCCCGACCAGGGCTCGATCTGGATCCAGGGCAAGGACCTTCCCAAGCTGAGCGAACACGACCTGTACGAAACCCGGAAGCTCTTCGGTGTCCTGTTCCAGGACGGTGCCCTGTTCGGTTCGATGACGCTCTTCGACAACATCGCGTTCCCGCTCCGGGAGCACACCAAGAAGAGCGAGCGCGAGGTACGCGACATCGTGCTCGAGAAGATGGAGATGGTCGGGCTCCTCGGCTCCGAGAAGAAGCTGCCCGGCGAGATCTCCGGCGGCATGCGCAAGCGCGCCGGCCTGGCCCGGGCGCTGGTGCTGGACCCCGAGATCATCCTGTTCGACGAGCCGGACTCCGGGCTGGACCCGGTGCGCACGGCGTACCTCAACCAGCTGATCGTCGACCTGAACCAGCAGATCGAGGCCACGTTCCTGATCGTGACCCACGACATCAACACCGCCCGTACGGTGCCCGACAACATCGGCCTGCTCTACCACAGGCACCTGGCGATGTTCGGCCCGCGCGAGATGCTGCTGTGCTCCGAGGAGCCGGTGGTACGCCAGTTCCTCAACGCCCAGCGGATCGGCCCGATCGGTATGGCCGAGGAGAAGGACGCCGACGAGCTGGCCGCCGAGGCCGAGTCCGGTGAGGAGCTCGGGCCGCTGCCACCCATCCCGATCCAGCTGACGCCGTCCAACGGCATGCCGCGGCGTACCCAGCGCGCGCCCGGCCATTGGTGCCGGGAGAACGGAGTCACCCCGCCGCCCGGTTCGTTCGGCGGCGACGCCTGGGCCCGTACCGACCAGCCCGCCGAGGGCACCGTGTACGCCAGGCGCTACACCGGACCGGATCAGGACACGGTGACGCTGGACCGGAGGGAGGGCTAGATGCCCAGTCCGGTCTCCATCGCGACCAGTTCGCTGACCGAGGCAGGCAAGTTCTTCGCCTTCGTACTCGACACCTTCCGTACGTTTCCGCGCCGGCCGTTTCAGGTGCGGGAGCTGATCCAGCAGGCCTGGTTCATCGCGAGTGTGTCGATCGTGCCGGCGGGGCTGGTGGCGATTCCGTTCGGCGCGGTGATCGCGCTGCAGCTCGGGTCGCTGACCCGGCAGCTGGGCGCGCAGTCGTTCTCCGGCGCCGCCAGCGTGCTCGCCGTGGTACGGGAGGCCGGCCCGATCGTGACCGCGCTGATCATCGCCGGCGCCGGCGGCTCGGCGATCTGCGCCGACCTGGGCGCTCGCAAGATCCGGGAAGAGCTGGACGCGATGCAGGTGCTCGGCATCGACCCGATCCAGCGCCTGGTGGTGCCCCGGGTGATCGCCAGCATGTTCGTGGCGGTGCTGCTGAACGGGCTGGTCAGCGTGGTCGGTGTGGCCGGCGGCTACTTCTTCAACGTGGTGATGCAGGGCGGTACGCCCGGCGCGTACCTCGCCAGTTTCCAGGCCCTCGGGCAGCTCGCCGACCTGGTGTCCGGTGAGATCAAGGCGCTGTTCTTCGGCGCCATCGCGGCCCTGGTCGGCTGCTATCTGGGCATGAACGCGAAGGGCGGTCCGAAGGGCGTCGGGGACGCGGTGAACCAGACCGTGGTGGTCGCGTTCATGCTGTTGTTCGCTGTCAACTTCATCATCGTGGCGATCTACTTCCAGGTCGTCCCGCAGAAGGGGAGTTGACGGTGGCGAACCTGACCCAGGTCTACAAACGGCCACTGGCGTTCCTGGACGACCTGGGCGACCAGCTCTGGTTCTACGCACGGTCGCTCGCCTGGACCCCGCGTACGCTGCGCCGCTACAAGCGGGAAGTGATCCGGCTGCTCGCCGAGGTGAGCTTCGGGTCCGGCGCGCTGGCGGTGATCGGCGGCACGGTCGGTGTCATCCTGTTCATCACCTTCTTCACCGGCACCGAGGTCGGGCTGCAGGGCTACCAGGCGCTGCAGCAGATCGGGTCGAGCGCGTTCACCGGGTTCGTCTCGGCGTACTTCAACACCCGGGAGATCTCGCCGCTGGTGGCCGGCCTGGCGCTGTCCGCCACGGTGGGCTGCGGTTTCACCGCGCAGCTGGGCGCGATGCGGATCAACGAGGAGGTCGACGCCCTCGAGGTGATGGGCCTGCCGTCGCTGCCGTTCCTGGTCACCACCCGGATGATCGCCGGCTTCGTCGCCGTCATCCCGCTGTACGTGATCGCGCTGCTCTGCAGCTACATGGCGACCCGGCTGATCGCCACCGGCTACTACGGCCAGTCAGCCGGCACGTACGACTACTACTTCCACCTCTTCCTACCTCCCGAAGACGTGTTGTGGTCGTTCTTCAAAGTGCTGGTGTTCAGCGTCCTGGTGATCCTGATCCACTGCTACTACGGCTACACCGCTTCCGGCGGGCCGGCCGGCGTGGGTCTGGCGGTAGGGCGTGCCGTGCGGTTGGCGATCGTGGCGGTTAACATCTTCGACTTCTTCCTGAGTCTCGCCATCTGGGGGACCACGACGACGGTACGGATCGTGGGGTAGCGGTGTACGAGCGAAGCGAGGTGTGCACGTGAGTGTCCAGGGACGGGGCTTCATGGCCCCGCTGATCAAGCTGGGCCTCTTCACCGTGGTGACAGGGCTGACCACGCTGTTCCTGGCCAGCACGCTGTCCAGCTACGGCACCGGCGGTGACCCGGAGTACCGGGCGCGGTTCAAGATGGTCGCCGGTCTGCTGGAAGGCGACGACGTACGGATCGCAGGGGTACGCGTCGGCAAGGTCACCGACATCAAGCTGGTCGACAGCAAGTACCCCGAGGTGGCGTTCACGGTCGACGAGTCGATCCCGCTGCCCAAGACGGTGGTCGCGAAGATCCGCTACCGCAACCTGGTCGGGCAGCGCTACATCTCGCTGACCGAAGGTCCGAGCAAGCACGGTCGGCTGCGCCCCGACGCGCTGATCCCGCAGTCCCAGACCGAGTCGGCGCTGGATCTCACGGTGCTGTTCAACGGCTTCCGGCCACTGTTCACGGCGCTCTCGCCGGAGGACATCAACAAGTTCTCGTTCGAGATCATCCAGGTGCTGCAGGGCGAGTCGGGCACGGTGGAGAGCCTGCTCTCGCGTACCGCCTCGCTGACCAATACGCTCGCCGATCGCGATGCCGTGATCGGGCGGGTGATCGACAACCTCAACAAGGTCCTCGCCACCTTGAACGCCCGGGACGAGCAGCTCAGCGAGACGATCACGCAGCTGCAGACGTTCGTCTCCGGGCTGGCCGAGGACCGTACCGCGATCGGGGAGTCGTTGGAACACATCGCGACCCTGGCCACCGAGACGTCTGGCCTGCTCAAGGCGGTACGCCCCTCGGTGAAGGCGGACATCGCGCAGCTGCGGAAACTGGCCATCACCCTCAACGCCAACGAGGACGTGTTGAATTCGACCTTCGAGCGGGTGCCGATCCGGCTCTCCGCGCTGGCCAAGGTCGGCGGGAACGGCTCCTGGTTCAACTTCTTCCTGTGTGACTTCGACGGCCGGATCGGACTGCCCGACGGCAGCTACGTGAACCCGACGACGTTCCACTCCAGCAAGGCACGCTGCGCGAAGCCGGGGGGCAACGGATGAAGCCATTCCGGGACCGGAACCCCCTGATCATCGGGGCGATCTGCGTCAGCGCGATCCTGCTGGGAGTCCTGACCGCCTTCCAGCTCGACGCCATCACCGCGATGTTCGGTACGAAGTACCGCGCGGCGTTCAACGACGCCAGCGGCCTGCACCCGGGCGACGAGGTACGCGTCCACGGCGTCAAGGTCGGCAAGGTGGTCAGCGTCGACCTGGCCGGCTTCGACTCCGACAAGCCGAACCCGTACGTGTCGGTACGGTTCCAGGTCGACAGCGGCGTGGAGCTCGGCACCCAGACCAGGGCCCTGATCGCGATCAAGACGATCGTGGGTCAGAAGTTCCTGGCGCTGGAGCCGGCCGGCCCGGGCGAGATGAAGAGCAACGAGCTGATCCCGCGGTCGCGTACCGCGTCGCCGTTCGACGTGATCGACGCGTTCAGTGGGCTGGCCGAGACCGTGTCGAAGGTGAACGTCGAGCAGTTGGCGAACGCGCTCGGCGTACTGGCCAGCACGTTCGAGAAGACGCCACCGCACGTCAAGTCGTCGCTGTCGGGCTTGTCGCGGCTGTCGAAGTCGGTCGCGAAGCGTGACGAGGCGCTGAAGCTGCTGCTGAAACGTACCCGCGGCGTGACGAAGGTGCTGGCCGACCGCAAGGAGGAGTTCCGCAAGCTGATCAAGGACGGCAACCTGTTGCTGGAAGAGGTCAGCAACCGGAAGGACGCCATTCACAACCTTTTGGTGGGTACGGACGAGCTGGCCAGGCAGCTGTCCGGCCTGGTGATCGACAACCGTGAGCAGCTGCAGCCGGCGCTCAAGGAGCTGCGTGGCGTGGTGAAGATCCTCCAGAACAACAAGGCGAATCTGGAGACCACGCTGACCCGGATGGGCCCGTTCCTGAAGGCCTTCACCAATGTCATCGGCAACGGCCGCTGGTTCGACAACTACATCGACGGCTTCGTGCAGCCGTTCACCCCGGGCGCTCCGGACCTCGGCATCGAGGGCGGCAGCAAGCCGGACTCCGTCTGGAAGGACGGAGGGCGATGATGGCCACCTCCGGAGGTACGGCGATGGCGAGCTTCGCCAAGAGCAAGCTCGCGATCGGGCTGGCGATCGCGGTCGCGGTGGTGCTGGCCGCGGTGGCGGCGATCGCGCTGTGGCGGGCACAGGGCCCTGGGCGTACGGTCACCGCGCACTTCACCCGTACCGTGGGTATCTACCCCGGCTCGGACGTACGGATCCTCGGCGTCCAGGTCGGCAAGATCCTCGAGGTGGAGCCCGAGGGACGCACGGTCAAGGTCGTCATGCGGTATGACTCCGACTACAAGGTGCCGGCCGACGCGAAGGCGATCGTGGTGCCGCCGAGCCTGGTATCTGACCGCTACATCCAGCTGGCGCCGGCGTACCGGGGTGGCCCGGCGCTGAAGGACGGCGCGGATCTGCCGCCCAGCCGCGGCGTGACTCCGATGGAGCTCGACGAGGTCTACATCGCGCTCGACGACCTGGCCAAGGCGCTGGGCCCGCAGGGCGCCAACTCGACCGGCAAGCTGTCCAACCTGCTCAAGGTCGGACGCGCCAACCTGGAAGGCAACGGCGAACAGCTCGGCAGCACCCTCACCGACCTGTCGCTGGCGCTGGAGACGCTCGCCGAAGGTCGTCAGGACCTGTTCGGCACCATCGACAACCTGTCGGCGTTCACCAGGGTGCTGGCCGAGAGCGACAAGGAGGTACGCCGCTTCAATACCCAGCTCGCCGGGGTCGCCGAACAGCTGGCCGCCGAGCGCGAAGAGTTGGCGGCGGCGTTGAAGAACCTCGGGGTCGCGCTGGGGCACGTCACCAAGTTCGTACGCGACAACCGCGAGGAGCTGGTGAAGAACATCAACGGGCTGACCGACGTCAGCGCCGCGCTGGTGCGCCAACGGGCCGCGCTGATCGAGATCATGGACATCGCCCCGCTCGGCCTGTCCAACCTGGCGCTGTCGTACAACGCGAAGTCCGGCACCACCGACTCCCGGTCCAACCTGATGGGGCCGTACGACGCCGCGTCGTACGTGTGTTCCCTGATGGTGCACTCGGTGCCGATCGAGGAGATACCGAAACAGTGCTTCTCGTTGGCGAAACGGCTGCATGACGGAGGCGCACAGTTGACGCCTGAGCTGGCGAAGCTTCTCGGTCTGTCACTCCCGGCTCCGGGCGGCAACGGGAATGCGGGAGACGACAGGTCCACCCCCCCGCTGCCCAGTGGTGAGACCGAGTCGTCCGACCCGTCGTTCGGCGGCATTCTGGGGGGCTCACGATGAAGCGGTCACTGATGCGTACCCCCGCGGCGGCCCTGGTGACCGCGCTGGTCGTGACGCTGGTCCTCGGCGGCTGCGCCGAGGAGGGCAGCTCGCCGATCCCGCTGCCCGGCGGCGCCCCCCGCGGTGACTTCTACCGGATGACGGTGGAGTTCTCCGATGTGCTCGACCTCGTACCGGAGGCGTCGGTCAAGGTCAACGACGTCTCCATCGGCAGCGTCGAGCGGATCAAGCTGCAGGGCTGGAACGCCCGGGTCACGCTGCGCGTGAGCAAGGACGTCAAGCTGCCCGACAACGCGATCGCGGCGATCCGCCAGACCAGCCTGCTGGGTGAGAAGTTCGTCGACCTGCTGCCGCCACCGGGTGAGAAGGCCTCCGGTCGGCTGGGCGAAGGCGATGTGATCCCGCTGTCGCGTACCCGCCGCAGCGTAGAGATCGAAGAGGTCCTCGCCTCGATGTCGCTGGTCCTCAACGGCGGTGGTCTGGAGAATCTGAAGACCATCAGCAAGGAGATCGGCAACGCCCTCGAGGGTCGGGAGGCCGAGCTGAAGGACACCGTCCACGAGCTGGACGAGTTCGTGGGCGGCCTGGACGCGCAGAAGGAAGACATCGTCACCGCGATCGAGGCGCTGGACCGGCTCTCGGGCCGGCTCGCGAAGGAACGCGGCACGGTCGGCAAGGCGCTGGACGCGATGGGCCCGGGGCTGAAGGTGCTCTCGGACCAGCGTGACGAGCTGGTGGCGATGCTGGACGCGCTCCGCAAGCTCGGCAAGGTCGGGACGAACGTGATCAAGGCCAGCCGGGACGACACCATCGCGGTGCTGCGGGACCTGCAGCCGATCCTGACCCAGCTGGTGAAGTCGGGCGACAACCTGCCCAAGTCGCTGGACTATCTCGCGACGTTCCCATTGCCACGGAACATCACCGACGCGATCCACGGCGGCTACGTCAACCTGCACGCCACCCTCGATCTGAACGCGATGGAGATCCTGAAGAACCTGACCAGCAATCCGCAACCGGATCCGTGGCCGAAGGGATCTGAGGGCTCCAACGGCTCGGTCGCCGACGGGCTGCCGCTTCCGGTGGACCCGGGGCTGCCCCCGGGTGCGTCGGCGCCGATGCAGGGCGGTTTGGCGGAGCTGCTGCTGGGAGGTCTCACCTCTTGACGCACCGCTCCTCACTGCGTCGCTCCGTACGAGATCGCAGCGAGTTGTCCGCACCGTGGCGGACAGTCGGTGCGGGGTGCCCCGTACCCAGGTCGAGGTAGCTGCGAGGATACTGACCGTAACGAAACACCGCGAGATTATGAGGTACGCAGAGTGATGGCGACTCGTACGAGCCGCACCGGTGGCGCTGGCCGCCGCCTGGCACGGTCCACCGGCGCAGGCCGCTCTACGCGGGTCGGTGGGACGAGCCGGACCGTACAGGGAGGTCGGAGCGGTCCACGCGACCGGTTCGAGCGGCAGCGGCTGACCTGGCTGGGCGTCAACGTGGCGCTCGCGCTGGCGCTGGTGGCGACGATCGTGGCCGCCGGGTGGTACGGCTACTGGTGGTATGACGACTACAAGATCCGCAACGGTCACACGGAAGCCCAGGCCGCGGCGAGGCAGACCGTGGTGAACTTCCTGACGATCAGCGCCTCCAGCGTCAACAAGGACCTGAGCTCGGTGCTGGACGGAGCCACCGGCGAGTTCAAGAAGCAGTACGAGGCCGGGATGGGCGAGGTCCGTACCGCCGTCATCGAGAACAAGGTCTCCTCGACCGGCCGGGTGCTGCGCTCGGGTGTGGTCACCGGCGACGCCGACTCGGCGGTGGTGCTGGTCGCGGTCGACGCCCGGGTCAAGAACGTACGTACTCCTGAAGGACGGAAGGCTCACTACCGGGTTCAGGTCGACATGGTGTACGACGAGGATCAGGAACGCTGGTTGGTCTCGCGCCTCGAGTTCGTCGGCTGACGTCAGGAGCTCTCAAGTCATGGCACGTTTTGTTCCCCGTACGCTGCGTGAACAGCGCGTCGAGTCCGACGCCGAGGATCGCGAGAGCAAGGCCGTCACGGACGGTGACGCGCCCACGCGTAAGCCTTCGCCGCGCCGCAACGGAAGCCAGGTCGACGGGCCCACCTCGGACGACAGCGCCGCCGTAGGCGACGAGGCCACTTCAGACGACGCCGCCGCGGTAGGCGACGAGCCCGCGGAGGCTGCCCCAGCGCGGGCCCGCCGGCGCCCGGGTCCCCGCCCGTCCAAGGCCGCTCCGTCTGACATCGAGGCGGATGCGCCGGACGCCGACGCTGAGCCCGCCGACGAGGCGGTGGACGGCGTGGAGGAGCCATCCGGTGGGGCGTCGGACCAGAAGACCGGCTCCGAGAGCGAGGCCGCGCCCGACAAGCCGGCCCGGGCCAGGTCAACTCGCGACAAGGCCGGCAGCGCCAAGCCCGACCGCGACAAGACCAGCAAGGCCGACCGCGACAAGACCGCTGACCGCGACAAGGCCAGTGGTGACAAGGCCGGCGTGGCCGACAGGGACAAGCCCAGGCGCGCGGCGACGAAGACCGCCGAGCGGGTGGGCGGCCGCCCGAAGAAGAAGGTGGACGCGGAGGCCGGGCGCGACCGCGCCGGCGGCCGGAAGGTCGTCACGGCTCCGCGTACCGGCTCCAACCGCCGCGCCAAGCTGGCGCAGGCGGCGATCGGCCGGCTGCAGCGTACGGCGGTGAGTCTGCTGGTGTGGCTGGTGGTCTTCGGCGCGATCGCCGGGGTCGCGGGCTACTTCCACCAGCAGGGCGCGGCCACCGACAAGGCGGGCAGGGACGCGATGACCGCGGCTCGTTCGGCGGCGGAGGCGATCTTCTCGTACGACTACCGCTCCTTCGACGAGAGCGTCGCCAACGGCAAGCAGCACGTCACCGGCAAGTTCAAGGACAACTACGCCAAGACCACGGCGGGGCTGGCGAAGACCGCGCAGAAGGAACAGGCGATCATGCGCGCCAAGGTGGCGGCGGAGGCGAGCGTGGTCGAGGCGTCACCGACCCGGGTCGACGTGCTGCTGTTCGTCAACCAGTACCGCCGCAACGCCAACATCCAAGGCGAGAAGCTCGACCAGAACCGGGTCGTTCTCACCATGGTGTACGTCGAGGAAGGCTCCGGGCCGGGCATCTGGCTGGTCTCGGACGCCGTCGCCCTGTAGCTGCCTGGGTCGGCCGCACCGCTTCACGTGGCTCCCTCGCGGGCCGGGACCTGGGCGCTCACGGGCCCGTACCGCCGAGTTTGTGTGCTCTTGTGCGCACAATCTGACACGGCGGACGGGTCATCAGGGCGTGCCGACTCTTGACTGGAACGCCGAATTGGGGGCAGGCTGGTCGCTAGTCGCTTCCGTGCGACGGCCGCTCGCGAATTCGGGCACGGTCCGCAATGCAGGGCAATCGGGAAATTGCGGATTGGGGCCTCGACAGTGGTGGGCCGCTCGGCTACACTGCTAGTTTGCGCTGCCTTCCGTATTGAACCCTGTCCGGACTACGTGGTCCAGAGGCAGGACAATCGGGGTGCGCGCACAACGGCCGTTGTAGCACCAGGTCCTCGGAAGGACGCATCTTGGCAGCTTCCCGCCCTGCGAAGACCACCAGTACGACAAGCGCACACGCTCCCCGTCGGATCTCATTCGGCAGGATCACCGAGCACCTCGAGGTTCCCAACCTTCTCGCCATCCAGACCGAGTCGTTCGACTGGCTGGTGGGCAACGAAGCATGGCGGAGCCGGGTCGGCGACGATCCGGTTCAGCGCAGTGGGCTCGACGAGATCCTCCACGAGATCAGTCCGATCGAGGACTTCCAGGAGACGATGTCGCTGTCCTTCTCCAACCCGCGCTTCGACGAGGTGAAGGCCTCGATCGAGGAGTGCAAGGAGAAAGACCTCACCTACTGTGCCCCGCTGTTCGTGACGGCGGAGTTCACCAACCACACCACTGGCGAGATCAAGAGCCAGACGGTGTTCATGGGTGACTTCCCGATGATGACCAGCAAGGGCACGTTCGTCATCAACGGCACCGAGCGGGTGGTGGTCAGCCAGCTGGTCCGCTCGCCCGGGGTCTACTTCGACAAGCAGCCCGACAAGACCAGCGACCGCGACGTCTCCAGCGTCAAGGTGATCCCGAGCCGGGGTGCCTGGCTGGAGTTCGACGTCGACAAGCGCGACACGGTCGGCGTACGGATCGACCGCAAGCGGCGCCAGGCCGTCACCGTACTGCTCAAGGCGATCGGTTGGACCGCCGAGCAGATCCGGGAGCGGTTCCACTGGTCCGAGCTGATGATGACCACCCTGGAGAAGGACCACCTGGCCAGCCAGGACGAGGCGCTGCTCGACATATACCGCAAGCTGCGCCCGGGCGAGCCGCCGACGCGGGAGAACGCCCAGAACCTGCTGGACAACCTGTTCTTCAACCCGAAGCGGTACGACCTGGCCAAGGTCGGTCGCTACAAGGTCAACAAGAAGTTCCACGTCGACGCGCCGATCACCACCGGCGTTCTCACCAACGACGACATCGCCGGGACGATCGAGTACCTCTGCCGGCTGCACTCCGGTGAGGAGGGCTACGAGCCCGACGACATCGACCACTTCGGCAACCGGCGGCTGCGTACCGTCGGCGAGCTGATCCAGAACCAGGTCCGTGTCGGGCTGTCCCGCATGGAGCGCGTCGTCCGGGAGCGGATGACCACCCAGGACGTCGAGGCGATCACGCCGCAGACCCTGATCAACATCCGTCCCGTGGTGGCGGCGATCAAGGAGTTCTTCGGTACGTCGCAGCTGTCCCAGTTCATGGACCAGACCAACCCCCTCGCGGGGTTGACCCACCGCCGGCGGCTGTCGGCGCTGGGCCCCGGTGGTCTGTCCCGTGAGCGGGCCGGCTTCGAGGTCCGGGACGTACACCCGTCGCACTACGGCCGGATGTGCCCGATCGAGACTCCGGAAGGCCCGAACATCGGCCTGATCGGCGCGCTGTCCACCTTCGCCCGGGTGAACCCGTTCGGGTTCATCGAGACCCCGTACCGGAAGGTGGAGGCGGGTCGGGTCACCGACGACGTCCACTACCTGACCGCGGACGAGGAGGACCGGCACGTCATCGCGCAGGCGAACACCGCGCTGCAGTCCGACGGCCGGTTCGCCGAGGCCCGGGTTCTGGTACGCCGGAAGGGCGGCGAGGTCGACTTCGTTCCGCCGGAGCGGGTCGACTACATGGACGTCTCGCCGCGCCAGATGGTGTCGGTCGCGACCGCGATGATTCCGTTCCTCGAGCACGACGACGCCAACCGGGCCCTGATGGGCGCCAACATGCAGCGGCAGGCGGTGCCGCTGCTGAAGAGCGAGGCGCCGCTGGTCGGCACCGGCATGGAGTACCGCGCGGCCACCGACGCCGGTGACGTGGTGGTAGCCGAGGAAGCCGGTGTGGTCGAGGACATGTGCGCCGACTACGTCACCGTGCACCAGGACGACGGTGCCCGGCGTACGTACCTGCTGCACAAGTTCCGCCGCTCCAACGCCGGCAGCTGCGTCAACCAGAAGCCGGTGGTCAACGAGGGCGACCGGGTCGAGGCCGGCCAGGTCATCGCCGACGGGCCGTGCACCGACGAAGGTGAGATGGCGCTCGGCAAGAACCTGCTGGTCGCGTTCATGTCGTGGGAAGGCCACAACTACGAGGACGCGATCATCCTGTCCCAGCGCCTGGTGCAGGAGGACGTCCTCACCTCGATCCACATCGAGGAGCACGAGGTCGACGCCCGCGACACGAAGCTGGGTCCGGAGGAGATCACCCGGGACATCCCGAACGTCTCCGAGGAGATGCTCGCCGACCTCGACGAGCGCGGGATCATCCGGATCGGCGCTGAGGTCGTACCCGGAGACATCCTGGTCGGCAAGGTCACGCCCAAGGGCGAGACCGAGCTGACGCCCGAGGAGCGGCTGCTGCGTGCGATCTTCGGCGAGAAGGCTCGGGAGGTACGCGACACCAGCCTCAAGGTCCCGCACGGCGAGACCGGCACGGTGATCGGCGTACGGACCTTCAGCCGGGACGACGGCGACGAGCTGTCCCCCGGGGTGAACGAGCTGGTCCGGGTGTACGTCGCCCAGAAGCGGAAGATCCAGGACGGCGACAAGCTCGCCGGCCGGCACGGCAACAAGGGCGTGATCGCCAAGATCCTGCCGGTCGAGGACATGCCGTTCCTGGAGGACGGCACGCCGGTCGACATCGTGCTCAACCCGCTGGGCGTACCGAGCCGGATGAACGTCGGCCAGGTGCTGGAGACCCACCTCGGGTGGGTCGCGAAGACCGGTTGGCAGGTCGAGGGCTCCGACGCGGAGTGGAAGAAGTCGCTGAAGGCGATCGACGTCGCCAAGGGCGAGCCCGACTCCAACCTCGCTACGCCGGTCTTCGACGGCGCCAAGGAGGACGAGATCACGGGGCTGCTCGCCTCGACGCTGCCCGACCGCGACGGTCGCCAGCTGGTGGCTGGCAGCGGCAAGGCGAAGCTGTACGACGGCCGCAGCGGCGAGCCGTTCCCGGAGCCGATCTCGGTTGGCTACATCTACATCCTGAAGCTGAACCACCTGGTGGACGACAAGATCCACGCGCGGTCCACCGGCCCGTACTCGATGATCACGCAGCAGCCGCTGGGTGGTAAGGCGCAGTTCGGTGGCCAGCGGTTCGGCGAGATGGAGTGCTGGGCGATGCAGGCGTACGGAGCCGCGTACGCGCTGCAGGAGCTGCTCACCATCAAGTCGGACGACGTACTCGGCCGGGTGAAGGTCTACGAGGCCGTGGTGAAGGGGGAGAACATCCCCGAGCCCGGCATCCCGGAGTCCTTCAAGGTGCTCCTCAAGGAGCTGCAGTCGCTCTGCCTGAATGTGGAGGTGCTGTCCAGCGATGGGGTCACGCTCGAGATGAAGGAGACCGATGACGAGGTCTTCCGGGCTGCCGAGGAGCTGGGGATTGATCTCTCTCGACGGGAGCCGTCAAGCGTTGAAGAAGTTTAGTTGCGGTTGAGGGCTGGGGCGGGCATCCGCTTGCTCCGGGCGGTCAGGCTTGATCCCTGCGCAAGCGGACGCCCGCCCCAGCCCCGGCCGGGCTCGCCGTGAGCGGTGATGTCCCGGCAGCAGCCCCGATGACTTTTTGAAATATCTAGGTGAGGACTGAGCGACGTGCTCGATGTGAACTTCTTTGACGAGCTGCGGATCGGGTTGGCGACGGCCGACGACATCCGGCAGTGGTCGCACGGCGAAGTCAAGAAGCCCGAGACGATCAACTACCGCACGCTCAAGCCGGAGAAGGACGGGCTCTTCTGCGAGAAGATCTTCGGCCCCACCCGGGACTGGGAGTGCTACTGCGGCAA
>JBOGDF010000132.1:0-13682 GCA_050701635.1 Micromonosporaceae bacterium | reverse complement strand
GCCGTGGCGCGGCCTGGCGCTCCGTCGGGCGGGGGTGTGGCTGGGTCGTGGGGCTGTTCTTCAGCGGACACGGCGTACCTCCCCGGCGGCGACGTCGTACCGGGCGCCCTGCAACGCCTCCGGTACGTCGGCGGCGACCGCGCAGGTGACCAGCACCTGGCCGGCGCGGCCCACCAGGTCGGCCAGGCGGTCGCGGCGGTCGGTGTCGAGCTCGGCGAACACGTCGTCGAGGATCAGCACGGGCTCGGTGCCGTCGGCGCGCAGCAGGTCGAAGCTGGCCAGCCGCAGCGCGAGGGCGTACGACCAGGATTCGCCGTGGCTGGCGTATCCCTTCACCGGGAGGTCCCCGAGGTGCAGCGCCAGGTCGTCGCGGTGTGGCCCGACCAGGGTGGAGCCGCGCGCCACCTCGTCGGATCGCGCCTTGGCCAGCGCGGCCAGGATCCGCGCCGAGAGCAGCTCCTTGTCGGTGCCGAGCTGCTCGCCGTCTTCGGCCAGCCCGCACCGGTACGCCATCCGGGCCCCGCCCTTGCCCTGCGACACGGCGTCGTACGCCTTCTCCACGTACGGCGTCAGCACCTCGCACAGGTCGAGCCGGCCGGCGAGCAGCTCGGCGCCGTGCTGGGCGAGATGGGTGTCCCACACGTCGAGGGTGCGCAGATCCGTGGAACCGCCGCCGGTCTTGCGGGCCAGGTACGCCGTACGCAGCAACGCGTTGCGCTGTTTGACCACCCGCTCGTAGTCGGCCCGTACGCCGGCGAACCGGGGGAACCTCGCCACCAGCAGGTCGTCGAGGAACCGGCGGCGTTCGGCGGGCTCACCGCGTACCAGCGAAAGGTCTTCCGGGGCGAAGATGACCAGCTTCAACGCGCCCAGGATCTCCCGGGGGCGGCTGACCGGGGAGCGGTTGAGCCGGGCCCGGTTCGCCTTGCCCGGCACGATCTCCAGCTCCACGGTCAGCTCACGTCCACTGTGGACGATCGCGACGCGGACCACGGCGCGGGCGGCGCCGGAGCGCACCAGCGGCGCGTCGGTGGCGACCCGGTGGCTGGCCAGGCTGGACACGTAGCCCAGCGCCTCGACCAGGTTGGTCTTGCCCTGGCCGTTGGGGCCGACCAGGACGCTGGGGCCGGAGTCGAAGTCCACCGCCACCGTGGGGTAGCTGCGGAAGTCGGTCAGCTCGAGGCGGCGTACGTGCACGGTCTCGACGCTACTCGGACTTCACGGCATGGCCGCCGAACTGGTTGCGTAGCGCGGCGACCGCCTTCATCGCCGGCGAATCCTCCTGCTGCGAGGTGAACCGGGCGAACAGCGACGCGGCGATCACGTTCATCGGCACCTTGAGCCGGATCGCCTCCTCGACGGTCCAGCGGCCCTCGCCGGACTCGGCGGCGTACCCCTTGAGCTTCGCCAGCTCGGGATCCTCCTCGAGCGCGCGGTCGAGCAGGTCGAGCAGCCAGGAACGGATCACGGTGCCCTCGCGCCAGGACTTGATCACGCCGGGCACGTTGGACACCACCTCGGATGCCTGCAGCAGCTCGTAGCCCTCGGCGTAGGCGTGCATCAGGCCGTACTCGATGCCGTTGTGCACCATCTTCGCGTAGTGCCCGGCGCCCACCCCGCCGGCGTGTACGAAGCCGAACTCGCCCTCCGGCTTGAGCGCTTCGAAGATCGGCATCAGCCGCTCGACGTGTTGATCTTCGCCGCCGACCATCAGGGCGTAGCCGTTCTCCAGGCCCCAGACCCCACCCGAGACGCCGGCGTCGACGTACCCGATGCCGTGGGGTTTCAGCAGCGCCGCATGCTCGAGGTCGTCGGTGAAGCGAGAGTTGCCGCCGTCGATCACGATGTCGCCCTCGGAGAGCAGCTCGGCCAGCTCCCGTACGGTCTGCCTGGTCGGGTCGCCGGCCGGGACCATCACCCAGACCGCGCGGGGGGCGTCCAGCTTGCCGACCAGGTCGGCGAGGTCCTTCGCGTCGGAGAGCTTCGGATCCCGGTCATAGCCGACCACGTGGTGCTCGGCGCGGCGCAGCCGTACGGCCATGTTGCCGCCCATCTTGCCCAGGCCGATGATCCCCAGCTGCATCTGTTCGCCTCCCGCGGCGGTGGTGTCGGGTCCTGTGGTGGTGCTTGCGTCAGGCGCCGACGCGTACCGGCATCAGGGCGTGCTGGTAGCCGGCCTGGGGCTGGCCGTCGTCGCCGGCCCCGGACATCACGGCCGGCTTCTTCGGGTCGTTGAACGACAGCACGGCGGTCGGCTGCTCCAGCACCGCGAGCGCGTCGAGCAGGAACGAGGGGTTGAACGCGATCGTCATCGGGTCGCCCTCGTACTGGCACTCCATCGCCTCGCTGGCCCGGGCGTCCTCGGTGCCGCCGGCCTCGACGATCAGGCCGTCGACGCTGAAGCTCAGCCGTACCGGGGTGTTGCGCTCGGCCACCAGGGAGACCCGCTTGACCACCTCGGTGAGCGCCGCGACGCTCATCTTCGCCACCGCGGCGTAGCTGTCCGGGATGATCGACTTCACCTTCGGGAAGTCGTCGTTGAGGAGTCGGCTGGTGGTACGCCGCCCGCCGCCGGAGAAGCCGATCAGGCCCTCGCCCATCCCGGCGTCGGACATCGCGAGCGTCACCTCGCCGCCCAACGTGCCGAGCGTCTTCGCGGTCTCGGCGAGGGTACGGGCCGGCACCAGCGCCGCCGTACTGAGGTCAGCGGCGTCGGGACGCCAGGGCAGCTCGCGGATCGCCAGCCGGTACCGGTCGGTCGCGATCATGGTCATGGTGGCCTGTTCGAGCTCCAGCCGTACGCCGGTCAGCATCGGCAGGGTGTCGTCGCGACCCGCGGCGACGGCGACCTGGGCGACTGCGGAAGCGAACGCGGCGGAGTCGACCGTACCGACCCCGGAGGGCATCTCCGGCAGCGTCGGGTAGTCCTCCACCGGCATGGTCGGCAGCGTGAACCGGGCGCTGCCGCAGGTGATCTCCACCCGGGACCCGTCGGTGGCCACGTCGACGGGTTTGTTCGGCAGGGCGCGGGTGATCTCGGCGAGCAGCCGGCCGGAGACCAGGATCGTGCCGTCCGCGTCGGCCTGGATGTCGACCCCGACCTGGCTGGAGACCTCGTAGTCGAACCCGGACACCTCCAGCCGACCGTCCCCGACCTGCAGCAGCACTCCGGCGAGCACCGGCACCGGCGGCCGGTTGGGCAGGCTCTTAGCGGTCCAAGCCACGGCATCCGCCAGGGCGTCCCGCTCCACCCGGAACTTCATGTAATGCCTCCTGGGCAGGTTGTGGTTATCCCGAACCCAACGTTGATTTGGATTCTCTAGTAGAGATAAAAGACGTCGTAGTCATAGGGCCTGTGGGCACTGTGGACAACCTACGTTGCCGCAGGTCGCCACCGGTGCGGGGTTGTGGAACTGCTGTGTACGACGGAGCCAAGATCTGTGGGCGTACGGGGATAACCGGGCCGGCGGCGCCGTTGACCACAGTTGTCCACCGCGGCGTCCACAGCTCGTCCACCGGAGTTTCCACCGCGCTGTCCACCGGGTTGTCCACCGAGTTATCCACAAACTGTGTACACAGCCTGTGGACGAGTGTCGGAAATCTGCTCATCCGAAGGCCTGCTGCTTGATCCGGTTGGTCAGCTCGGCGATCTGGTTGTACAGGCTGCGACGCTCCGCCATCTGCTGGCGGATCTTGCGATCGGCGTGCATCACGGTGGTGTGATCGCGGCCCCCGAAGGACTGCCCGATGCGCGGCAGCGACAGGTCGGTCAGCTCGCGGCACAGGTACATCGCCACCTGCCGGGCGTTGACCAGCACCCGGGAACGGGAGCTGCCGCGCAGGTCGTCCACCGACAGCCCGAAGTACTCCGCGGTGGCGCTCATGATCTGGTCTGCGGTCACCTCGGGGCCGCCGCCGTCCGGGATGAAGTCCCGTAGCACTTCCTCGGCGAGCGCCAGGTCGACGTCGGAGCGGGTCAGGCTGGCGAACGCGGTGACGCGGATCAGCGCACCCTCGAGCTCGCGGATCGAGTCGGCGATCCGGGACGCGATGAACTCCAGCACCTCCGGCGGCGCGGACAGCCGCTCCTGGGCGGCCTTCTTCTGCAGGATCGCGATCCGGGTCTCCAGGTCCGGCGGCTGGATGTCGGCCAGCAGCCCCCACTCGAACCGGGTACGCAGCCGATCCTCCAATGTGGACAGCTGCTTCGGCGAACGATCGGAGGTGATCACGATCTGCTTGTTCGCGTTGTGCAGCGTATTGAAGGTATGGAAGAACTCTTCCTGCGTACGTTCCCGGTTCTCCAGGAACTGGATGTCGTCGATCAACAGGATGTCGACGTCGCGGTACCGGCGCTGGAAGGCCTGCGTCTTGTCGTCGCGCAGCGAGTTGATGAAGTCGTTGGTGAACTCTTCGGTCGACACGTACCGCACGGCGCGGGCGTTGCCGAGGCTCTGCGCGTAGTGGCCGATCGCGTGCACCAGGTGGGTCTTGCCGAGCCCGGAGTCCCCGTAGATGAACAGCGGGTTGTACGCCTTCGCCGGCGACTCGGACACCGCGACCGCCGCGGCGTGCGCGAACCGGTTGCTGGACCCGATGACGAAGGTCTCGAAGGTGTACTTCGGATTCAGCCGGCTGGCCGCGTCGGTGACCTTCCTGCGGTCCGGCAGGTCGACGATGTCGGCGAGCCCACCGGGCCGGCCGGAGCGGTGGCTGTCGACGCTGACGATCGCGTTGCCGCCGGGCGGCGTCGGCTCCAGTACGCCCTTCGCGGCGTACCCCCCGTCCCCGGTGTACGCGCCCTCGGCCGCGCTGGACCGGTTGTCGGCCGGCGTCGTTGCCGGGGCGGCGTCGGAGTCGTCCGAAAGCCGTACGGTCACCGCGACCTGGATCCGCCGACCGAGCCGCCGGGAGAGCGCGTCGGTGATGGCCGGCCGCAGCCGGGACTCGATCGCGTCCTTGGTGAACGGATTAGGCGCGGCGATCAGTGCGGTGTCCTCGACCAGCGCCAGCGGCCGGGTCAGTCGTAGCCATGCTCGTTGCTGTGGCGAGAGCGTGTCGTCGCCCAACTCTTCGGTCGCCGCCGCCCACACCGATGCCAGATCGGCCGTTTCGTCGGTCACCCGTAGCACCCCCTCGAATCCCCGCCCCCAGACCGACCCCCTCGGTCCGACGCACTGTCCACAGGATGTCCACACCCTGTGTATGTCGTGACCTCGATGTGCGTCAGCACGTTCTCAGACACTTCATGTTCATGACGCCGCAACCTGCGACGACGAGTGCCCGTATTCGAAGGCCCCCGAGACCCCTCACGAGTTCCACTGATCGGCGTCAGTCCAAAACTGGACTAACCGGACGAACAGGCCGAGCTGGTGAGAAAGCTGCAACCGCGCACGCTAACAGCGTCATCAGCCCGGAACAAGCGCAGTTCCGGGGCATCACGACAGCTTAAGCGCTCCGGTCACCGGCGTGTCCCCGGTTCGGTGTTCGGATCTTCGGAGAACACCAATTAGGCTGGGCAGGTTTGCGTGGTCTTGGACAATGCTTTGACCGCGCAGGGCTCCCGGCGTACCCTTGTCCGGCCGTGTCTGCTCGCCATTGGTAGGCTTGCAGCCGAGTCCCGTGCGCGCAGCGCTTCGGCGACATTTTCGTAGCCACCAGATCCGAGTCTTGGAGACCCTACCGTGAGCAAGCGCACCTACCAGCCGAACAACCGCCGCCGGGCCAAGACGCACGGCTTCCGGCTGCGGATGCGCACCCGCGCGGGCCGGGCCATCCTCGCGGCGCGGCGCCGCAAGGGCCGCACCCGCCTCGCGGTCTGACGCCGGATTCGTTCATGCTTCCCGCGGCCGCGCGGCTGCGGCGCCGCGCAGACTTCGTAGCCACCGTCCGACGTGGACGGCGACGTGGTCACGGCGCGGTAGTGGTACACGTGAAGCCGGCAGACCTCACCGACCAGGCCGACGCGCAGCTGCGCGTCGGCTTCGTGGTTTCTCGCGCCGTCGGTGGCGCCGTGGTACGCAACCGGGTGCGCCGCCGACTCCAGCATGTGGTCCAGGCACGGCTCGCCTCGCTCCCCGCCGGCGCCGCCCTGGTGGTACGCGCCCTACCCCCCGCCGCCAGCCGCAGCTTCCAGCAGCTCGGTGACGACTTCGACGCCGCACTGCGTGGCGCGCTCAGCCCGCGGCGGAAAGGCGGGAACGCCCGACCCGGGTCCAGCACCTCCGAGCCGGCCGAGCGGCGTGACGCCGGCTCGCCGGCCGACACCACGTCTGGTGGGCCTGGCGAGGTGGCAGCCGTGTCGAGATCGGGTCGGGTAAAGCTGGCCCAGCTCACACCGGCCCGGCTGCTGGCCGCACCGATCGTCGCGTACCGTCGATGGGTAAGTCCGGCGCTGCCGGCCCGCTGCCGGTTCTACCCGACATGCAGCTCGTACGCCCTGACCGCCCTGCAGACCCATGGGGCGCTGCGCGGCACGCTGCTGGCGGTCTGGCGGCTGCTGAAGTGCCAACCGTTCCACCCCGGCGGGTACGACCCGGTGCCCCCCGCGTCACGCCGTCGACCGCGCGCCACCGTTACAGGAGCTTCAACGTGTTCAACTGGGTAAGCGATCTTCTTTTCTACGTCTACTACGGGATCTCGTGGATCCTGCTGCGCTGGCACGACGTCTGGAACTGGGCGCTCCCGGACGGACAGACCCTGGGGACCACCTTCGACTGGGTGCTGGCGATCGTGTGCCTGGTGCTCACCGTACGGGTGGTGCTGTTCCCGCTGTTCGTCAAGCAGATCAAGTCGCAGCGCGCGATGCAGGCGTTGCAGCCGCAGGTCAAGGCGCTGCAGGAGAAGCACAAGGGCGACCGCGAGACCTTCCAGCGCGAGCTGATGACGCTCTACCAGAAGGAGAAAGCCAACCCGCTGATGGGCTGCCTTCCCCTGCTGCTGCAGCTGCCGGTCTTCTTCGGCATGTTCCATATCCTGCGCCGGATCGACCCGAAGCAGACGATCAACACCACGCTGTACGGCTGGACGCAGGCACAGTGGGACAGCGCCGTACACGCGAAGCTGTTCGGTGCGCCGATCGCCGCCACGTTCCTCTCCAGCGAGAGCGACCTGGCGGCGATGGACGCCAACAGCATCACCGTGAAGATCGTCGCGGCGTGCCTGGCGGCGACGATGATCGTCACGACGTACCTGACCTCGCGGCAGATGATCCTGAAGACCGGCTGGGCCGAGGACCCGACCCAGCTGATGATGCAGCGCCTGATGGTGTACGGCATCCCGATCTCGCTGCTGTTCTCGGCCGGGTACTTCCCGATCGGTGTGGTCATCTACTGGACGATCACCAACCTGTTCTCGCTGGGCCAGCAGTACTGGGTGCTCCACAAGTACCCGCCGCCGCTCGCGAACGCGAAGGCCGGCGCGACCGCGCGCAAGGCGACCGGTGCCAAGGTGACCGCCGGCAAGGGCAAGGACAGCGGCAAGAACGGCGAGCAGCCGCAGATCGACGGCAAGGCGCTGGCCCCCCGTCCCGGCGTGAAGCCCGCGAACCCGAAGAAGAGCAACCGGAAGCGCAAGGCGCGCCGGTAGTTCCCTCAGACCCGTGAAAATGCAGCGTCGTACCTGGCGCGAAAGATCTTGGAGTTAACACAGTGACCGAAGCGAGTGTGACAAGCACTGAAGCGAGTGCGCCGAACGCCGAGGTGTCCGCGGACGCCACCCCAGAGCCCGAAGCCCCCGAGAGCAGGAAGCCGGAGCCGGACACCGACCTGCTGGTGCAGGAAGGCGACATCGCCGCCGACTACCTCGAGGGGCTGCTCGACATCCTCGACTTCGACGGCGACATCGACATGGACGTGCAGAACGGCCGCGCCATGGTGGCCGTCTCCGGTTCGCTGCAGTCCCTGGTCGGCGCCCGCGGCGCCACCCTCGAGGCGCTGCAGGACCTGACCCGGCTGGCGATCTACCGTTCGACCCAGGTGCCGAGCCGGATGATGCTGGACGTCGGCGGGTTCCGGGAGGCGCGGCGCAAGGAGTTGGGCGCGCTGGCGAAGAACGCCGCCGAGCAGGTCAAGGAGTACGGCGAGCCGGTACGGATGGCTCCGATGACCGCGTTCGAGCGCAAGTGCGTACACGACGTGATCAACGCGATGGACGGCGTGGAGAGCGAGTCGGAGGGCGAGGAGCCGGACCGGCGGGTCGTCGTACACCCCGCGGAAGACTGAGCGGGCAGGCCAGCTGACAATCGTCGAGTGGCCTGGGACAGACTCGATCGGGTCTGCCCAGGCCACTTTTCTGTGGCTGGACCATGGGCGGCGCGGCACGAGAGGAGCGCAGTGAGCACAGCACCAGAGCTACCGCAGGCGCTGACCCCGGCGGCCGAGCACTACTTCGGGCAGCGGCTGCCGGTGGCCTCGCGGTACGCCGAGCGGCTGGCCACCGATGGGTTGGTACGCGGGCTGATCGGTCCCCGTGAAGTCCCCCGGCTCTGGGAGCGACACCTGTTGAACAGTGTGGCGCTGGTCGAGTTGCTGCCGACGGACGCCACCGTGATCGACGTCGGATCCGGCGCGGGGCTGCCCGGGATAGTGCTCGGCATCGCCCGTCCTGATCTCACGGTGGTGCTGGTGGAGCCGTTGCTGCGGCGTACCACGTTCTTGGACGAGGTGGTACGCGAGCTCGGTCTGGACCGGGTACTGGTGCTGCGGGCACGCGCCGAGGACGTCGCCGGTCAGGTGGCCCCGGCCGACGTCGTGGTGGCCCGGGCGGTCGCCCCACTCGATCGACTGGCGGGCTGGTGTCTGCCGCTGGCCCGTACGGGTGGTCGGTTGCTGGCGGTGAAGGGCGCGTCGGCGGGCGACGAGGTGGTGGCGCACCGGGAGGCGGTCCGGCGTACCGGTGGCGGGGTTCCGGTGGTGGTGACCTGTGGCGCGGAGTGGCTCAACCCTCCGGTGACCGTGATCGAGGTGGTACGCGAAACCGCACCCTCCCCGGCTCGGCGTAGCGGCGGTACGCGCGGGCGCAGGTGACCAGCGGTCGCGAGCGCCCTGGCGACGCCCGGCTCCGAGCAGCCCCGGGGACCCACCGCGCGCCGTCGTGCGGTCTTGTGGTCGCCCTGGGTGGGTGATTGCGGGCGGAGAGTACGGCGATTCTGGGTGAACGCGCGCGGACCCGATTCAGGAGAGGGACACTCTCGGGATTGCACCGCGACGAGACAGCCGACGGTGGAGGGGGCAATGGCACGGTCTCAATTTCCACGTCAGCAGGGGCCGCAGCTGCGTACGCTGCGCGGGCGTGAAGACGGGCAGCCGGACAACGGCGGGTCGCAGGCGGGGTGGCGCCGGACCAGACGCCGGCGCCGGCTGTGGCGTGGACCGCGCGAGAACCCGTCGGCGGGGACAGCGGGTGCGACAGCGTCCCCCGCGAGTGCCGTTGAATCCCATGACGGGCGTGTCGGCAAGGGCACGCCGCCCGGCCGTGACGCGGTCGAAGGGGCGGCCGTAGGCTTGCCGGGCGCAGTTGCCGACGAGTGGGGTGAGGGCGAGAGCATGCGGGACGACGGCATGCGCGAGGAGCGCGAGCAGTCAGGCAGTGAGCCCGAGACCGACCAGGACGCGTTGAGCGTGAGTCAGGCGCGGATCCGTCGCACCCTCGACGCCGCGGTTTCACGTGAAACAGCGAGCGATGAGTCGGCAGGCGTACCGAAGCAGCGGTGGGCAGCCACGGAGCCGTCCACGGCCGACGATCCAGCGCAGGCGCTGCCAGCGCCGGTAGCGAGCCAGGCTGAGGCCGGCAGCGCAGAAGAGTCGACGCGGCAGGCGGACGGGACGGAGTTGCACGCGCGGGATGCGGCGCCCACTCACGCCGCGACTGGTTGGGAACCCGCCAGCACGGCGGCACCGGCCATTGGCCGGGCGACCGTGGTGGCGCCTTATCAGGGCCCTGGCACCAGCGCGGGCCACAGAGGTGCGGGCCCGACCGCACCGGCTTCCGGCGGCCGCCCAGGCGGCCCGAGCCCAGGTGGCTCAAGCTCGGGCCGCGCGAGCTCCGGCACGGCCAGCGGTGACAGCTACGGCGGGGCGTACGCCGAGGGTTACACCGATGTGGTTTCACGTGAAACGCCGCCGTTGGACGAGGAGCCGCCCCTCGCACTCGAAGCGCGCCGGGCGATGCAGATCCTCAACCCCAGCGGTGAGGCGACGCTCCCCCGACCGGCGAAGCGCCGGGTGGTCTGCATCGCCAACCAGAAGGGCGGCGTCGGCAAGACGACCACGGCGGTCAACCTGGCGGTCTCGTTGGCGCTGCACGGCAACCGGGTGCTGGTGATCGACCTCGACCCCCAGGGCAACGCCTCCACCGGCCTCGGCGTGGAGCACCGTACCGGCACCCCCAGCGTGTACGAGTGCCTGCTCGACGAGATCAAGCTCTCCGACGTGGCGCGCCCCGTGGAGGGGATCCCCAACCTGACGTGCGCGCCGGCGACCATCGACCTGGCGGGTGCCGAGATCGAGCTGGTCTCCATCGTGGCCCGGGAGTCCCGGCTGACCCGCGCCATCGAGGCGTACGACGGCGAGCTGGACTACGTCTTCATCGACTGCCCGCCGTCGCTCGGCCTGCTCACCGTCAACGCCCTGGTGGCCGCCGAGGAGGTGCTGATCCCGATCCAGTGCGAGTACTACGCGCTCGAAGGGCTGGGGCAGCTGCTCCGCAACATCGAGCTGGTGAAGGCGCACCTGAATCCCCGGCTGCGGGTCTCCACGATCCTGCTCACCATGTACGACCGGCGGACCAAGCTCGCCGACCAGGTGGAGCAGGAGGTACGCAGCCACTTCGGCGACGTCGTACTCGAAACCGTGATTCCACGCAGTGTTCGCGTCTCGGAAGCACCGGGGTACGGGCAGTCTGTGATGACGTACGATCCTGGCTCGCGAGGGGCCACGAGCTATTTCGGTGCGGCACAGGAGATCGCCGTCCGCGGTGCGAACTCGGGAGAGAACTGATGAAGAACCGTCGCGGCGGCCTGGGCCGCGGACTCGGCGCGCTGATTCCGACCGGCCTGACCGACAGTACGACCGTCCCCGGGGCGGTGATCGCCACCATCCCGGACGCCGATCCGGGTACGCAGCCCGCGCCCACGCCGGCCGCGCCGCCGGAGCCGCCGCCGATCGCCGAGATGGCCTCAGGTGACCTGGCCCCGGTTCCGGGCGCCCGGTTCCGGGAGGTGCCGGTCGGCGACATCGCGCCGAACCCGCGCCAGCCCCGGCAGGTGTTCGAGGAGACCGCCTTCGAGGAGTTGAAGGCGTCCATCCAGCAGGTGGGGCTGCTGCAGCCGATCGTGGTACGGGAGCTCTCCCCCGGCCGGTACGAGCTGGTGATGGGCGAACGGCGCTGGCGAGCCGCCAGCGCGCTCGGCCTGGAGTTGATCCCCGCGATCATCCGCGACACCCGCGACGACGAGATGCTGCGGGACGCGCTGCTGGAGAACATCCACCGGGCACAGCTGAACCCGCTGGAGGAGGCGGCGGCGTACCAACAGCTGCTGGATGAATTCGGGGCCACCCACGAGGATCTTGCCAAGCGGATCGGGCGCAGCCGGCCGCAGATCTCCAACACCATCCGGCTGCTGAACCTGCCGGCGCCGGTGCAGCGCCGGGTCGCCGCCGGAGTGCTCTCCGCGGGGCACGCTCGGGCGTTGCTCGGCCTCTCCGATCCGGTACGGCAGGACGAGCTCGCCAAGCGGATCGTGGCCGAGGGCCTGTCCGTACGGGCCACCGAGGAGATCGTCGCGCTCGGCGAGGTGGAGCAGGCACCGCACAAGCCCGCCGTACGCAAAGCCAAGCCGCACTCCCCTGGTGTGACAGAGTTGGCGGATCGGCTCTCCGACCGGTTCGACACCCGGGTCAAAGTCGATCTCGGGAAGCGGAAAGGCCGGATCGTGGTCGAGTTCGCGACGGTCGACGACCTGCAGCGCATCGTCGATCTGATGGGACTCGACGGACCGTCTACTGTGGACACATAGCAGCGACCTTGATCAACGCCCAGGCCGGTGGCAACCCCCCGACACAGCCGGCGGCCACCCCGACACAGCCCGGCGGCCACTCCGAGAGAGCCAGTCCAGGGCATATCCCACCGGCCCGCACCCGGCCGGCTGAATAGACACCCGTACGACATCCCACACCCCTCGAAACCCAGATAAGGTGCCGGCCATGGCCACCGAACCCCGTACCCCTCCGGCGCTGCCCGACTTCGTCGGTTGGCCGACCTTCCCGTTCGAGGGAAAGCTGCGGGTCAAGCCGCTGGAACCCCCGACCGAAGAGCCGCCCCGCGAAGGCGCCGGCGGTGAGGACTGCAAGAAGTGCGCGGCCCCGGACGCCGACTACATCTGGGTGGACGAGCGGTGGCGGGTACGCGCCCTCGGCCAGCCCAGCGGCCTGCCAGCCGTGGTGGTGCTGGAGACCCGTCATCACTACGACATGGGCGACCTGTCGAACCTGCTCGCCGCCGAGTTGGGCGTACTGACCGTACGGCTGGAGCGGGCGATGCGGTCGATCGACGGCGTCGCGCGGGTGCACGTGAATCGCTGGGGCGACGGCTCCGAGCACCTGCACGTGTTCTTCCTGGCGCGCCCCGCCGGGCTGCTCCAGCTGCGGGGCACTTTCCTGTCGATGTGGGACGAGATCCTGCCGCCCATCTCCGAGCAACAGTGGCGGGAGAACCTCGCGTTCATCGCCGCGTGGCTCGCCGAGTACGGCGGCCAGGCGGTGGCCGTACCGCCGCCGTTGCACTGGAAAGAGCTCGCCGAGGAGGACGCGGCCGCTTTCGGGGAAGCGCAGACAGTCTCGGCGGAGAACGCGCCCGCCGAGGCCGCCCCGGAACCCGGGAACGGCTCGCAGCCGCCCCAGATCGCGCCGCAGCGGGTCAGGGCAGCACCGGAGGGCAGGAAGTCCTCAGCAGGCCGCTGAACGGGCGCGAACCGCCGCCACGGGTAGGGCTCAGGTGTGGCGGCGTACGGCTTCGGCGACCAGCCTGGCCAGTACGGTGCCGAACTGCATGCCCGCGGCCTGCAGCGCCATCGGCAGCAGCGAGGTCTCGGTCATGCCGGGCGCGACGTTGACCTCGAGCACCTCGACGGCGCCGCTGGCGTCCACGATCAGGTCGACCCGCGACAGGTCGCGCAACCCGAGCGCGGTGTGCGCGGCCACCGCCACCCGCGCCACCTCGTCTGCCAGCGGAGCGGCCAGCCGCGCCGGCGCGTGGAAGGTGGTGAGCCCGGCGGTGTAGCGAGCGGCGTAGTCGTACACGCCGCTGTGGGGCACGATCTCGACCGCCGGCAGCGCCTGCGGGCCGTCGCCGAAGTCGACCACGCTGACCGCCACCTCGGCGCCGGTGACGTACCGCTCGATCAACGCGGTGGAGTCGTACGCGAAGCAGCCCACCATCGCCGCCGGAAGCTCCGCCGCGGACTTGACCGCGTGCGCGCCCAGCCCTGAGCCGCCCTGTGCCGGCTTGACCATCAGCGGCAGCCCGAGCCGCGCGGTGATCCGCTCCAGCAGGGTCGCGGCGCCCAGCTCGGAGAAGGTGTCGTGCGGCAGCGCGGACCAGTCGGGGGTACGCAGCCCCGCCTCCGTCAGTACGGTCTTCGCGCTCGGCTTGTCCCACGCGACCCGGGCGGCGTGCGCGGCGGT
>JBOGDF010000131.1:0-13727 GCA_050701635.1 Micromonosporaceae bacterium | reverse complement strand
TCGCCCGGATACCGGTGTTGTATCCGGGCGGTTCTCCAACGCCGCCGGTCGTCGTCTGGTGCCTGTCGCAGCCGACTGAAGATCTACAGGACAGACCCTAGGCCGCGATCGTCTCCTTCTCGTCCGAGGTGTCCATCGCCATCGGCTTGCGCTTGCTGAACACCACCGCGCCCACGATGATCGCGGTCGCCACCACGGCGATCCCGATCCGCAGCGCGGTGTTCTCCTCGGCCCCGATGCTGTACGTCACCACGGCGGGCGCGATCAGCAGCGAGACCAGGTTCATCACCTTGATCAGCGGGTTGATGGCGGGGCCGGCGGTGTCCTTGAACGGGTCACCCACGGTGTCGCCGATGACCGTCGCGGAGTGCGCCTCGGAGCCCTTGCCGCCGTGCGCGCCGTCCTCGACCATCTTCTTCGCGTTGTCCCAGGCGCCACCGGAGTTGGCCAGGAACACCGCCATCAGGGTGCCGGCGCCGATCGCCCCGGCCAGGTAGCCGGCGAGCGGGCCGACGCCGAGACCGAAGCCGACCGCGATCGGGGCGAGTACGGCCAGCAGCCCGGGGGTCATCAGCTCGCGCTGCGCGTCCCGGGTGCAGATGTCGACCACCTTGCCGTACTCGGGGCGCTGGGTGCCGTCCATGATGCCGGGCAGCTCGCGGAACTGGCGGCGTACCTCGAACACCACGGCGCCCGCGGAACGGGACACCGCGCTGATCGCCAGCCCGGAGAACAGGAACACCACCGAGACCCCGATCAGCAGTCCGACCAGCACGTTCGGCGCGAACACCTGGTCGGCGAAGCCGGAGGCGGTCGTGGTCGCCGAGCCGGTAATCTCCTTCAGCGAGGTGGCGATCGTGTCGGTGTACGACCCGAACAGCGCGGTCGCCGCCAGTACGGCGGTCGCGATCGCGATGCCCTTGGTGATCGCCTTGGTGGTGTTGCCGACGGCGTCGAGGTCGGTCAGCGTACGGGAGCCGGCCTGGTCGATGTCGCCGGACATCTCGGCGATGCCCTGCGCGTTGTCGCTGATCGGCCCGAAGGTGTCCATCGCGACGATCACGCCGACGGTGGTCAGCAGACCGGTGCCGGCGAGCGCGACGGCGAACAGCGAGAGCGTGATCGAGCCGCCGCCGAGCAGGAACGCGCCGTACACGCCGGCGCCGATCAGCAGCGCGGAGTAGACCGCGGACTCCAGACCGACGCTGATCCCGGCGAGGATCACGGTGGCCGGGCCGGTCAGCGAGGTCTTCCCGATGTCCTGCACCGGGCGCTTGCTGGTCTCGGTGAAGTAGCCGGTGAGCCACTGGATCGCGGCGGCCAGCACGATGCCGATCACCACCGCGGAGATCGCGAGCACCCGTGGGTTGGCGGTGACGTCCGCCGGCAGTGGGCTGTCCAGCGCGGCGAGCGTGCTCGGCAGGTAGACCCAGACGGCGATCGCCACCAGCACCGCGGAGATCGCGGCGGAGATGAAGAACGCCCGGTTGATCGCGGTCATGCCGCTGCGGTCGGACGGCCGGAGCCGGGTGATGAACACCCCGATGATCGCGGTGACCACACCGACGGTCGAGATGATCAGCGGAAGCACCAGCCCGGCGTCGCCGAACGCGGCCTTGCCCAGGATCAGCGAGGCGACCAGGGTCACGGCGTACGACTCGAAGAGGTCGGCGGCCATGCCGGCGCAGTCACCCACGTTGTCACCGACGTTGTCGGCGATGGTGGCGGCGTTGCGCGGGTCGTCCTCGGGGATGCCCTGCTCGACCTTGCCGACCAGGTCCGCGCCGACGTCGGCGGCCTTGGTGAAGATGCCGCCGCCGACCCGCATGAACATCGCGAGCAGCGCGGCGCCGAAGCCGAAGCCCTCCAGCACGGTGGGTGCGTTGCCTTCGTACAGCAGCACCACCACGGAGGCGCCGATCAGGCCCAGCCCGACCGTCATGAACCCGACCACGCCACCGGTACGGAACGCGATCGACATCGCGCCCTCCCGGTTGCCGTCCCGGGCCGCCGAGGCGACCCGTACGTTGGCGCGGGTGGCGAGCCACATCCCGGCGCCGCCGATGAACGCGCTGAACGCGGCGCCCACCACGAAGAACAGCGACCGTCCGAGGCGTACCGACGCGCCGCCGTCGTGCACAGGCAGCAGGTAGAGCAGTACGACAGCGATCACCACGAACACGCCGAGGGTGCGGAACTGCCGCAGCAGGTACGCCGAAGCACCCTCCTGCACCGCCTTGGCGATGTCCTGCATCTTCTGGGTGCCTTTACCGGTGCCGAGCACCGCCTTGACCAACGCGGCGGCGAAACCCAGCGCCACCAGCGCGATAACCCCGGCGACGATGACGTACGTCAGGTTCGCGCCAGTCAGGGATACCGCCTGCCCCCCGCCTTCGGCGAGTGTGAGCACGGACATCCGTTTGTCCTCCTCATTGCGATCTTCACGGCCGGGCGGGCCGGACGACTGGTGCGCGCGCCGGATTGGTGCGGCGCCCGCGGGTGGCCCTGGCGGCGACGCGCAGCGCGTACCCCCAGGTCACACAATCCGCGGAGTGTAGCTGCCGGACGTGTGCCGGCTCACAGGTGGCCCTGCGGGTGTGCGGTCAACCGGTGGCGTCGGGGCTGGCGCGCCAGGACATCTTCACCACCGTGCCGGCGGCGGGGCCGGCGCTGGGGCCTACCTCGAGGTCGTCGACCAGCCCGGCGAGCAGCGCCAGGCCGACCCCGATCGCGACCGTCTCGTCCGGGAAGGTGTCCGGGTCGCCGACGTCCACCGGGCCGCCGACCAGCGCCAGCGGGTCGGGCATGGCGCCGTTCTCCAGCCGGGTCTCCGCGGGGGCGCGGTCCACCACGCGTACCACGAAGCGTTCGCCGTCGGTCATCTCCACCTCGACCAGCGCGCCCAGCCCGTACAGCCGGTGCAGCGCGACCGCCCGGGAGCAGGCCTCACCGACGGCCAGCCGCACCTCGTCGAGCAGCCGCTCCGGTACGCCGGCACGGCGCGCCACCGCAACCGCCACCAAACGGGCGGTGCGGACATGCGCGGGTGCGGGGGAGAACCCCAGTCGGACAGTGGGCATGATCAACTGCCGGGCGCGGGTGGAGCGCTCGCTCCCGTCGAGTCGGGCGGGTCGTCCGGCGCGGTCGCCGCCGTGAGCGCCGCGGCCGCCGCCTCCACCGACGGATGGATGTCGAAGAAGCCGGCCAGGCCCGTGATCCGGAAGATCTTGAGAATCCGCTCCTGACTGCACACCAACGCCAGGTGACCGCCGAGCCCCTGCAACTCCTTGAGCCGCCCCACCAGGACGCCGAGCCCGGTGGAGTCCAGGAACTCCACCGCCTCCAGGTCGACCACGATCTGCCGGGTGCCGTCGGCGATCAGCTCCAGCAGCCGCTCCTTGAGCAGCGGGGCTGTGTAGACGTCGATCTCGCCAGCGACTTCGAGGACAATCTGATCCGCAACGGTGCGTGTCTGGACTGACAGCTCCATGCAGAAACCTCCCGACCGGTCACCGCGCTGTGGCGGGACATCCTCCCGCCATCCAACCACCGGTTACCCAGGGACGCGATCAGTACCCGCATTCGGCCAGATAGCGATGTCAGACCGGTATGTCAGAGTGCTGGGGTGGCCCCGATTCCCGAGCCTGCCGAGCTGGTACGCCGGCTCACCGCCGGTCGGGCCGGCGACGACGACGGGCCGGTGACGCATCTGGAGCGGATCCCGGCGCGGGCCGGCGCGGAGCTGACCTGGCCTGCATGGGTGCCGGTGCCGCTGCAGGCGGCGCTCGCTTCCCGCGGCATCAAGGCGCCTTGGCGGCACCAGGTCGAGGTCGCCGAGCTGGCCCGCGACGGGCACAGCGTGGTGGTGGCGACCGGCACCGCGTCGGGCAAGTCGCTGGCGTACCAGCTGCCGGTGCTCTCGGAGCTGCTCGCCGAGGGGCGCGGCACCGCGCTCTACCTGTCCCCCACCAAGGCGCTCGCCACCGACCAGATGCGGTCGCTGGCGGGGCTCGCGCTGCCCGACATCCGTCCCGCCGTGTACGACGGCGACACCCCGTACGAGGAGCGGGAATGGATCCGGCGGCACTCCCGGGTGGTGCTGACCAACCCGGACATGCTGCACCACGGCGTGCTGCCGCGACACTCGGCGTGGGCCGGGTTCTTCCGCCGGCTGCGGTACGTGGTGGTCGACGAGTGCCACACCTACCGGGGCGTGTTCGGGTCACATGTGGCGCACGTGCTGCGGCGGCTACGCCGGGTCTGCACCCGGTACGGCACCTCCCCGGTGTTCCTGCTGGCGTCGGCCACCTCGGGCGACCCGGAGGCGTCGGCGAGCCGGCTGATCGGGCTGCCGGTGCGGGCGGTGACCGAGGACGCGTCGCCCCGGGCCGGCGTCAGCTTCGCGCTCTGGGAGCCGCCGCTGCTGCGCGACCTGCGCGGCGAGCACGGCGCCCCGGTACGCAAATCCGCGCTCCGGGAAACCGCCGACCTGCTCGCCGACCTGGTCGCGTCGGGGGTGCGGACCTTGGCTTTCGTACGGTCCCGGCGCGGCGCCGAAGTGACGGCGACCATGGCGCGGCAGGCGCTGCGGGAGGCGGCGCCGGAGTTGACGGAGCAGGTGGCGGCGTACCGCGCCGGCTATCTGAAGGAGGAGCGGCGCGAGCTGGAGCGGCGGTTCCTGTCCGGCGAGCTGCTCGGGATGGCGTCCACCAACGCGCTGGAGCTGGGCGTCGACGTGGCCGGGCTGGACGCCGTACTGCTGGCGGGTTATCCCGGGACGCTGGCGTCGCTGTGGCAGCAGGCCGGGCGCGCCGGGCGTGCCAGTCGGGAAGCCCTGGCGATCTTCGTGGCGCGCGACGACCCGCTCGACACCTACCTGGTGCACCATCCGGCGGCGATCTTCTCCCGCCCGGTCGAGGCGACGGTGCTCGACCCGACCAACCGGTACGTGCTCGGCCCGCACCTGTGCTGTGCGGCGGCGGAGCTGCCGCTGCGTGCCGAGGAGCTGGGGCTGTTCGGGGAGGGCGCCCGGGCGCTGGTGGAGGACCTGGTCACCGACGGGCTGCTGAAGCGGCGCCCGACGGGGTGGTATTGGACGGATCCGGGTCGCCCCGAGGTGGACCTGCGCGGCTCCGGCGGCGAGCCGGTCGCGGTGGTGGAGACCGATACCGGCCGGCTGCTCGGCACGGTGGACGCCGGCTCGTCCCACAGTCAGGTGCACACCGGCGCGGTGTATCTGCACCAGGGCACGTCGTACCTGGTCGATGCGCTGGATCTAGCCGACTCGGTGGCGCTGGTGCACCGCGCCGAGCCGGACTGGACCACCCACGCCCGCGACATCACGGATCTGGCTGTGGTGTCGGTGCGGTCGTCGCGCCGTTCCGGGCCGGTGCAGCTCGACCTCGGCGAGGTGGACGTGACCAACCAGGTGGTGTCGTACCAGCGGCGGCGACTGTCCACTGGGGAGCGGCTGGACGAGACACCGTTGGAGTTGCCGCCGCGACAGCTGCGTACGGTCGCCGTCTGGTACACCATTTCTGAGGCCGCGCTGGAGGCCGCCGGCGTGGGCGCCGATGACGCCCCGGGAGCGCTGCACGCCGCCGAGCACGCCGCGATCGGGCTGCTCCCGCTGGTCGCCACCTGCGACCGCTGGGACATCGGCGGGCTGTCCACCGCGCTGCACCCGGACACCGGCGAACCCACCGTCTTCGTCTACGACGGCCACCCCGGCGGCGCCGGTTTCGCCGAACGCGGGTACGCCGCCGCCACCACCTGGCTGGCCGCCACCCGGGACGCGATCGCCGCCTGCCGTTGCGAGTCCGGCTGCCCGAGCTGCGTACAGTCCCCGAAGTGCGGCAACGGCAACGACCCGCTCGACAAGACCCACGCCATCACCGTCCTCACCACCGTCCTCCGCGGCCTCCGCTGACCGCAAGATCGCCGTGCCCTCTCACCGTGGAAGTCAAGATCACCGTTTGGGGAACGAAACGGCGCGAAAAGTCGCCGATCCGTACCCGAAACAGCGATCTTGGCTTCCACCGCGAGAGGGCACTGCCAGCCGGCGGTGGATTTCCGGTTTCAGGCATTGTCGGAAAGCGGAAGGCTTGGCTCGACCATTTTGGGGCGATACTCGCTGCGGCATGTAAACCTGGGGAGGTCGTCATGCACGCAGCGGTGCCGCTCTCGGACCCGCCGCCACCGACACTCAACCGCGAGCTCGCACAGGTGCTGCGTACCGGGCCGTTCTCGGTGGCGCTGCATCTCGCGATCGAAGCCCGGGGTTGGAGTCTGGAGCGGATTCAGCGCGCCCTGCTGGCACGGGGCATCGGGGTCAGCCTGAGCACCTTGAGCTACTGGCGGCGCGGCCGCAGCCGGCCGGAGCGTCCGGAGTCGCTGCGGGCGGTCGGCGTACTCGAGGAGATTCTCGGTCTTCCGCCGCAGTCGTTGGCCACTCTGCTGGGGCCGCGCCGACCGCGGGGACGCTGGCTGGACCACCAGGGCACGGTCGCGCCGCTGGCGAAGCTGTGGGCGCATCCGGACGACCTGGCGCGGATCTACACCGGCTTCCCGGAGGCGCCTGACGACCACCTGACCCGGCTGTCGGTCACCGACGACTACTACGTCGGTCCGGAACGGGCGGCGTACCGGCTGGTGAGCCGGATGGTGGTACGCGCGGATGCGGAGCGGGTCGCCCGCTGCCTGGTGACGTACTGGGCGGAGGACCGGGACGGCTCGACGCCGGCGATCACCGACACCCGGTACTGCCGGGTGGGACGGGTACGCGACGAGTGGGCCAGCGGCTTCACCGTCGTCGAGCTGATCCTGGACCGGGTGCTCCGCCAGGGCGAGTGCGCGGTGCTCGAATACTCCCTCGACGTGCCGCACCAGAACGAGCCGACCGACGACTACAACCGGCGCTTCGCGGCCCCGGCCCGGCAGTACGCGCTATCGGTGGTGTTCGACCCGCGGATGCTGCCGACCCGCTGTTTCAGCTACCAACGCGCCACCGTCGACGGGCCGGACCGCTGGACCGACGAGCTGTGGCCGGCGGAGCACACCGTACAGACGGTGGTATTCGACCTGACTCCCGGCATGGTCGGGATCCGCTGGAACTGGGACTGACCACTGGAAGACCTCTGGGGAGGCGAGAGCCGCGGCCGTGATGCGGATTCCACGGCCGCGGCTCTCTTATTCACCAGGGGGAAGAAAGCTCTACAGGGTCAGCGTCCAGCTGTCGATGAACCCGGTGTCGTACGAGTAGACGTCCTGCACCCGCAGCTTCCAGGTGCCGTTCGCCGTCTCGGAGGACAGATCCGCGGTGTACGTCGCATCGAGGTTGACCGCACCGTCGCCGGCGGAGGCCTTCTTCAACGAGTAGACCGAGCCGTCCGGAGCGATCAGATCGACCACCAGGTCGCCCCGCCAGGTGTGCTTGACGTGCACCTCGACCTTGCTGCCGGCCCCGCCGCTGCCGGTGCAGCCGGAGACAGTGACCTCGCTGGTGACGGCGGCGCCCTTGTCCGGGATGGACACGTCGGTGTCGCTGCTGGCCGGGGCGCAGGCGGGCGGGGGCGGAGTCGTACCGACCTCCTTGATCGCCCAGTCCCCGAGGATGCCGGGAAGCTTGGCGAACCCGCTGTAGGAGTTGCAGCCGACCCTCACGAACGACGCGACTCCGACCAGTACGCCGTTGACCATCAGACCGCCGCCGCTGTCGCCCTGGCAGATCCCGGTCCGGCCGTCCTGGTAACCCGTACACAGATGATGGGTGTCGCTGAACGACGGCATGAACGCCTTGCAGCCGCTCCCGGCGACCACCGGCAGCGTGGTCTTGCGCAGCTCGCTGGAGTAGTTCTCGTCGACCTCCACCCGGCCGTACCCGACGAAAAGGGTGTTGGTGCCGACCGGGATCAGGCCGGTGTCGTTGGAGCCGGCGATCCGGGGGTACTTGTAGCCGGTCGGCACCGGCACGTCCCGGTCCAGGGTGACGACGGCAACGTCGTACCCGGTGCTGAAGTCGGTGAAGTTGGGGTGCTTCTTGTACTCGACCACCTCGGCCCAGAAGCCGCCGGTGTCGTCGGAGAAGTTGTCCAGGCCGTACAGGAAGCGCTTCTTGCCCGACGCGTCGTGGCAGTGCGCGGCGATCAGCACCTTGCGCGGCGCGACCACCGAGCCGGTACACGACGCGCCCTGCGGCCGCGGGCCGCCCTCGCGGGTGCCGAGGATGACGTGCGGGTAGTCCTTCACCGACGCCAACTCGCCGCCGATGACGCTGGTGGAGGCTTCGGGGCTGACGTACTGGGATTCCGGGGTGGCGTAGTCGACCGTGTCATCGCCGGCGGCGAGGCCGATGCCGGCCGGGGTGAGCGCGGCGACCAGCCCGGTCACCGCCAGCACGCACCATCTGGCTCGTCTCATGGGTTTCCTTTCCGGGGGTACGAGATGGGGTCCGGCACCGCCGGGGCTCGGACAGCTACCCGGCGGTGCTGGACGTCAACGGCTGGACTGGTGCCCGGCCGGCTCGGGGCAGGCAGACAGCCGGCCGGGCGTCCAGAGGGGGCGGAACGTCAGGTGAGCACCGCGTCGTCGGCCTTCACGGTCGAGGTGCCGCTCGTGTTGGCGTGCTTGATCGTCAGCGTGTAGCTGTGACCAGCGGTGACGCCGCCGGACACCTGCCACCAGAAGCTGCTGTTCTGGCAGTAGTTCTGGCTGAGCGTCCGCGAGAACCCGGTGGTGTTGTCGACCAGGATCACGCTGGTCAGGTCACCGAAGTTCCACGGGCAGCCGCTCTGCCACGTGTAGACGCTGAACCAGCTCTTCCCGGTCGGGACGGTGAAGGTCTGGCTGATCGTCGACGTACCGCTGGTGCCGCCGATCTTCGCCGCGTAGCTGCCGGTACGACCCGGGCTGGTGACGCCGGCGGTGCCGGTGACGGTCCAGCCGTTCAGGGTGCCGGTCTCGAAGCCGCCGTTGGCGATACCGCTGGTGGGCGGCGGCGGAGTGTCGGACTTGATTGTCAGGCTGAACGTCGCCTCGTGGGTCGCCGACGCCGCGGCGCCCTTGACGACGATCGAGTAGGCGCCGTCGGCAACGCTCGAGGTGGTCGTGATCGACAGCTTCGCCGACTCGCCGGCCGCGATGGTGTCAGGGTTGATGCTGGCGGTCACCCCGTTGGGGGCACCCGAGACGGACAGCGAGATCTTCTCCGCGTCACCGCTGATCAGGGTGGTCGACAACGTCGAGCTGGCCGACTCGCCGGGCTTCACGGTGCCGGAGGTGGGGTTGAGCGCCATCGAGAAGTCGTTACCGCCGCTCGGGTCGGAGACCACCAGGGTGAGTGTGGTGTCGTGGGTCGCCGAGGCGGCCTTCCCGACGATCTTCACCGGGTAGCTGCCGGGCGTGGTGCTCGACGCCACCTCGATCGACAGCTTCGCCTGCTCGCCAGCGGTGACGCTGGAGGGCTGGAACGTGGCGGTCGCCCCGGTGGGCAGCCCGGTAGCGGACAGTGCGACCGTCTCCGCCGTACCGCCGGTCACCGTGGTGGAGACCGACGCGGAGCCGTACGCCCCCTGCTTGACCGTCAGGGACGTCGGGTTGACCGCGATCGAGAAGTCGTTGCCCGGAGGCGGTGGCGGGGTGCCGCTGCCGAGGATGTAGAGCAGCTTGTTCGGCGATCCGGAGCCGGCGTTGGTGACCACGTCCGGCGTGGAGTTGTCCACGACGTACGCGTGCGCCTGTGCCGGGGTGGCGTTCGGGTTGCCCTCCAGGTAGAGCGCCACGGTGCCGGCCACGTGCGGCGACGCCATCGAGGTGCCGGTCATGTTGCCGTACGAGGTGGTGCCGCTCGACGTGGCGGAGTAGATGTTGCCGCCGGGCGCGAACAGGTCCAGGCACCGGCCGTAGTTGGAGATGCCGTTCCTGGCGTCGTTGCTGTCGGTCATCCCGACGTTGATGATCGCGGGCAGCCGAGCACCCGGGCCGGTGCTGCAGCCGTCGGAGCCGGCGTTGCCGGCGGCCGAGACCAGGGTGATGCCGGCGGCGTCGACCGCCTTCAACGCGTCGTCACCGATGGCTGCGTCGTCGAAGGTCCAGCTCATGTTGACCACGGCGGGCTTGACGCCGTTCTTGGCGACCCAGTTGAGGGCGTCGATGCCGGCGGAGTCGGGCGCGCTGTTGCCGCAGTTGACGCCGAGCATGCGTACCGAGAACAGGTTGACCTTCTTGGCCAGCCCGACGGTCTTGCCGCCGATCGTGCCGGACACGTGGGTGCCGTGACCGGAGCAGTCCTCCCCGTTGCGGCCGTCGCCGATGAAGTCGGCGCCCGGCTTCGCGCGACCCTCGAACTGCTCGTGGCCGTACTTGATGCCGGTGTCCGTGACGTAGACGTTCACGCTGGCCGCGGTCACGTTGTAGGTGTACTTCTTGTCCAGCGGCAGCTTGCGCTGGTCGACCCGGTCCATGCCCCAGCTCGGCGGGTTGAGCTGGTCGTCGAGCGCCCGGGCGGTGCCTGCCTGGCGTACCTGGGCCACTCGGGGGTCGGCCGCGAGCCGGGCCGCCTCGCCCTTGTTCAGGCTGGTGACCGAGAAGCCGTGTACGGCGGTGTCCCACACCGAGCGGAGCTTGCCGCCGTACCGTCCGGCGAGGTTGCCGGAGACGTCGCTGATCGCACCCGCGCTACGGGTCTGCGGGCCTTCCTTGAGGAACACCACGTACTGCCCGGCCACCGGGTGCTTGGCCTTGTCGACCACCCGGCCCTCCGCGCCTGTCGCCGCGGAGTTGGCGGGGTACGCCAGCGCGGCGGCCACAACCAGGCCCACCGACGCGGCAAATACCCCGCGTGTCAATAATCTCGCCAATGTGCCCTCCGACGTTGGGCGTACGGGCCACGCAAAATCGCCCGTACGCAGGATTGAGGAACGCCCTGGGAATGGGGGTAGCCCGAAACTATGCGCAACAGCGGGGGAATGGCAGATGGCTACAAGTTAAGAAGCTGAATAAGTGTGGCAATTCTGTTTATAGAATTGAAAACGCACTGCGCGTCCGGCTAGTGCCCTGCGCCTGAGATTGGTTGATGAAGTCCGGTGTCCAGGTGGTGGCTCGCAAGGCGGAGGAGGAGCCAACACCGGTGTCGTATTGGCGACGACGACAACGCCGCGAGGCGCCGCCTGGACACCGGAATTCGCAAGCGGATCTCTGGCGCAGGGCACTAAAGCCAGCCCCGTCGCGCCGCCTGCAGGGCAGCCTGGAATCGGGTCTCGGCGCCCAGATGCTGCATCAGCTGGGTGATCCGGCGGGTCACCGTACGCTCCGTGACGCCGAGCGCCCGGGCGGTAGCGCGGTCCTTCATGCCGGCCGCGAGCATCGCGAGCAGCTGCCGGTCTCGGTCGCTGGGACCGCCGGCCTCGCCGGGTAGGCCGGCCGGCTCGCCGCCGTTGTCGATCGGTACGGCTCCCGGCGCAACGCCGCTGCCCGGCGGCGTGAAGCCGAGCGCGGCCGCGTTGCCGCCTCGGCCGTCGGTGCCAGGCGTGGTGCCTGCGCCGTCGCCGGCTGGCGCAGCGCCATTGCCGCCTGACGTGGCGCCGTTGCTGCCTGGAGCGGTGCCGACCCGGGAGGCGCCGGAGGTTGCCTGAACCTGCGACGGGGTGGCCGCCAGCGGGGTCGCGCGTTCCCAGAGCATGTCGAAGCAGGTGACCATCATGTCGAGCAGCGGTGAGGGACGGATCAGCACGCGTACCCCCGTGTCGGCCTCTGCCACGCTGAGCGGCATTATCCCGATCCGGCGGTCCGCCACCAGCATCTTGAGGTGGATGTCAGGCAGCGTACGTGCCTCTTCACCTGCGGAAACGTAATCGAGCACCTCGTCCATCCGACCCGGCGTGGCGATCGTCGGCGCGTGGTAGATGGCGCGGTAGCGCACCCCGCGGCGCAGCGCCTGCCACTCCTCCGGATTGTCCACCGGGACGCCGGTGAGGTAGGGCGGGCAGTCCACGATCGCTACCTCGCGCTCGGCGCCGTGCTGCATCCGCGCCAGGTGCTGCATCACAGCCGCGTTGCCCTCCACCAACTCCACCAGGTCGGAAGGCGCGCCCCGGGGCGGATCCGGCATCGCCATGGTCAGCTCGCGGGCGTGGGCACGCAGCCGTTCGAGCTGCTCCTGCCGGCGCAGCGCCAGCGCGTCGATCGCGAGATCCGGCTGGGCCGGCATGTAGCGCGCCGGCGTGGCCGCCGCGATCCTGGTGACCAGGCCCGCCTCGGTCAGGCCGGCCAACGCCCGGCGCACCCGGGTGACCGGCATCGTGAGCAGCTCGGCCAGCTCGGCCGCACCGGAACGCGGTCGAGCCAGCAGCCGCAGATAGACGGCGCTCTCGTCGGACCCCAGCCCCACGGGCTCAAGCATTGATTCCATTTCATGGTCACCATAACACCGGTAGACCAAGACTAGACAGTGTCGGAAAACCGAACTTCCGATTACCGGGAATCAGGCTTAGCCTGCAGCTGACCAGCCCGGTAATTGGCCCCCGTACAGAAAGCCTCTCATTCCCATTCGGGCTGGTCTTTCCCACGCGAAGCATTTCTCCGCGGAACAGCCGCGCGATACGGAGCGCGCTGCACCGCGTGAACAGAGAGAGGATCATCCGTGCTCACATATCTCGCGCTCAGTGGCGCCGCCATGCTGCTGGCCGGACTCGTCGTGTGGGTGGCCGCGTACGCGGACGCGGACCCGCGACGTGCGCCCGGCGAAGCCCGGGCGGACGCAGACCCCTCATTCGCCGACCACCGCTCCGCCGCTCACGCTGGCGACTTCCGGGTGTACGGCGCGCAGGTCGGCGGCAGCGGCGCCGGCCTTCTCTACTACGGCAGTGCGTACTAGGGGCTGCCGGTGCTGGCCGGCAGCGCGGTAGCGCACACCGACGCCAGCGACGACTCCGCGGGACCTCGGATCCGCTGACCCGTCCTATCAGCAGCCGGCATCCCGGCGGAGCTGTCGGGTGTTTCCCCCTATCAGCTCGGGCCGCGGTCGGCCTCAGCCCCCGGCCGCGGCCCGATCTCCGGTGTCTTGTCGTTACGCGGCCCAGGCGGGTCCGGCGCGGGCACGGCCCTGGGCTGGCCCCAGCGACGCGGCGGGCCCGGCCGCGACCACCTCGGCCGTGACCACCGCCTCGAGCCCTTCCACCCGGCAGGACGCCATCCGGGCCCGGTTGGCCGTCACGGTGCGCTCGGCGTGACGACAGGCCGCCGCCTCGCCTTCGACCGCGTGTACGGCCGCGCTGAGCGCACCGAGGTCGGCAGCGGCCTGGGCGCGATGCCGAGCCACTACCGCAGCGCCGTACGACGCCCCGAACAGCCCGACCGCGACCACCGCGAGCCCCACCGCCAACACCCAGATCGACGCCGACCCCCGCTCGCCGTCACGCACCCTCCAGCCTCGCGACATCGCCGCCTGCGGATACGCCCTCCGGCTTCGCGACACCGCCGCTTGCGGATACGCCCTCCGGCGCATGGCGCGGCTCCCGGTCATGGCGCGGCTCCCGGTCATAGCGCGGCTCCCGGTCATAGCGCGGCTCCTGGTCATGGCGCGGCTCCTGGTTCGCGTTCGGCAACGGCATCGGCGGTGACCTCGATCCCAGGCAGGTACGGGCCCAGCGGCCGTACCCGACTCGACACGCTCGCCCGTACGGTGTCGCCCTCGACGGTCACGGTGACCGCCGCCCCGTGCGGGGCGACCC
>JBOGDF010000130.1:0-13727 GCA_050701635.1 Micromonosporaceae bacterium | reverse complement strand
AGGCGGCGGTCCGGCAAGGCGGAGGTTCGTCCGAATACCGGTGTTGTATTCGGACGGTTCTCCAACGCCGCCGGTCGTCGTCTGGTGCCTGTCGCAGCCGACTGAAGATCTACAGGACTGGCCCTAGCCCGGCTGCGCCGGAGCCGGCTCGGCGGTGGACTCGTGGACCTCGGCGCTGGGCGGGTCGGCGTACATCTCTTCGATCTCGACGGCGTACTTGGCCGAGATCGGGCGCCGCTTCAGCTTCATGGTCAGCGTGACCTCGTCGCCGCCCGGCTCCCAGAACGCCGGCAGCACCCGGAACCGCTTGAGCTGCTCCACCCGGGACAGCTTCGCGTTGCCCGCCGCCACTCCGGCCTTGAGCTGCGCGATCAGCTCCGGGTCGGCGGCCAGCGCCTTCGCCGAGGCGTCTGCCAGACCACGCTTGGCGGCGTACCCCGCGGCTGTTTCCTGGTCCAGCACGATCAGTGCGGTGTTGTACGGCCGCGCGTCGCCGATCGTCACCATCGACCCCACGTACGGGCACGCCGCCTTGATGGTGTTCTCGATGTTGGCCGGCGACATGTTCTTGCCGGCCGCGTTGATGATCAGCTCCTTCTTGCGGTCGACGATCGTGTAGTGGCCCTCGTCGTCAACGGTCATCACGTCGCCGGTGTGCAGCCAGCCGTCTGCGTCGATCGCGTCGCGGGTCTTCTCCGGCTCCTTGCGGTAGCCCTTCATCACCAGCGGACCGCGTACCAGCAGCTCGCCGTCCTCGGCGATCCGGCCTTCCATGCCGGGCAGCAGAGGACCGACCGTGCCGAGCTTGGCGTCGGCCGGCGCGCTCAGCGTGGCGATGCAGCTCAGCTCCGACATCCCCCACAGCTCCGAGATCGGTACGCCGAGGCCGTAGAAGAAGCCGAGCGTCTCCGGCGGGATCGGCGCCGCACCCGACACCGCCCATTTCAGCTGGTCGAGCCCGACCTTGGCACGCAGCGGGCCGAACACCGCCTGCTCGGCCTTCGCGCGCTCGGCGGCGAGCTCGTCGGAGAGCGGCTCGCCGGCACCCCAGGCGGCGCCCACCTTCCGCGCCACGCCCAGCGCCCACTGCATCCCCTGCTTGCGCGCCTCGTCCGGCTCGCGGTCGACCGCCATCTCGATGCCGGCCTTCAGCTTCTCCCACACCCGCGGCACCGCACCCCAGATCGTGGGGCGTACGTCGGGCAGCGCGGCGGCCAGCGTGGTCGCGTCGGCGATCGTGGTGATCTGGGTGCCGTACGTCTCCTGCAGGTAGAGCGCGGTGAACCGGTCCGCGATGTGCGCCGACGGCAGGTACGAGGTGATCCGGTCGCCGTGCTCGACGCCGAGCACCTTGACCACCGCCTCGGCCTCGAAGATCAGGTTGGCGTGGGTGGTCTCCACGCCCTTCGGGTTGCCGGTGGTGCCGGAGGTGTAGATCAGGGTCGCCACGTCGTCGGGCCGCACCCCGCGCCAGGTCGCCTCGAAGTCGAAGTCGGGCGCGCCGCCGGCGATCAGCTCGGCCACCGAGATCGTCCCCTCGGGCGAGCCGTCGACACAGACCAGGTGCGTGATCGGTACGCCGCTGGCGCGTACCCGGTCGACGTACTGCTCCTCGCAGATCACCAGCTTGGTGTCGGCGTTGGAGAACACGTACGTGAGCTGCTCGGCGGACAGCGTGTTGTAGACCGAGAACGAGGTGGCGCCCACGTGCTGCGCGCCCACTTCGAGGGGGTAGAACTCGATCCGGTTCGCCATCATCAGCGCCACCGTGTCGCCGCGTCCGACACCGAGCGCGGCCAGCCCGGCGGCCACCTGCCGCACCTGGTCGGCGTACTGCCTCCAGGTCAGGGTCTGGGAACTTCCGGGGGTACGCAGCGCGACCGCGTCCGGGTCGACCGCCGCCGTGGTCTGGAACGCTTCACACAGGGTTGCCGGTGCCATCGCACATCTCCTCACAGGAAACCACGATTCACTGATCTGTCGACCTATACCCGCCCCGGGATCGACTCTGACCGCTATGAGTACGGCGACATCTGTGCTAGGAAGTGAACCACAACTAACACAACTTCGAAAGAGGCGAGGTGCGGTGAGGGGCTCGGTGACGGCGCGGGTGAAGCGGCCGGCCGACCGCAGGGAGCAGATCGCGGCCGCCGCAGCCGAGCTGTTCCAGCGCCACGGCTACCACCGGATCGGCATCGACGACGTGGCGGCGGCGGTCGGCATCGGCGGCTCCGCGGTCTACCGGCACTTCGGCAGCAAGCAGGAGCTGCTGGCCGAGACCGTCTTCGACGGGATCCGGCTGATCGAGGCCGAGCTCGCGACGATCGACGCCGGCCCGCCCGCCGAGCAGCTGGCGCGCATCGTGACGGCGATGGCCCGGATCGCGGTCACGAAACGGCAGTTCTCGGCGCTGTGGCAGCTCGAGTCTCGGCACCTGTCCGACGCCGACCGCGACGAGTTCCGGGAGCGGATGCGCGCCATCGTGCGGCGCCAGACCACGCTGCTGGTCGCCACCCGGCCGGCGCTGTCCATCGCCGGCGCCGAGCTGCTCGCCTGGGCCACGATGAGCGTGCACGCCAGCCCCGCGTACCACCAGATCGCACTGCCCGGCAACCGGCTGCGGGCGCGGCTGGAAGCGATGGCGTCGACGGTGCTCGCGGTCGAGCTGCCGGTGCGCGACGCCCCGCCGCCCGCCGCCGGCAAGCGCCCGCTACCGGACCGGGTGTCGCGGCGGGAGCGGCTGCTGGAGGTCGCCCCGCGGCTGTTCGCCACCCGGGGGTACGCCGCCGTCGGCATCGAGGAGATCGGCGCCGCCGCCGGCGTCACCGGCCCCGGCGTGTACCGCCACTTCGGCAGCAAGCAGGAGCTGCTCGCCGCCACTCTGGTACGCGGCTGCGAGTGGCTGGCGATGACGATGAGCCACGCGCTGTCGGTCGCCACCTCGGTCGACGACGCGCTGCACCGGGTGCTGACGGCGTACGTCGACTTCGCGTACCACCACACCGAGCTGCTCAGCACCCTGCACGGCGAGCTGGGCCACCTGCCGCAAGCGCAGGCCGACCAGCTGCGGCGCGCCCGCGCCGACCACCACGCCGAGTGGGCCAACCTGCTCCGCGCCGCCCGTCCCGGGCTGTCCGCCGCCGAGGCCGGAGTCCTGGTACGAGGCGCCGTCGGCATCGTCAACGACCTGCCCACGGTGCACCGGTTCCGCCGCCGTGCCGGGTTCCCGGACGAGGTCGCCACGATCGCCGGTGCCGTACTCCACAACGCCTGAGCCCCGCCGCGCCGCGGGCCCGCGCCGCTGGCCTCGCGCGGCCCGGACGTGACAGGGCCCCACCGGCGTGCTGCCGGCGGGGCCCTGTGCGTGCTGTCAGGTCAGGCGTTGACGCTGACCACGGTGGAGCCGACGTCGGCCGTACCGTCGTTGTACGTCACCACACCCAGGTAGCGGGTGCCGGCGGTCAGCCCCTGCCAGGCCAGCGTGACCGTGGCGGCGCCGCCGGTGGTCACCTGCTGGCTGGCCGGGTCCACCGTCGCGTTGCCGGCATCGGCGCCCACCACCCACGAGTGCGGCTTGATGGTCGCCTCGGTCTGCCCGGCCGGCAGCGAGTAGAGGTCCACGAAGACCTCGTACGTCCCCGCCTTCGGCGCCTTCAACGTGACCGTCTCGTCGGAGTCGCCGCCGGCGCTGGCGCCCACCAGGGTGAGCTTGCCGTCGGCTGCCTTCTGGTAGACGAACACGTCGACGTCGGTCGCCTCGGCGTAGTCCGCGTTGAACGTGGCGAACCGGGCCAACGCCGTACCCGCCGGCACCTCGACCGTGACCTTGCCGGTCTGGTCCCGGACCGCCGGGTTGGCGGTGTCGAACGGCGAACCGTCCGGGTTCTTCAGCGCCAGGTCGGTCACCGTCGCCGGCACCAGCCCGGCCACGGACGCCTTCAGGGTGCCGTCGTACCCGGAGGCCAGCTTCAGCTCGTGGCTGCCGGAGGCACCGGTCGCCGCGGCCTCGGCCGGCGCGCTGAGCGCCACCGGACGGACCGCGATCGGGCTGCGCACCTGGTGGCCCTTGCCGTCCAGCCAGGTCAGCGAACCGTACGACCAGTCACCGAACTTCGCGCTGGTACGGGTCAGCGTCACCTTGTAGGTCGCGGTCTTGCTAGGCGCGACCTTGAGCAGCTCCGGGGAGACCGTGGCGGTGAAGCCGGCGGGCGCCTGCAGCCGCGGCCGGTAGAAGCCGGCCTTCTTGGTGACGTTGGTGACCGTACGGGTGATCGTCTGGGTGCCGGCGAGGCTCCCGGACGCGATCGACGGCGAGTTGAAGTCACTCGGGTCGATCTTCGCCACGCCGGTGCACGGCGCCTGCGCCGGGTCCAGCTGGCCGATCGCGCACAGGTACGCGATCCAGTCGGCCGGTCCGGAGTCGTACACCAGGCCGGGGTTGAACGACCTGCTCGGCGAGACGTGGCCGGCGCCGAAGTCGTGCGGGGTGGCGTTCGCCGCGCCGCGCTTGATCGGCGCACCGGTGCTGTCGGTCTGGTACGCGGTGGTCATCAGCGCCGACTTGACCGCCATCGGCGACCAGCTCGGGTTCTTGCCGACCACCAGCGCCGCGAGACCGGCGATGTGCGGGCTGGACATCGAGGTGCCCTGGTACGAGTCGTACGTGTGGCCGTGGTTCCCCGGCGGGGCGACCGCCGCGATCACGTCCACACCGGGTGCGGTGATGTCCGGCTTGAGCAGGTCGCCGTCGCCCGCCTTGGCCGGGCCGGCCGAGGAGAACGACGCCATCGCCGGCGCGGTCTGGCTGCCCCGGGCCCCGGCGGACAGCGCCGCGCTGGCGTCGGGGGTGGCGGCGTACGCGGCCACCTCGACACCGTCGGCGGCCTTCACGTGCACCGTCGGGATGTCGTGGAAGTCAGCGGCGATGTCATCCGCTGCCGGGGTGACGTTGTAGAGGATCACACCCAGGCCGCCGGCTTCCTTCACCGCGGCGGACTTGTCGGTACGCGCGATCACGCCCCGGGGGCAGGCGACGATCTTGCCGGTCGCCTTCGCCGAGTCCAGGGTGCCGGGGTAGCAGAGCTTGACCTGGTTGGGGTCGGCCCCGTCCTTGCCGACCGCGGTCGAGGCGACCAGCGGCGCGGACGGCAGCGCCTTGCCGAGCCCGGCGCCGTTGTAGGTCTTGCCGTTGCCCAGCGTGGTGGACGCCTTGAACGCCCGGTTGTGGGTGCTGGCCGCGACCGTGGTCTGCCACGGCGCGTTGTGCGCCACCGTGGAGCCCGGGCCGCTGTTGCCGGCCGACGCCGCTACGAACACGCCCGCCTTCGCGGCGTGGTAGAAGGCCACCTCGACCGGGTTCACGATACTGGTGGTCGAGCCGGAGATCGAGTAGTTGATCACGTCGACGCCCTCGGCGACGGCGGTGTCGATCGCCTTCACGCTGTCGACAGTGCCGCAGCCGCCGTCGGGACCGGCGACGGTCCAGCAGACCTTGTAGATCGCGAGCCGGGCGGCGGGCGCCATGCCGGAGACCTTGCCCAGGTTGGCGCCGTTGTGCGTCACCTCGACGCCGTAGTTGCCGGCGGCGGTGCTCGCGGTGTGGGAGCCGTGGCCGCCGTGGTCGCGCGGCGACTCGAACTCGTCCTCGATCGGCGTCACGCCCTCGTGGTAGTAGTGGGCGCCGATGATCTTGTTGTTGCAGATCACGGGCTCCTCGGAGCCGCTGTCGCAGCTGCCCTTCCACTTGGCGTCGATGATGTCCTCGTCCGGGCGCGGCTCGGCCAGCGGGCCGAAGCTGCCGGCGTCCGGCCAGACCCCGGAGTCGACCACGCCGACGATGACGCCCTCACCGGCGCGCGCGGAGCCGCCGTACTGGCGCTGCCAGACGCCCTTGCGGCCGGTCAGGCCGAGGAAGTCCGGCGTGGAGACGGTGTCCACGTGGTGCATCTCGTTCTTGGACACGCTCAGCACGCCGGCGGTACGGGCCAGCTTGGTGGCCTGGGCGCCGGTCAGCTTCGCGGAGAAGCCGTTGAACGCGACGTCGTAGTCGTACACCTTCTTGGCGCCGGGCACCGTGGCGAGCACCTGCTTGCGCTCCTTGGCCAGGTGACCCCGGTACGCCTTCGCGTCCGCACTGCGCAGGTCGAGCTTCTCGCCGTCCTCCGGCTTGGTCGCGTCGAACCCGCTTACCCCGCCGTCGTACGAGGCGACCGGGTCGCCGGCGAGTTGGACAATGTATGTGCCGGTCGAGTCCGAGTCGTCGCCCACGGGGTCGACAGCCCCGAACGCGTACCCGGAGGCCGCCACGCCCAGCGCTACCACCGCGGTGGCGGCGATACCGACCACCCGCGGTCGGCGCAGCCGCGCGCGGCCTACCGATTTGCCTGCTGACACCTGAAGGACCTCCGTGATCCGATGCCTCCCCACCGAGACACTGTTGTGTCCGGTGCGGGCAGCCTAGGCGGCCGAGCCTTAAGACGACCTGCGGGGACGATTACAAAACGAAATCACCGCCGGGGGTGATTCCGTTGTCCTACGTACTCATACAGGGATGGCCCAGCACCTGGCAGCTCGCCGCGCGGCGGGTCCTGAAATTTTCTGGTACGGATGTCGAGAACCGTCCGCGCGCTCCGATCACCTCATGAGAGCACCGGCCAACACAACCGAGGAGCGCACCATGAAGTACATGCTGTTGCTGAACACCTACGCCGGCGAGCAGCCGATCACCGAGTGGTCGCCGGGCGAGATCAAGGCCCACATCGATTTCATGAACCAGTTCAACACCCAGCTCACCGAGGCCGGCGAGTGGGTCTCCGGGGAAGGGCTCACTTTCCCGGACCAGGCCAAGGTGGTACGCGCCACCGAGAGCGGCGCACCGGCGGTCACCGACGGGCCGTTCCCGGAGTCGAAGGAGTTCCTGATGGGCTACTGGATCGTCGACGTGGAGAGCCCGGAGCGGGCGGTCGAGCTGGCCGCCGAGGCGTCCGCCGCGCCGGGACCGGGCGGCACCCCGCTGAACATGCCGGTCGAGGTACGCCAGGTCGGCGAGGCACCCGACGTGGAGCTGTGACCACCTCCGACCGCCGTACCGAGGACCTGCTGCGCGAGCTGGCGCCGCAGGTCCTCGGCGCCGTCGTACGCCGGTACGGAGACTTCTACGCCGCCGAGGACGCCGTACAGGAGGCGCTGCTGGCGGCGGCGCTGCAGTGGCCGGAGTCGGGCGTACCGGAGCAGCCGCGCGGGTGGCTGATCCAGGTGGCGTACCGGCGGATGGCCGACCAGGTGCGCAGCGAGACCGCGCGCCGCCGCCGCGAGCAGGTGGTGGCGGCGCAGGCGCCGGTGGCGGTGGAGACCGAGACCCGCGACGACACGCTGACCGTACTGTTCCTGTGCGCGCATCCGGCGCTGTCGCCGGCGTCGGCGATCGCGTTGACGCTGCGCGCGGTGGGCGGCCTGACCACGGCGGAGATCGCGCGCGCGTTCCTGGTGCCGGAGGCGACCATGGCGCAGCGGATCAGCCGCGCCAAGGCCCGGATCAAGGCATCCGGTGCGGCGTTCCGTACCCCCCATGCTCAGGAGTTTCCGCAGCGCCTGGCGTCGGTGCTGCACGTGCTCTATTTGATCTTCAATGAGGGGTACGTGAGCAGCGCCGGTCCCACCGCCCAGCGCCACGAGCTGGCGGGCGAGGCGATCCGGCTGACCCGGGCGGCGCACCGGCGGCTCCCGGAACACCCCGAAGTCGCCGGGCTGCTGGCGCTGATGCTGCTCACCGAGGCCCGGCGCGGCGCGCGTACCACCCGGGAGGGAGAGCTGATCCCGCTCGCCGAGCAGGACCGCGGGCTGTGGGACCAAGCGGCGATCGCCGAGGGGGTCGAGCTGGTCACCGCGGCGTTGCAGCGCGGTGCGGTCGGCCCGTACCAGCTGCAGGCGGCGATCCAGGCCGTCCACGACGAGGCGGCCAGCGTCGCGGAGACCGACTGGCCACAGATCCTCGCCCTGTACGACGTCCTGGTACGCGTCTCCGACAGCCCGATGGCGCGGCTGAACCGGGCGGTCGCCGCCGCGATGGTGCACGGCCCCGCGACCGGGTTGGAGCTGTTGACGGAGCTGGACGACGCGCTGGCCGGCCACCACCGGCTCGACGCCGTACGGGGCCACCTGTACGAGATGGCCGGCGCCCACTCCGCCGCGATCGCGCATTACCGGGCGGCGGCGGAGCGTACCGCCAGCATCCCCGAGCGGCACTACCTGTCGCTGAAGGCCGCCCGGCTCGCCAGCCCCGCGGGGTAATCTCGGAGTACGGGGTCACCCGACAAGGGGGTTGGCCATGGCACCGTTCGTGTCCCACATCGAGATCGACCGACCGCCGGCCGAGGTCTTCGACTACGCCACCGACCCGTCGCGGTTCGCCGAGTGGCAGTCCGACGTGGTGCGGGTGAAGATCGAGGACGGCAACCCGCCCGTGGTCGGCGCCCGGTTCATCACCACGCGGAAGCTCGGCGGCACGATGACACAGCAGGTCACCGAGAGCGACCCTCCCCGGCACTGGGCGGTACGCGGCGTCGCCGGGCCGATCCGGCCACACGTCAGCATCACCGTCGCGCCGCTCGACGACGGCGCCCGTTCCCGCGTGACATTCTCCCTCGACTTCGAGGGCCACGGCGTCGGCAAGCCACTGGTCCCGCTGGTCGTACGCGCGGCCCGCAAGGGCGCGCCCGCCAGCTACCAGAACCTGAAGCAGCGCCTGGAAGCGGGTCGGGTGTCGGCTGAGTGATCGCGCGGCGGCGCCGGTCACCAAGTCATAGCGGCCGTCGCGCAGCAGAGGAGCTACGTCGCCAGCGAGGAACCGGACCACGGCGGCACGCGCCTGGCCGCCGCCGTACCTGTTGTCGAGGCGACGGAACGCCCCGGTCACCTCCCGTATCGACGCCACGTCGGCGATACCTACGACCCGCCGACCGCATCCGGTAGGTTGCGCGCGTCGCTCGGTCAGCCACGCCAACGCGGAGCTGCCAAATGCGCCGCCGACAAATGCGGCATCGATCAGCAACCGACGACGCTCCATGTCCCCCTGCCACAGGTCAGTGATAGCGGCTACCGCGTCCGCCCACCGCGACGCCAGCACCAAGCCCGCCGACGGGTCAGATGTCGGCCCCTCCGCCATCAGCGCAGCCAGCTCACCGCCCGCACCAAGCGCCTCATCGAGGTGGGCGGCCACATCCGCCGAACCAGACTTACGACTGGACTCCGGCTCCCACAGATACGTGTGGTGGTAACGAACCTTCTCCGCCAGGGCTCTCAGGGAGAGGCCCCGCCGCTTCCGGTGCCGCCGTAGCGCCGCGCCGAAAGTCTCCCCCACCATCACGGCCCCCTGACGCAATCGGATGTTGGCCAGCACACGGCCAACAGCCAGCCGACGCGCGACGTCTACACATCACCCGCAGTACCGAAGAGGCTACTCGTAGGACGCGCTGCGCCGAGGTATCCAGAGACCCGGCCAGTCACGCCCATCCGATCAATCACGCGGCGTGGCCGAGGGGGACACGTCGCGAGAAGGGGGATCAGCATGCGACGCACCGGTGATCAGCCAGGCCGTCAGCGCCCGCACGATCAGTGCCGTGCGGCGCTGCCGTACGGCGGCGACAAGGCCGTGGCCCAGACCATCGCCTCGGCCCATCACCGGGATCGTTGGCCACGCTTGCGTCGCTGCTTCGGATGTGGCGAGCGCTGGCCCTGCCGCGACCGCAGAGACGCCGACCACGTGCTCGGACGGTGAGCGCAATTGGCCGCGCTGCAGTGCCGAACCGACACGTGTCGCCATCCAGAACACCACGTACGCCCGCCGAGCAGCGCTACCTCGGCGCGCAGTACGTTCTCGACCGGCACGGCCCAGTAATAGTCGTAGACCGCCCGCGGCGCTCATGGTGTGGCGAACCGTGGACCTGCGGTGCCGTCGTACTCGCCGAACAAGCTCAGCGGACGGCGCTAGGGCAGTTGGAGCGGCGGCCATGGTTGAGCGCCGGCTCGCCGCCGAGTTTGTCCGCCGCCCATCGCCACGTCCGCTCAACGAACCGAGCGACGAAGATGTCGGCTGGGCGCGAGAGGCGTACCAGCAGCACATACCGAGCCGCGTGAGCTATCGGACCTGCCTCGCCGAGGGATGCACCGACTGGCCGTGTCGCCCGTACCGGAGAGCCGCCGTCATCCTTCAGCACGTCGGCGAGATCGATTCGGCCAGCCGCCACTGAGCAACCGCCTGATGGGGAGTCCCGGCCCGTAGCGACCAGATGCGCGTACGGTGCGACTGTGGGGGTCGTCCGGGCTAACGGGCTAGAGATCGGCTACGAGCGGGTGGGCCACGGGCCGCCCCTCGTATTTGTCCACGGCGCGGCCGAGGACGGCCGCATCTGGCAGCCGCAGCTTGCTGGCCTGGCCGACGAGTTCACGGTCGTCGCTTGGGACGAGCCCGGGGCCGGCCGGTCCTCGGATCTGCCTGAGGGCTTCGGTCTGGCGGACTTCGCGGACTGCCTCGCGGCGCTGATCGAGGGGCTCGAGCTCGGGCCCGCGCACGTCGCTGGACTCTCCTGGGGCGGCACCGTGGTGCTCGAGCTCTATCGCCGTCGTCCCGAGCTGGTCGCGACCCTGATCATGATCGACACGTACGCCGGCTGGAAGGGCTCGCTGTCCGCGGACGAGGTACGAGCGCGAGTCGCCGGCGTCCGCCAACTGCTCGCCGCGCCGCCTGAGGAGTTCGACCTGACACTGCCTGGCCTGTTCGCCGGTGATCCGCCGGCGGAGTTCGTGCCGCTGCTCGCCGCCATGGCCGCCGATGTCCGCCCCGCAGCTCTCGGGCAACAGCTGACCATCATGGGCGAGGCCGACCAGCGCGATCTGCTGCCTCGCATCGCCGTACCGACGCTGTTGATCTGGGGCGAGTTGGACGCGCGCTCGCCGCTCAGCGTCGCGCATCAGTTCGAGCAGGCGATCCCGGACACAGAGCTCGTCGTGATCGGGGGCGCCGGCCACGTCAGCAACCTCGAGCAGCCCGAGGCGGTGAATCAGGCCGTACGCGAATTCTGCCGCGCTCACGCGCCGCGTTCTGGCTAATTGGGATTCGTGCTCTGGTTCGCGACTGTCGGGTCCAAGATCTGACGCCCCCGCTGACTGTTTGGGCAATGGCGGCGCCCACTAGGGCTGCGTCACCTTGGACAAGACCCGTCCAATGTGGGGAGGCGGCCGGTCATGAGCGCACCAGCGCTTGCCGACGTACGCCGCGAGGCTTGGGAGCGCCGCGTCGAGGTGCCGCTGACCGTGGCGGCGATGGTCTTCCTCGCCGCGTACGCCTGGCCGATTCTCGATACCGACACGGACCGTCGATGGCTGATCGCCTGCACGGTCGCGACCTGGGTTGTGTGGGCCATCTTCGCGGTCGACTACGCGATACGGCTCGCACTGACGACCCGGCGGTGGCGTTTCGTACGCCGGAATCTTGTTGACCTTGTGGTGATCGTGCTACCGCTGGCGCGGCCGCTCCGATTGCTCCGGCTGGTCACGCTGGTGAGGGTGCTGAACCGACAGACCGCCGCCGCCCTACGAGGCCGAATCGCGGTGTACGTCAGCGGCTTCGCGGCCCTGGTGATCTTCTGCGCGGCGTTAGCCGTACTCGACGCAGAACGGAAGAGCACGGAATCGAACATCACCACGTTCCCCGACGCCCTGTGGTGGGCCACGACCACCGTCACCACCGTCGGGTACGGCGACCGTTACCCGACCACAGGCGAAGGCCGTCTCGTGGCGGCCGGGCTCATGCTCGCGGGCATCGCACTGATCGGAGTGTTGACCGCGTCGCTCGCCCAGTGGTTCGTTGAGCAGGTTCAACGCTCACAGGAGACGACCCGGTCCGAACTCACCGAACTGAGCCTGGAGATCGCACGGCTGCGACAGCTGCTGGAATCGGCGAGTCCAGTACACCGTGGCACGTACGCAAAAAGGGACTGATTGGTCATCCTCCCTATGGCCGCTTGTCTAGTGACGCGGCCAGGAGTGCAATTGAGTTGTAGGCCCCATCTTTCATGACATCAAGGAGGCGGTCATGATTACGGCGGTCATGAACGAACGCACGTGGGAGCGGTTCGGGGCAGCCAGCGGCATCGCGTTCTTCGCCCTGGTGCTGGCGGCGGTCCTCGTACCCCCGATACCACCCACCGCCACAGCGTCCGCGTCGGAGATCACCAGCTACTACGGCGCGTACGGGAGCCGTGTGCTGCTGGCCGGGGTGTTCGGCTCGCTCGCGGCGATGGCGCTGGTGTGGTTCGCGGCTCATCTGCGCCACGTACTGCAACGCGCCGAAGGAGGCGCCGAGAAGTTCTCTCCCATTGTGTACGGCACCGGCGTGATGGTCGCCACCGTGGGCCTTGTGGCCGGGCTGCCGCAGACCACGATGGCCTTCATGGCCGACCAGTCGGGAGCCACCGACAACGCCGCGCTGATGATCGCGCTGAATGACGCGGCGCAGATCAGCTTCACGTTGCTGGCCTTCCCGGTCGCGTTGTTCGTCGGCACGTCCGGCTGGGCGATGGTCAGAGGCGAGCTGGCGCGGCCGTGGCTGGGCTGGCTCGGCATGGCGATCGGCCTGATCTCGCTGCTCGGTGGTATCGCCGGGTTCTACGCGATCTCCGCACCCCAGCTGGCGCTGGCGGGTGCGTTCGCCGGCGGGCTCGGCATGGGCATCTGGGTCGCGATCGCAGGCGCCGTGATGCTGTACCAGCCGGAGGTCGAGCGCGCCCCGGTCGAGCGCATGATCTTCGCGCACTAACCGTCACGCCCTCCCGGAATTTCTGGTCGCGCGTGTCGATCCGGCGGTACGCCGTTCGTGTAGGTCATGAGAGACGGACCTACCACCAGGGAGTGAGAACGATGCGCAAGATCAGTGTCTTCAACAGCGTGACCCTCGACGGCGTGATGCAGGCCCCGGGCGGACCGGACGAGGACACCCGCGGCGGCTTCAGCCACGGCGGCTGGGCGGTGCCCTACCACGACGACGTGATGATGCGGGAAGCGTCGAAGGGGATGGGCACCACCGAGCTGCTGTTGGGGCGGCTGACGTACGAGAAGTTCTACGCGTACTGGCCGCACCAGAAGGACAACCCGTTCACCGACGTACTGAACAACAGCCAGAAGTACGTCGCCTCGACCACCCTGGCCGAACCGCTGGAGTGGCAGAACTCCACGCTGCTCTCCGGCGACGCCACCGCCGCGGTCGGCAAGCTCAAGGAGCAGCCCGGCAAGGACCTGGTGGTGCTGGGCAGCGGCGCGCTGATCAGCTCGATCGCCGACCTGATCGACGAGTACGTGGTGCTGATCCACCCGCTGGTGCTGGGCTCCGGGCGCCGGCTGTTCGCCGACGGCGCCGCCACGGCCAAGCTGAAGCTGGTCGACAGCGTGCCCACCACCACCGGCGTGATCATCGCGACGTACCACCGGATCGACGCCTGAGCCGGGCCGTCACCGCAGCAAGGGCGCCACCTCGGCGGCGGCGAAGCGTACGAAGCCTTCCGGGTCGGGCTCGTCCAGGGTGGGTTGCAGTACGACGGTGTCGGCGCCGGCGTCGACCCAGCGGCGTACGCCGTCCGCCACCGCCTGCGCGTCGCCCGCGACCCCGATGCCCGGCGTTTCGTGGCCGTCGAGGCGGCGCCGCTCGGCGGCCATCCGGTCGGCGGCGTCCGGGC
>JBOGDF010000129.1:0-13828 GCA_050701635.1 Micromonosporaceae bacterium | reverse complement strand
GTGCCGGGCCCCGACGCGATCGGAGGCGGCAGCATCGTGATCCACACGAGGACGTAGCGGCCTGATCGACCGGCACCCCCAGGCGGCCACCGCGGCAGTCCGCACAAAGCTCAAGCCCACCTGGTGCAGGTCGATCTCCTGGTCGAACCGCTCCCGGAAGTGCGTGCACGTCTCGATCCCGCGCAGGCCGAGCAGGATGTTGATCCGGTCGGAGAACTGGGCGCGTACCCCACCGGCAGCCTTGGAGGTGGAACCCGACCCGAGGGTGCCCTGGTCCAGCAGCACGACGTCAGGGACGCCGGCCGCGTCTCCACACATGGCCTCACAAGGGCCATGCTGACAGCGATCGCGTCCCCTTGCCTCGAAGGCGGTGCCACATGCCCACCGGATCTCGGCTTCTCGTCCTGTCCGCGGCCGATGTACGACGCCTTCTCGACATCGACCTCGCGATCGAATCCCAGCGTCGTGCCTTCGATGAGCTGGGCCGCGGCCGCGCGGTGCTGCCCGCGAGGTTGCTGGTGGACGGCAGCGAGGATTCGGTCGCCTTCTGCTACGCGGCGAGGCTGTCTCCCGACAGGGGCGCGGTCTGCAAGTTCGGCAGTGTCAATCCCGCGAACGCCGATCGGGGGCTGCCGACCATCTCGGCATTGATCACCATCCTGGACGGCGACGATGGCCGGCCGGTCGCGATCATGGACGGTACGTCGGTGACCACGATCCGAACGTCGGCCGCCAGCGCCGTCGCCGTGGAGGTCCTGGCCAATCCCGACTCACGCCGGATGGCGGTACTCGGCTCCGGCGTGCAGGCCGAAGCCCACGTACGGGCGATCTCCAGGGTTCGTGCCTTGCGGGCCGTACGAGTGTGGAGCCGTACCCGTGCTCGATGCGAATCCTTGGCTCGCTCGCTCAACGGGCAGCTCGAGTTCGACGTGATCGCCGCCGCCACCGCTGACGAGGCGGTCCGTGACGCGGATGTGGTGGTCGCGTGCAGTACGAGCGTCGACCCGATCCTCGACGCGGCCTGGCTCAAGCCCGGAGCCACTGTGATCAGCATCGGATCATTCGCCCCGGACAGATGCGAGGTCCCACAGGATCTGCTCACGCGCGCCGGAGCGGTGGTCGTCGACGACATCGGCTCGGCCGCCGAACATGCCGGTCCGATCGTCCATGGGCTTGCCTCCGGCCTGCTCGCCAAGCACCAGTTGATCTCTCTTGGTGAGGTGATCGTGGGGCTCAAGTCGGGACGGACCAGTTCGTCGGAGATCGTGTACTACAACAGCGTCGGCATCGGCGTACAGGATGCCGCGGCCGCCGCAGCGGTGCTTCAGGCGGCTCAGGCCCGAGGCCTGGGACAGACCGTCAGCCTGTAACCGCCAACAGATTTGACCTGATGTAGTACTCACCCCATTGCACGTCGCCCGCAGCCACGACCCGCTACCGGGAATGGCTCACTCCGAACCCGCCGCAGGGTAGGGAGAGCTTCCTTGGAAAGCCGCTCGAGTAAGCCAGGCCAGCCGCCAAGCGGTGGCGACGTCAGAGCGGACGCCACCGCACCATCTGCGCACCCTGGTACCTACGCATCGGCGATGGATCCTCCTCACCAGGAGCAGGATCGTGCCAAGCCGCGGCCGTACACCGCTACGGCTACGGATCGACGCCGCGCCGGGCCCGGCTCTACCCTGATGGTTCGCGTGCGGGGGTCGATGTGCGCGCTTAGGAGGTCCATGGTGCACGCTCGCGCCCGATCTGCCGTCCGCCGGGTCCCCGGCTGCGCTGCCGCCGCGTGCATCGAGCGTCTCTGCTTCATCAGCCGTCGAGAAGGAAGGCGATCATGCGCGGGCACGAGTGGGGTTGATCCCCTGGGTTTGACGCGGGAGTTCACGGGGTGAGCAGTTGAGAGGAGGGGTGGGGTATGCGCGGCCACGAGTGGGGCTGACCGTCGATATCCAGTGTGCGAGGATGCCGTAACGGGGAGCGTCTATCGGTGCACGCAGGGTTGAGGTTTGAGTAGTCAGGGTGCGGGCCAGTCCAGTCCGCGATTGACGGCGTACGTCGCGGCGTACGCCGTGGTGGCCGGCTGCCTGTTGGTCGCCGCGGCGGGCCGCGTGGCCGGCTCGGATCCGCCTGCGGTACTCGCGACGTCGGCGTTTGTGGCCCTGGTCGGCGTGGCCGGGTTGGCGACGCTGAATATCCGCGTCGGCGCGAACCGCATCGTGTTGTCGTGGGCCGAAGCGGTCGTCATCGTCGGTCTTGCGCTGTTTGATCCAGGGCTGGTGGTGGCCTGTGTGGCCGTCGGCCGCGCCCTGTCGCAGGTGATTGCGCGTCGATCGCTGCTGAAAGCAGTCTTCAACGTCAGTCAGGAAACGCTCGCGACGGCCGCCGCCGCGTTGCTGGTGTCGGTGACGGTGGGTACGCCGGTGCGGCCGTTCACCGTTACCGGTGCGGTAGCGCTGGCTGCCGCGGCGTCGCTGTTCACCGCGGTGACCGCGATGTCGGTGGCGGTCGTGATCGGGCTGGCCGGCGGGCCGTCACCGGCGCAGGTGCTACGACGCAGCCTGCACCTCGATCCGATCGTCGCTTGTGGGAACGTGACCGTCGGGTTCGCCGCGTTGGCGGCCTTGCAGTACGACACGCGTCTGCTGGCGGCGTTGCCGCCGTTGGTGTTGTGGCTGCACTCCTTCAGTGCCCGGCAGCTTCACGCCCGCGCAGAACGGGAAGCCTGGCAGCGGCTGGCCGATGCCACTGACCGGCTCTCCGATGTCGACATCGACGCGGTCCTGACCACCGCGGTCACCTCGGCGGCGGAGCTGTTCTCCGCAGATCAGGCCGAGGTGATTGTCAGGACGCCGGGATCGCCGCCACGGCTGGTACGCGGCAGCGCCGATCGTGTGCTGTTCGACGGACCGGCCGAGCAGGCACCGAGCAGCGGCGGCGAGGTCATCAGCGCCGCGCTCGCCGGCCGCAACGGGCAACCTGAACACGGCAGTTTGGTGCTGCGGTTCATGGGCAAGGTCAAGCTTTCCGAACGCGAGCAGTACACGTTGCGGACCTTCGCCGCGTCACTGGGCACCGCACTGCGTAACGCGCACGCCTACGCCCGCAGCGCCCACGACGCCACACATGACCCGCTCACCGGCCTACCCAACCGCCGGCATCTCCTCGACGCGGCGCAACGCGTCCTCACGACCCGCCCGATCCAGGGCGTGCCGGCGCTGCTGCTGATCGACCTCGACTCGTTCAAGGAAATCAACGACACCCTCGGCCACACCGCAGGCGACCAGGTCTTGGTCGAGGTCGCACAGCGCTTCACCAACGCGACCGGTGACGACGGCCTCGTCGCCCGCCTCGGAGGCGACGAGTTCGCCGTGCTCTTCCCCAACCTGCCCGCGCCGGCGCTGGCGGTGCACCGCTCACGCAACGTCCTCGCCGCCCTGCAGGCACCGCTGGAGATCGACGGCACCCGGCTGCAGATCGAAGCCTCCGGCGGCATCGCGGTCGCCTCCACCACCCGTGACGTCACCGAGCTGCTGCGCCGCAGCGATATCGCGATGTACCAAGCCAAACACGCCGGGCAGACCGTCGCGATGTACTCCCGCACCCGCGACACCGCCAACCTCGGACGCCTCACAATGCGCGGCGAGCTGCGCCGCGCACTAGACGAAGGCCAGTTCACCGCCCGCTTCCAACCCATCGTGGACCTGGCCAGCGGCGAAATGGTGGCAGCCGAAGCGCTCGCCCGCTGGCGGCACCCCGAACACGGCGACCTCGACGCGGCCCGGTTCATTGAAGCGGTCGAACGATCCGGGCTCCTCCCCGAGTTCGCCGACACCATCCTCGACGAAGCACTCGCCGCCGCCGCACAATGGCGCGCCGCCGGGCATCACCTGCCGGTCACCGTCAACGTCGCACCGCGGAACCTGCTCGACCCGCACTACCCGAAACAGGTCATCGCGCGCCTGCACGCCCACGCCGCACCCGCCGACACACTCACCCTCGAACTCGCCGCGCCGCTGACGCTGTCCGGGCTCGACGTGGTCACCGACGTCCTCACCGACCTGCACACCGCCGGGGTTAGCCTCTCCCTCGACCACTTCGGCGCCACAGGCTCCGCGCTCGGGACCCTCGCCCAACTCCCGCTCAGTCAACTCAAGATCGACGGTAGCTTCGTACAAGCGATGGACACCTCCGCACAAGCCACAGCCGTGGTCCGCTCCGCGATCGAGCTGGGACGCACCCTCAGCCTCGACGTCGTCGCCGAAGGCGTGGAAAGCCAAACCCAACGCACCGCCCTGTTCGAACTCGGCTGCGCGGCCGGCCAAGGACACCTCTTCGCCCGACCGATGAGCGCCGAACGCCTCACCGCCGCACTACAACACGGCTCACCGATCGCGCCACCGATCTTCACGGCCGGCAAGGTCATCCGCATGACCAAGCGACAGGGACTTTTCTCGCACGGTTCCACGCACTCCCGTGAATGACTCGCCCGGCGCGGCCGCGCTACACGCGGGTCGCCGCTCTTGGTCCCATGTCGTCTGCCGGCCGTCTCGCTCGACCATCCCTACTCGTCGAGTTGCGGCACCTGAGTGTTATCTGCGGCAGTGCGGGCCGCTTCGGGTCGTGCCGCGAGTGAGATGAACCGTTGCCTGAGGTCGGAGTCCGCTAGCACCTCTGCCAACGAGACCATCGCGTACGAGATTGGTGCGGTCAGGGGGCGCTTCGGTCATGTCCGGACGACCCGGCCGGAGCTGTCGGTTAGGTGATCGACACATTCCGTTCGGAGTGAGCCGGCTGCATCGTGGATCGTAGGTCGCGCCGGGAGTGGGGTCGGGTATGGCAGGTCGGGTGCTCGAACTGCGGATCCATGGCGTGTCCAACACCCCGCCCGCCGATCTGCTCGGGATCGCCCCGAAGCCCGGCGCCACGTCCCGGCCGGGCGACCCGCAGCCGGAACTCGTGGCCGGCGACGCGACCACCGGTTTCTACCGGCCCTCTAACGGTTCCGACGGAGCGCCGTTGATCGAGGCGTACAGCTGGGGTCAGTTGACCTCGGGGGTACGCCGAGCGGCCAAGGACGTTCAGCGGGCACTGTGGACGCTGCTGCTGCCGTTCGCCCTGTCGAACGTGGCGCTGCATGCCCGGCCCGACATTCCGGCGGATCCCGAGCAGGAGACACCAGGATCTGACTCCGGTCTCACCGCGTGGTTGATCCGGGTGTTCTGCCTGAGCGTGACGGTCACCTTTGTGCTGACCGCGGTGGGTGTGGGGGTTGACCTGATCGCCTGGCAGTGCGTGGACAAGGAGTGCCTGGCGCAGATTCCGGGTCCGTGGGAGTTCCTGGCTGGCGCGTGGTGGCACACCGCTGGCCGGGCGTTGGTGATCGGGCTGCTGGTGCCGTTCGGCGTGCTGGCTCTCATCGGGTTCCTCGCTTGGCGTTCCTATCAGTACGAGGCCGAGCTGCCCGCGATGCCACCGAATCCGAAAGACACCGCGCCCCCCGCCAACCCGTTACAGCAGGCGACGTTCTGGTGTGGCGAAGGTCAGCTGCGCCGGCTCGCGGTGATCCACCTGGCGGTCGGAGCGGCGGTGGCGACGTTGGTGCCGGTGGGCGCGATGATCGATATGGACCCGCCGGGCGGATGGCGCGAGCTGCTCTCGGGGTCGACCGTCGTGTTGCTGGGTGCCGTTGTGCTGCTGGCCGTGCTGGCTCTGGGCCGTCGCTACGTGACCAGGCGGGGCGGCGAGACGAGACTCGGCACGTACGGCTGGGCGCTCATCGGGTTGACCGCCGGCGGGGTGGTGCTCGGGATCCTGTACCTGCTGCTGCCGGACCCGGCTTTCAATCCAGAGAAGCTGCGACCACCGCAGCGGTGTTGGACGGACAGCACGGTCCCCGGCTGCGCCAACGACCGCTCGCTGCCGGGGTACGACTGGATCGTCGGCTGGGTCGGTGTGGTCCAGATCCTCATGCTGATCGCCATCGCTGGGGTGGCGCGCTCCGGCCGGCGGGCGCTGCTTCCACCGATCATCGCTGTGGTGCTCATGGTTGGCGGCAATGCCTGGAGCGCCGACTGGCTTCCGGGCGTCGGGCCGTCACCGGCGTGGCTGCACACCTGGCAGTTCATCGCGCCGACGGTCGCGGCGGCGGCGGTGGTGACGTTGTTCCTTCCGCGTACGGGCGTGGTACGAGGACACGCGGACGGTGGACCGACCGTCCGGATCGCCTGGGGCGGTCGGGGACCCGCGGTGTTCGCGGGGTTCGGATGGATGCTGGGGATGGCGTACGCCAGCGGGGTGCTCTACTGGGTCACCGACGTGCTGAACGGCGGGGCCACCCCGACCGGTCGTTCTCCCATCACACTTCCGCTACCGGTGATGTGGACCGGTCTCGCCATCGTCGTCATGCTGGTGGTCATCCTGGTGGTGGCGGCCGCGGCGGGCGTCGCGTACCTCCGGTACCGCCGGGCCGGCCGGCGATTCGTCCGCGACAGATTCACCCGGCCAGGCGGCGGGCTGTCCGCCCACGAAGAGCGGCGGGCGCGCCGGGCGGCCAGCTTCGTCGGCCTGCACGATCTGGTGGGGGGCCCGGTGCTCCGGCTTGCCGGGCTGGTGGCCGTCCTGGGCTTCGGCGTGGTGATTCTGGGGACCAGCGCCGCGTTGTCCGGGGTCCACCTCGGGCGGTTGGACGTGACCAACGATCTACGAGTGTTCGTCAAGGCGCTGGTGGACATCGGTGACCGGCTCGCCAATCTGTTGCCGTTCGGCATCGCGGGGCTCGGGCTGCTGGTGTATCGCAGCGAGACCGTACGCCGCGGGGTCGGCGTCGTCTGGGATATCGCGACGTTCTGGCCACGCTCGGCGCACCCGTTGGCGCCGCCGTGCTACGCGGAGCGGGCGGTGCCGGAGCTCCAGACTCGTACCTCCGGCTTGATGAGGCCCTCCGACCAGGGTGTGCGAGCCGTGGACTACATCGTCGTGTCCGCGCACAGCCAAGGCGCGGTGATCGCCGCCGCCCTCATCCTGCAGATGGGGGCGTCTTGGCGGGAACGTATCTGGTTCCTGTCGCACGGCTGTCAGCTCACCCGGTTGTACGGCCGCGCCTTTCCGGCGTACTTCGGCAGGAGCCGGCTGGCCATCCTGGGGAAACAGCTGACTCTGGCGCCTGTGGAGGAGCCACGCTGGACCAACTTCTGGCGGAACACCGACCCGCTTGGATGGGAGGTCGCTGGCGGCCAGGGTCAGTTGGAGGTCAAGGACCCCGAGGAGCTGCGACCGAGTGGCGGGGAGATCAAAGATCCGCCGATCCGCAACCACAGTGGCTATCCCGAGTCGCGCGAATACCAGACCGAGCGCGACCGCGTCGTCAACCTGCTCCTGACGCGGAGTACCCGGCCGTAGACGGCTGGCATTAGTAGATAACTGTCTTTACTATATCGCCCGTACTGTGACCTTCGCATCAGGTGCATTTAAGGACGAAGGCGGCAGCATGTGTCTGCCATGCGCGCTGGTTCCGGCGTGCGCCGCCGAAGACGGCAATGACGCCGACCGCATTGAACCCACGGATCAGGAGATGTCACCGTGGCTGCTCGAGAGCGGTCCGAGGCACCGACCGAACCGTCCGGGTCCACGCTGGGCGCCCGGCTAGGGCATCCGAGGCATTCGCCGACGTACGGGAGTACGTCGACACCGGCCTCGACCCTCTGGAGCTAGGCTCCGATGTCGCCACCACCGCGGTTGGCGCCACCCGGCGACGCATTCTGGTCGTCTCGTTGCTGGTCGCGACCGGGCTGGTCGGGCTGACCACTGCGGGTGTGGTGATCGCCGGGGACTGGAGCCCGCCGAGCGTGGACGGACCGACCGGAGTCGATCCGTCACCCGCGACCTCGACGACGGACCACGCCGGCCATGACGGCGAAGGACCTGGCGCGAGCCCGTCACCGACCAGCCTCCTGGCCGATCGAACGCCTTCGCCGTCGGGCACACCATCCAGAACCCGACCGGGGATTCCCACGGTGCCGGGACCGGATACCACGCCGCCCGACCCGAGCACATCGCCCGCGCCGTCGCCGAGTTCCAAGCCGGCGAAGCCGACGCACACCCGGCCCACACCCACCAAGCCGACGCCCACCAGGCCGGCGGTGGCGCACGCCCCACCGAGGACGGCGTAGCAGAGCCCTTGGCGGCCGGTGGCTGGTACGACACTTTCGACGCGGGGGACTCCAGCACAATCAGCGGTGGTTGGCGGTCAGGCGCCGGGTCGTGGTTCCAGGCCGGCTACCAGCAGTTCGACGAGCCGGGTAGCGAAGGTGTGGTCGAGGGGGTGGTCCAGGATGGTCGCCCGGGCAAGGGCGGTGCCGATGAACGCGTCGATGACGAGTGGCAGGTCGGCGTCGGCGCGGATCTCGCCGCGGTGTTGCGCGCGTTGCAGCAGGTCGTGGACGCGGGCGTACTCCGGCTCGACGACGAGGGTGCGGAGAAGCCGCGCCATCTCGGGGCTGGCTGACACTTCGGCGAGGATCCCGGGCAGCGCGGCTCGTGCCTCGGGTGCGGCGAATTCGTCCACCGCCCACTCGTACGCCACGCGTAGATCGTTGCGGAGATCTCCGGTGTCGGGCATGGCGAGCGTCTTGGTCTTCCCGAAGACCGCGTCGAAGACCAGCACACCCTTGGTGGGGTAGCGCAGGTACAGCGTCGGCTTGCTGACTCGCGCGCGGGCCGCGACCGCCTCCATGGACAGGCCGGCGTAGCCGACGTCGAGCAGCAGCTCGCGGGTGGCGGTCAGGATCGCGTCGTTGATGGCCGGGTCTCGTGGCCTGCCCCGTCTTCTTGCCGACATGAAGGCAATCATATACGGTACGTAAAGGAATCTATTTCCGGGAGGCGCCATGTCCCAGCGAGTGCCCGTACCGGCACACATCGCGGCGCTCAACCTGTTGGACCGGGTGGACTACGAGGACGCGTTCACCGTGCGGAGTTCCGTACCGCAGTCCGCGGAGCAGTGGGCGCGGCTCGCCCTCGAGGGCGCTCCACCGGCGTTACGCGGGTTCATCCTCGGCGCCCACAGGGCGCTCGGGCTGCGCCTCGCGTCGCCGAAGTCGCCGGATCATGTGTTGGGCTGGGAGATCCTGCAGAGTGAGCCGGACCTTCTTCTCCTCGGGACCGAGGGCCACATCCTGACCCCCCGGATCGTCCTGTCCACTCCGCCCGGACGCGTGGTCGCCGCGACGTTGATTCGATTCGACCGGGTCGGCGCCCGCGCGGTCTGGGCGGTGGTCGCGCCGATCCACCGGGGGGTGGCGAGGTACCTGCTCGACCGCACGGCGAAGCGCCGCCGGTCAGGCGCGCTTGGATCGAAAGGCTCGAACGTGGCTTAGCGTGGGATCGGCAGCGAGACGCTCATACTGCGGCGACTCGACCGGCACCAGCGCCACGCGCCCGTGCGAGTCGACATGAATTCCCCATCCGTAGCGCTTGGCCAGCGCACTTACTCGAAGCCGGGGCTTGTTCTGCGACAGAAGGCGCTCCCGCTCGGCAGGCCAGTCCGCCTCGGGGATGTCGTGCATTGCCACGCGCGTCCGGAACGCGACCTCCTCCTCGGTCAGCGCGTACGGCTCGCCGGCGATCAGCTCGTACTCGATAGCCGCCTTCGTCGCTCGGCCACCCCGTGCCGGGGGAACCTCAGCATGAACTGCCGGGCAGTCTTCAGCGACCTCGATGAACGTGTCGAAGGTGTTCACCGTCCAGCCCTCCCGTCGACTTCGTCAGAATCGTATGCGCTCGATCTGACACGACTGCTTCGTTGGCAGTCGAAGCCCGGATGGTCTCGGCGCCAGACGTCACCGCTGCCTTTCCACGACAATCTCCGGGCCTACCACGAGCTGAGGAGAGTTCGGGTTGTGAAGCGACGGCTCGGCTGTCGCGTTCGAACTCCTCGCGGCGCGCCCGTCTGGATCTCGACAGTCGGGCGTGAACCGGCGTGCCAGCCAGGCGTGGGCGGCCACCCACGGCCGGTCCGTTGCGCCTTATACGCGTCTTTGCGCTATTCAGCGGGTCACGGTGCGGGTACGCCCCAGCAGCCGCACCAGGCCCCGCTTCGGTACGCCACCAAGCTTCTGGCGTACGGCGAACAGGTGGTTGCGCACCGTACCGATCGCGATGTGCAGCACGTCGGCGATCTCCTGGGAGGTGTAGCCCTCCGCTGCCAGCAGCGCGACCTGGCGTTCCCGCTCGGTGAGCGCCGCCGCGGCGACGTGCCGCTGGCTGTCGGGCACGTCGACCTTACCGGGCCCGCGGTGCAGCCGCCGTTCCCGGATGATCGCCGCCAGCGACCGGTCGGCGCCACAGCGCTGCAGCGTCTCGACGGCGCGCCGGCGCAGCTGGTTGCCCTCGGCGATCGTGGGCGCCACCTTCGCGGCGGCGTGCAGTGCCCGGGCCGCGGTCACCGGCTCGCCGATCTCGTCGAACTGGCCGGCGGCGCGCCGCAGCACCTGGTAGCCCCTGTGCCCGGCGAGCAGGCCCTCCACGTACGAGTGCACCGCGACCCCCCGCCGGTACGTCGGCCACAGCGGTGCGAGCCGCTCGTACCACTGGCGGGCCAGGTCGGGCTGCGACCGCGCCAAAACCAGGAGCAGCTCCTCCCAGCCGAAGCGGACACCCATCCGCTCCGCCGTACCGAGGGCTTCGGGGAGATCTCGCATCGGCTTGGGCTCGCGCCGGGCCGTGCGTACCGCCGCCTGCGTCGCCCGCGCGATCCACAGCATCTGGTAGTCGTGCTCGATGTGGGCGACGGCGCCGTCGGCCAGCTCGGTGGTGAGCTTGCCGGTACGCTCCAGCAGCACCTCGGCGGAGGCGATCATCGTGTACGAGTCCCTCGCCGCGTCGCCGGACGCCGCCTGCCAGTGCGCGTGGGCTGCGTCCAGGTCCCCCTGTCGTAGCCGGATGAGCACCCGCAGCCCCTCGAACTCCCGTGACCAGCGGGTGCCGTGAGCCAGCACGCGGCCCTCGGAGAGCACTCGCAGCGCCAGGTCGTACTCCCCGTGCTGGAACGCCGTCGTCGCCCAGTTGTGCTGGTTGAGCGACGCGATCTCCGAGGTGAGGTGGTCGGTGTGCCCCGGCGAACCCGCAGCCGAACCTCACCGCGGCGGGCCTGTCCGCCGCCCAGCCGGAGCGCAAGGTCACGCGGCTGACCGCCGAGGTGGCGAACACCTCCGCGATCCTGGCGAAGGACGTGGTCGTACGGTTCACCGACGGCGGCACGGTGATCGGGACCTCCGCACCGGTCGACATCGCCGCCGGCGCCACCACGAGCGTGTCGGTCGACTGGGACACCCGCGGCGTCAAGGGCGACCGGATCGTCACCGCGACGGTGGACCCGGCGAACGCGATCGCGGAGTCGAACGAGGCCGACAACGCGATCACCCGGTTGATCAAGGTCCGCGGCAACAAGGTCACCAACGGGTCGTACGAGGAGTCGGCCGACCGTACGCACCCCGACGGCTGGAGCACCGGCGGCGCCAGGTACGACTCCTCGGGGACACACGCCAGCGACGGCACCGACGCGATCGGCCTACCCGGCGGGCTGCTCACGGCGGCGTCGGTGACGAGCGCGCCGATCCCGGTCGACGGCGGAGCGACGTACAGCTTCGCGGGGTCGGTCGTGTCCGGGAAGGCGCCGGCGGTCTCGGTGACATTCCTGGACGCCACCGGAGCGGCGGTCGGCTCCGTCGTCAAGCCGGCGACCACGCTGTTCGACGAGGCCGGCACCGACGTGGCGACCGGAAAGCTGACCGTACCCGCCGGCGCGACGCAGGTACGCCTCACGCTCGCGGCACCGACGTCGCTCACCGGCGGTGAGACGACCTGGCTGGACGACGTCTGGCTCTGGTGACGAGAGACCGCCGGCAGCGGGTCGACGAGCAGAACGTACTGGCGGTGAGCGAAATGAAAGTGTCAAGTGGCCGATAGCAGGATGTATTCGCTCCGTTACTGGCGGGATCATTGGTGCCGTCAGCCAGTGACGGGCGGAGGGAGCGCATGGGTACAGCCGTGCTGCTCGGGGTGACCGAGGACGGTGCCGACGACGGGCGGATCGAAGCGCTGTCGCTGCGGCTGCGGGAGGAGCTGCTCGCGCTCGCGGTGCAGTCGGTGGAGCGGGCGCCCGGCGGCGCCGCGCCCGACGACACCCGGGCCGGCGCCGCCGAGGTCGCCGGTGCCCTGGTGGTGTCGATACAGCCGACGATCCAGCTGGTCGGCGCGCTGGTGGCGGTGGTACGCGACTGGCTGCGGCGTACCGGGCGCAACACCGTGGTACGGATCGAGATCGGCGGCGACGTACTGGAGCTGAGCGGCGCCAACTCCGAGACGCAGCAGCGGCTGGTCGACCACTGGATCGCCCAGCACGCCGGCGGGTGAGCAGGATGGACGGACGCTACGCCCTGATCGTCGCCAACGACGAGTACACCGACCCCGAGCTGCGCCGACTCTCCGCGCCGCTGAGCGACGCCGAGGCGCTGGCCGAGACGCTCGGGGATCCCGCGGTGGGCGGGTTCGCCGTCGCCGCCCTGCACAACCAGCCCGCGCAGGAGATCCGGGTCGCGATCGAGGACTTCTTCGCCGACCGGGACCCGGAAGACCTGCTGTTGCTGCACTTCTCCTGCCACGGCCTGAAGAACGCCGCGGGTGAGCTGTTCCTGGCCGCCGCCGACACCCGGCCGATCCGGCTCGCGTCGACCGCGGTCGGCGCCGACTTCGTCAACCGGCAGATGGCCGACAGCCGGGCGCAGCGGATCGCGCTTTTCCTGGACTGCTGCTACGGCGGTGCCTTCCCGCGCGGCATGGTGGTACGCGCCGGCGGCGAGGCCGCCGTACGCGATGCGTTCGCCGAGCAGGAACGCGTCGGCGGCGGTCGCGGCCGGGTGGTGGTCACCGCCTCCAGCGCCATGGAGTACGCCTTCGAGGGCTCCCAGCTCACCACCGGTACGTCGACCCCGTCGGTGTTCACCGGCGCCGTCGTCGACGGGCTGACCACCGGCGAAGCGGATCGCGACGGCGACGGCTGGGTCGGGCTCACCGAGCTGGTCGGGTACGTCTCGGACAAGGTCCGCCGGGCCACGCCGCACCAGAACCCGCAGATGTGGACCTTCGGCTCGCAGGGCGAGCTGCTGATCGCACGCAGCCGGATCCGCCGGATCACCCCCGCCGCCTTACCGCCGGAGCTGGTCGAGGCGATGGAAAGCCCGCTGGCCGCCGTACGGTTCGGGGTTGTCGACGACCTGGCCGAACGGCTCCGGGAGCCGGATCTCGGGCAGGCGTACGCGGCCTGGCAGGCGCTGCGCCGGATGTCCGACGACGACAGCCGCAAGGTGTCGGAGGCGGCCCGGCGCGGGGTGGCGCACGCCGCACCGGCGGTGGTGCCGGACGCGCTGGACTTCGGCGAGCTGCCCCCGGACGGTGAAGCGACCGGTTCCCTCACCCTGACCGGCCCGCCGATCGCGCTCACCGCGGTGGTCACCGCAGAAGCTGCCTGGCTGCGGGTGGAACAGAACGCCGCGACGGTACGCGTCACCGCCTCGCCCGCGCTCGCCGGCGAGTTCGGGGACCTCGCCGCCGAGCTGCTGGTGCAGGGCCCCACCGGCGAACGTACGATCCCGGTCCGCCTCCACGTCACCGCCCCCGTACCCGAGGCTCCCCCGGAACCCGAGCCCGAGGCTCCGCAGCCCGAGCCCCAGCCCGAACCGGCGCCCGAGCCAGAGCCGGAACCCGAGCCGGAACCCGAGCCGGAACCCGAGCCGGAACCCGAGCCGGAACCCGAGCCGGAACCGGAACCCGAGCC
>JBOGDF010000128.1:0-13855 GCA_050701635.1 Micromonosporaceae bacterium | reverse complement strand
GGACGCGTCGGTGCAGGTCGCCCCGACCACGGACCGGCCGGTGGTGCTCGGCGCGATCGACCGCCTGGAGATCGACGGAGACGGCGGTACGGCGATCGGCGAAGCCATCATCGCGTCCCTGGACGCGATCAGCTCGATGGACGAGCAGGCCGCCGAGGACCCGCCGCCGGCCCGGGTCGTGCTGCTCTCCGACGGCGACAACACCGCCGGCCGGGAGCCCGAGGACGCCGCTGCGGACGCCGCGCAGGCCGCGGTTCCGGTGTTCACGATCGCGTTCGGCACCCCGGACGGTGACGTCGACCTCAACGGCCAGTACATCGCGGTGCCGGTCGACAGCGACACGTTGCGAGGCGTCGCCGAGGAGACCGGCGGCGACTTCTACGAGGCGGCCAGCGACGAGGAGCTGAGCCAGGTGTACGCGGACATCGGCAGCTCCGTCGGCTACCGCACCGAGTGGCGCGAGATCTCCGCCTGGTTCGTCGGGTTCGGGCTGCTGGCCGGCGTGCTGGTAGCGGTCACGTCGCTGTTCTGGTTCTCGCGGCTGCCGTAGCTGACATGAAGGAGCACGCCATGAGCACACCTGTCGGACTCGGCGAACCGCGCGGTCCCCACTTCGTCTCCGACTCGCTGCGGCGGCGGCCCGTGCCACCACAGCAGGCACCACAACAGCCACCACAACAGCCGGCGGGACAGCGGCCGGGTGCCGAGCCTCCCGCGGCACCCGGCCCCACCCGCCGGGCACTCCTCGGTACGGCCCTGATGGCGGTCGTGGCCGGTTCGGTCGGTGGCGGGATCGCCGGGCTGATCACCGGGCGGCAGTCGGAGCCGTCCGCGACCGACACCGGCCTGCCGCGGTCCAGCGGTGGGCCGGTCACCGGTGACCTGAGCGATGTGGCGGAACGGGTACTGCCGAGCGTGGTGTCGGTCCAGGTGCGACGGGGCACCCGTACCGCCACCGGGTCCGGCTTCGTGGTCGACCGCCGGGGCCACGTGGTGACGAACGCGCACGTGGTCGGCACCGCCGACGAGGCCGAGCTGGTGTTGGACAACGGGCGCCGGGTCCCCGCCGAGGTGGTGGGCCGCGATGTCAGTACGGACATCGCGGTGCTGCGTGCCGCGAGCGTCTCCGGCCTGACCCCGCTGCGGCTGGGGCGTTCCGCCGATGTCGAGGTAGGCGATCAGGTACTGGCCATCGGGTCGCCGCTCGGGCTGTCCGGCACCGTGACCGCTGGCATCGTCAGCGCGGTCGACCGGCAGGTGACCCTCGGCTCCGGCCGGCAGTCGGTGGTGCAGACCGACACGTCCATCAACCCGGGCAACTCCGGCGGTCCGCTGGTGAACGCCCGCGGCGAGGTGATCGGGGTGAACACCGCGATCGCCTCGTTGGGCGAGAACTCCGGCAACATCGGCATCGGCTTCGCAATCCCCGTCGACCGCGCTTCCGCCGTCGCCGACCGCATCATCCGCAGCTGATCAGCGCACTGCCTGTCGGGTCGGGACTTCTGTCCGGATTGCGGGCGGCTGCTTCGACGGATGGATGCGGCGAGGCGGGGGTGCGACTCCCGGGATCTTTGTCCACCAAACGGAAAAAGTGTTGGTGGAAGTATCGAAACTTCTTCCTAACGGTGGCGGAAGTCGGTAACCTCGCCGCAACAGCACCTGTCGGACCCAACGGGAGGGTGGCGTGGGACGGATGGCGGCACGACCGGAGAATGCGCATCAGGCGCACCTGCTCCGGCTGCTCCGGGATGAAGGGCCGCGTTCCCGTGCCGAGCTCGGCGAAGCGGTCAGCCTGTCGCGTTCCAAGGTCGCGGTGGACCTGGACCGGCTGCTGGAGCTGGGTCTGATCGAGAACGCCGGCCTCGCGGCCTCCCGCGGGGGACGGCGTTCGTCGCTGGTGCAGCTCGCCTCCGACCTGCGGTTCGTCGGCGTCGACATCGGCGCCACCTCGGTCGACGTGGCGCTCACCAACGGGACGCTGGACGTGCTCGCGCACGTGTCAGAGCCGCTGGACGTACGGCAGGGGCCGCGGGTCGTCCTGGAACGGGCCCTGGATCTGGTCGGCAAGCTGCGGGCCGGTGACGCCAAGGTCGAGGTGCACGGCGCCGGGGTCGGGGTGCCGGGGCCGGTCAGCTTCAGCGACGGCGTACCGGTGGCGCCGCCGATCATGCCCGGCTGGGACCGGTTCCCGGTACGCGAGATGCTCAGCCAGGCGCTCGGCTGCCCGGTGCTGGTGGACAACGACGTGAACATCATGGCGCTCGGCGAGAAGCACGCCGGGGTGGCCCGGCCCGCCGAGGACTTCCTGTTCGTCAAGATCGGTACGGGCATCGGAGCCGGCATCGTGGTCGACGGCGGGGTCTACCGTGGGGTGGACGGCAGCGCCGGCGACATCGGGCACATCAGCGTCGACGAGTCCGGTCCGCAGTGCGCCTGCGGCAACACCGGCTGCCTGGAGGCGTACTTCGGCGGCGCCGCCCTGGCCCGGGACGCCAGCGCGGCGGCCCGTACCGGCGGGTCCGACCTGCTCGCCGAACGCCTCGCCGAGGCGGGCGAGCTGACCGCGGCGGACGTCGGGACCGCCGCGGCCGCGGGGGATCCGGTGGCGATCGGGATGATCCGGGACGGCGGCCGGCGGGTCGGCCGGGTGCTCGCCGGGCTGGTGAGCTTCTTCAACCCGGGCCTGGTGGTGATCGGCGGCGGCGTCGCCGGACTCGGGCACATGCTGCTCGCCGAGATCCGGTCCGTGGTCTACCGGCGTTCCCTGCCGCTGGCCACCGGCAACCTGCCGATCGTGCTGTCCGAGCTGGGCGGCCAGGCCGGCGTGATCGGCGCCGCCCGGCTGATCAGCGACCACGTCTTCGCCGTCCGGTGAGGCGGGGCAGGCATGACCACACCGCTGCTCGCGATGTCCGGAATCGTCAAGCTGTTCCCGGGGGTACGCGCGCTCGACGGCGTCGACCTGCAGGTACGGGCCGGCGAGGTGCACTGCCTGCTGGGCCAGAACGGCGCCGGCAAGTCCACCCTGATCAAGGTGCTCTCCGGGGCCTACCAGCCCGACGCCGGGGAGATCCACTGGGACGGTGAGCCGGTGCGGCTGCCGACCCCGATCGCGGCGATGCGGCTCGGCATCGCCACCATCTACCAGGAGCTGGACCTGGTGGACGGGCTCTCCGTCGCCGAGAACGTCTTCCTCGGCCACGAGCACGCCAGCTACGGCGTGGTCCGGCGCGGTGACCTGCGCAGCGCGACCACGACACTGCTGCACCGGCTCGGCCATGGCGAGATCCCGGCCCGGTACGAGGTCGGCCGGCTGCCCAAGGCCGGCCAGCAGATCGTCAGCATCGCCCGGGCGCTGTCCCACGAGGCACGGCTGATCGTGATGGACGAGCCGTCGGCGACCCTGGCCCACGACGAGGTGGCGAATCTGTTCCGGGTGATCCGGGAGCTGACGGCGTCCGGCGTCGCGGTCGTCTACATCTCGCACCGGCTGGACGAGATCCGCGAGATCGGGGACCGGGTCACAGTGCTCAAGGACGGCCGTACCGTCGCCACCGGTCTGGACGCGAGGGCCACCCCGACGCCGCAGGTCGTCTCCCTGATGACCGGCCGCTCCATCGAGTACGTGTTCCCAGCCCGCCCCGACGCACCCCGGACGCGCCGCGAGGTCCTGCGGGTCGAGGGGCTCACCAAGCGTGGTGAGTTCGAGGACGTGTCGTTCACGGTGCGGGCCGGCGAGATCGTCGGGCTGGCCGGACTCGTCGGGTCGGGCCGATCGGAGATCCTGGAGACCGTCTACGGGGCCCGCAAGCCGGACGCGGGACGGGTCGTCCTGCAGGACCGGCCACTACGCCCCGGCAGCGTGAAGGCCGCCGTCGCCGCCGGGATCGGGCTCGCCCCCGAGGAGCGCAAGAGCCAGGCGCTGTTCCTGCAGCAGTCGATCGCGCACAACGTGACCGCCGCCGCGCTGCCCTCCTACGCCCGGTTCGGCTGGCTCGACCGGGTACGCGAACTCGCCGACGCGGTACGCCAGACCCGCGCCCTGGACCTGCGGCCACCCGACCCGCGCCGCGGCGTACGCACCCTGTCGGGCGGCAACCAGCAGAAGGCCGTGGTGGCGCGCTGGCTGCTCAAGGAGTGCCGGCTGCTGCTGCTCGACGAGCCCACCCGCGGCGTCGACATCGGAGCCCGCGCCGAGCTGTACGGGCTGGTCCGGCGGCTCGCCGACTCCGGTGTCGGGGTGCTGCTGGTGTCCAGCGAGGTGCCCGAGGTGCTCGGGCTCGCCGACCGGGTCCTGGTGCTCCGGGAAGGCCGGGTGGTGCACCAGGCGGATGCCCGGGAGCTGGCGGAACACCACGTACTCGACCTGGTGATGGAAGGGACCCACCAACTATGAGCGAGCAGACAAGTCCGCCCGCCGACGAACAGACCCGTCCGCCGGTGGACGAGCACTCCCGGGTCGAGGCGGCCGCGGCGCGGGCCCAGCCGGCTCGGCGTCTGGCGATCCTCGGCGGCGCCGGGGAGGCGCGCAGCCTGGGGCTGGTGGCGGTGCTCGTGCTGCTCAGCATCGTCGGCGCGGTCACCGCCCCGGCGAGCTTCCTCACCACGTCAAACCTGCTCAACATCCTGACCACCGCGTCGGTGATCGGCGTGGTCACCGTCGGCATGACGTTCGTGATCATCGGCGGCGGGATCGACCTGTCGGTGGGCGCCATCATCGCGCTCGCATCGGTGTGGTCCACCACGCTGGCCACCCAGTCGTACGGGCTCGGCGGGATGCTCTTCTCCGCGCTGGTGGTCGGCACCTGCGCCGGGCTGGTCAACGGCGTACTGATCTCGTACGGGAGGCTGGTGCCGTTCATCGTCACGCTCGCGATGCTGGTCTCCGCCCGCGGCCTCGCCGAGCAGCTCTCCGACCGGCGATCCCAGATCGTGGAGGTGCCCAGCTTCGCCGACATCGCGCTCACCCGGGTGCTCGGCGTACCGATGCTGGTGTACGTGCTCGCCGCGGTGTGCGTCATCGGGTGGCTGGTGCTCAACCGGACCACGTTCGGGCGGCGTACGTTCGCGATCGGCGGCAACCCGGAGGCGGCCCGGCTCGCCGGCATCGACGTCAAGCGGCACACCATGCTGCTCTACGTCCTCTCCGGACTGTGCTGCGGCATCGCGGCGGTCATGTTGACCGCGCAGACCAACACCGGGGCCAGCACCCACGGCCAGCTGTACGAGCTGGACGCCATCGCCGCGGTGATCATCGGCGGCACCCTGCTCAGCGGCGGACGCGGCTCGCTGGTGGGCTCGCTGCTCGGCGTACTCGTGTTCACCACGATCACGAACCTGTTCATCCTCAACAACCTGTCCACCCCGATCCAGAACATCGCCAAGGGCGCGATCATCGTCGCCGCCGTACTGCTGCAACTGCGGAACCGGTCGACCGCCCCGTAGGCAATCCATCCCCCCGCGAGGAGAACTGACATGGCACAGTTCGGAACCGACCGCAGGCGTTTCCTGCTCGGCGGCGCGGCCGTCGGCGCCGGCGCCCTGCTCGCCGGCTGCACCAGCAACGAACGCCCCGGCGGGAGCACCGGCGGCGGCAGGGCTCCCGGCGGCGGCAACGCCAAGCCCGGCAAAGAGGTCACCATCGGGTTCTCGGCGCCCGCCGCGGACCACGGCTGGATCGGCGCCATCACCAAGAACGCCCAGGACCAGGCCAAGCAGTACGACGACGTCACCCTCGAAGTCACCGAGGGCACCAACGACGTACAACAGCAGATCTCGGCGGTACGGACCCTGATCGACAAGAAGGTCGACGCCCTGGTGATCCTGCCCTTCGACGGCAAGGCGCTGACCGAGGTCGCGAAGCAGGCGATGGCCGCCGGGATCCCGGTGGTCAACCTGGACCGGGTGTTCGCCTCGCCGCTGGCGTACCGCACCTGGATCGGTGGCGACAACTACGGCATGGGGGTCAGCGCCGGCAACTTCGTCGCCGAACGGATGAAGCAGGCCGGCAAGTCCAAGCCGGTCATCGTCGAGGTGGCGGGGCTGGACAACCTGGAGCTGACGCAGCAGCGCAGCGACGGCTTCAAGGCGGCCCTGAAGTCCCACGGCGTGTCGATCGCCGCCCGGCAGGCGGCCGACTTCACCGCGGCCACCGGCCAGAAGGTCACCGCCCAACTGCTCCAGGCGGAGTCCGCCATCGACGCCCTGTGGAACCACGACGACGACCAGGGGATCGGCGTGGAGGCCGCGATCAAGCAGGCCGGCCGCGAGAAAGAGTTCCTGATGGTCGGCGGCGCCGGGTCGAAGCGGGTGATGGACCAGATCAAGGCCGACGACGGCGTGGTCAAGGCGACCGTGCTCTACAGCCCCAGCATGTCGTCCTCGGCGGTCTCGCTGGGCCGCCTGGTCGCCCAGAGCCGCGGCATGGACGACCTGGTCGAGCACGAGATCCCGGCGTCGATCACCACGTACTCGGCAGTCGTCACCAAGGACAACGTCGATCGGTACCTGTCCGTCGGCTTCGAGTAAACCGGGGGTTCTTCAGTTGTCAGAGCAGCGCAGGCCGGCGCTCGGGGTCGGCATGGTCGGGTACGCCTTCATGGGCCGGGTCCACTCCCAGGCGTGGCGTACGGTGCGGCACGCGTTCGACCTGCCGGTCGTACCGGAGTTGGCGGCGATCTGCGGACGGGACGGGGAAGCCACCGCGGCGGCGGCTAACCGGTACGGCTGGGCGTCGTACGAGACCGACTGGCAGCGGCTGGTCGAGCGGGACGACGTCGACCTGGTCGACATCTGCACCCCCGGCGACAGCCACGTCGAGATCGCGATCGCCGCGCTCGACGCCGGCAAGCACGTGCTCTGCGAGAAGCCCCTGGCCAACACCGTGGCCGAAGCCGTCGCGATGACGGAGGCCGCGGAGAAGGCCGCGCAGCGGGGAGTCCGCTCCATGGTGGCGTTCAACTACCGGTGCGTACCGGCGCTGGCCCTGGCCCGGCAGCTGGTACGGGACGGCCGGCTCGGCACCATCCGGCACGTACGCGCCCGGTACCTGCAGGACTGGATCGTGGACCCGGAGTTCCCGCTGGTGTGGCGGCTGCGGAAGGAGAAGGCCGGCTCAGGGGCGCTCGGAGACCTCGGCGCGCACATCGTCGACCTCGCCCAGTACGTCACAGGCGACGTACTCACCGGCGTCTCGGCCTTGACCGAGACGTTCGTGAAGCAGCGCCCGCTGCCAGACGGCGCCGGCACCGGCTCGGGAGCCGGCACCGGCTCCGGCGAGGTCACGGTTGACGACTGCGCGCTGTTCCTCGGCCGGTTCGCCGGCGGGGCGGTGGCGTCGTTCGAGGCCACCCGGTTCGCCGCGGGCCGCCGCAACGGGCTGGCGATCGAGTTGAACGGCTCCGCCGGCAGCCTGGTCTTCGACTTCGAGGCGATGAACGAACTGCATTTCTACGACCACACCGAGGACCCGGGCACCGCCGGCTTCCGCCGGATCCTGGTCACCGAACCCGGCCACCCGTACCTGGACGGCTGGTGGCCGCCCGGCCACGTCCTCGGGTACGAGCACACGTTCACCCACGAACTGCGGGACCTGCTCGTCGCCATCGGCGAGGACCGCGACCCGGCACCGTCGTTCGCCGACGGGCTGCGGGTGCAGCGGGTGCTGGCCGCGGTGGAGTCGTCCGCGGCGGACGACGGCCGCTGGTGCCCGGTTGAGAGCTGACCCGCCACATCAGAAAGGAGATTCGAACGCTGTCGGGGGCTCGGGGGACTGATCGAGATGTCCACACCGGACAGAGGATTCAGGAGGGAGCCCGGACATGGCTCACCGCAGTCTCAGCCTCGCCGTCGTCGGCCTGGTGACCGCCACACTGGTCGCGACGCCGACCGTCTCATCCGCCCAGCCGTCCCAGCAGACCCCGCCGTCCCAGCAGAGCCCGCCGCCCGAGGCGGACTTCCAGAAGGTGACGCTCAACGACACCCCCGGCGAGCCGATGGACCTCGCGGTGCTGCCCGACGGCCGGGTGCTGCACGCCACCCGTAACGGCGAGGTGTACCTGCACGACCCGGCGACCGGGCTGAACACCCTCGCCGCGGCGCTCGATGTCTACCAGCACGACGAGGAGGGTCTGCAGAACGTCGCCGTCGACCCCGGCTTCGGCAAGGCCGGGAACAACTGGGTCTACCTCTACTACTCGCCGCCGATGGACACCCCGGTCGACGACCCGGCCACCCCCGGCGTGAACGAGGGCGACGCGCCGGTCTCCGGTGAGCCGGAGGACTTCGCGCCGTTCGAGGGGGTGATCCGGCTGTCCCGGTTCCGGTTCAGCAAGGGGACCATCGACCTGTCCACCGAGCAGCGGATCCTCGACGTACCGAACGACCGGGGGATCTGCTGTCACGTCGGCGGCGACATCGTCTTCGACGCCAAGGGCAACCTGTACCTGTCCACCGGGGACGACACCAACCCGTTCTCGTCCGGTGGCTACACCCCGATCGACGAGCGGGACGGCCGCAACCCGGCCTTCGACGCCCAGCGCAGCTCGGCCAACACCAACGACCTGCGCGGCAAGATCCTCCGGATCAAGGTACGGGACGACGGCACGTACCGGATCCCCGCGGGAAACCTGTTCGCCGAGGGTACGGCCGGTGCCCTGCCGGAGATCTACGCGATGGGGCTGCGCAACCCGTTCCGGATCGAACTGAACCGGCGGACCGGTGACCTGTACGTCGCCGACTACTCACCCGACGCCCGCCAGGCCGACCCGCTGCGGGGACCGGCCGGGCACGGCAAGTGGGCCGTGGTCCGCGAGCCCGGCAACTACGGCTGGCCGTACTGCGCCACGGCCGAGATGCCCTATGTGGACTACGACTTCGCCACTGGGGAGTCCGGGGAGACCTTCGACTGCGCCGCACCCGTCAACGAGTCGCCGCACAACACCGGGCTGCGGAACCTGCCGCCGGTGGCGCAGCCGGACGTCTGGTACAGCTACGGCCGGTCGGAGGCGTTCCCTGAGCTGGGTACCGGGGGCATCGGCCCGATGTCGGGGCCGGCGTACCAGTACGTCGCGCCGCCGACCACGGGCCGGGCACCCGTGGCGTGGCCGGAGTACTACGACGGCGTACCGCTGTTCCACGAGTGGACCCGCGACTACGTGAAGGGCTTCCGGCTGGCGTCCGACGGCGGGCTCGCCGGGATCGAGTCGGTGCTGCCGTCCGTGGTCTTCGACAACCCGATGGACCTGGAGTACGGTCCCGACGGCGCGCTGTACGTCCTCGAGTACGGCGACGGCTTCTTCCGCGAGAACCCGGACGCGCAGTTGGCCCGGGTCGACTACCTCGGCTGGAAGGGCAACCACACCCCGACGCCCCAGGTCACGGCCACCCCCAGCAACGGGCACCCCCCGCTGACGGTTGCCTTCTCCAGCCAGGGCACCAGTGACCCCGATGGCGACCGGCTGTTCTACGAGTGGGACTTCGACGCCGACGGCAAGGTGGACTCGCGGGTGCCGAACCCGGCGTTCACGTACCAGGAGAACGGGCTCTACCACGCCACGCTCCGGGTGAGCGACCGCGGCGGCCTGTCGGCGTCCGCGTCGGTACGGATCATCGTCGGCAACGCCCAGCCGGTGGTGGATCTGGTCAGGCCGGTCGAGGGGCAGCCCTTCCGGTTCGGCGACACCGTCGAGTTCGAGGCACGGGTGGTCGACGACCAGCCGGTGGACTGCTCCCGGGTCACGGTGACCTACATCCTCGGCCACGACACGCACGGGCACCCGCAGACCACGGCCAGCGGCTGCTCGGGCTCCATCCAGACGACCGTGCCGTCCGGACACGACCCCGCGCACGACAACCTCACCGGCGTCTTCGTCGCGTCGTACACCGACCCGGGCGGCGACGGGCTGCCCTCGCTCACCGGAACCGACCAGGTGGTCCTGGTCCCCGCCTCGTGAAAAGGAGCCTGCAATGTGTTACGGATTCGACGGTATGGCAGCACTACGGCAGTCCACTGTGGACCGGCGGAGCGTGCTCCGCGGCTCGCTCGCGGCGCTCGCCGGACTCGGCCTCGCCGCATCGGGGATCGGCGCGGCCGAGGCTGAGGCGACCACCCGGGTCACCGGACGACGCCAGGTGCCGCCGGGCCTGATCAGCATCCAGCTGTGGACGGTGCGGGACGCGCTGTGGGGCTCGCCAGGGTACGACGCGACGCTCGGCCACCTCGCGGAGATCGGCTACCCGAAGGTGGAGCTGGCATTGGGCTACTTCGGGCGTACCGCCGCCGAGCTCAGGGAGTTCCTCGACGGCATCGGGATCGAGGCCAGCTCCAGCCACGACGGCATCAGCGGCGACCCGGCCGCCCTGGAACAGAAGCTCCAGAACGCGGTCACTCTCGGCCAGTCCTCGATCGTGGTGCCGTTCCTCAACTCCGGTCGGGAGGACGACTGGAAGCGCTGGGCGGAGCAGATGAACACCGAGGCCGCGGCGGCACAGGCCGCCGGTCTGCGGTACGGCTACCACAACCACGCGCACGAGTTCACCATCGACCTGGGAGGCGGCCGTCGCCCCTGGGACGTGCTGACCGGGGAGCTGGATCCCGGGCTGGTACACCTGGAGATCGACATCTACTGGGCGGTGGCCGGCGGCATCAACAGTGGCGACGGGGCGGCCGACCCGGAGGGCTTCACGCTGGACGTGATCCGCTCCGCGCCGCAGCGGGTGCTGCAGTACCACGTCAAGGACCGGCATGCGCACAACGGCGACATGGCCGATCTGGGCACCGGGATGATCGACTTCGCCCGGATCTTCGCCGGGCACTCGGTGCTGGAGTACATCGTGGAGAACGACACGCCCGACGTGACGCCGCAGCAGACCGCCCAGGTCGGCTACCGCTACCTGCGCGACCTCCGGTTCTGACAGACAGAGGAGGAGACCTGATGCCACGCCCGATCAGCCTGTTCACCGGACAGTGGGCGGATCTGCCGTTCGAGAAGGTGTGCCGGCTCGCCTCCCAGTGGGGGTACGACGGCCTGGAGATCGCCTGCTGGGGCGACCATTTCGAGGTCGACAAGGCGCTGGACAGCGACGCGTACCTCCGCGGCCGGCGGGACCTGTTGACCCAGCACAACCTGAAGGTCTGGGCGATCTCGAACCACCTGGTAGGCCAGGCGGTCTGCGACCACCCGATCGACGAGCGGCATCGCGCGATCCTGCCGCCCCGGATCTGGGGCGACGGCGACCCCGAAGGCGTACGGAAGCGTGCCGCGGAAGAGATGAAGGCGACCGCCCAAGCCGCGGCGGCGCTCGGGGTGGACACCGTGGTCGGGTTCACCGGCTCCGCGATCTGGCACACCGTCGCGATGTTCCCGCCGGTGCCGGAGTCGACCATCGAGGCCGGCTACCGGGACTTCGCGGACCGGTGGAACCCGATCATCGACGTGTTCGACTCGGTCGGCGTACGGTTCGCGCACGAGGTGCACCCGAGCGAGATCGCGTACGACTACTGGACCACCGTACGGACCCTGGAGGCGATCGGGCGGCGGCCCGGGTTCGGGCTGAACTGGGACCCCAGCCACTTCGTGTGGCAGGACCTGGACCCGGTCGGGTTCCTGCTCGACTTCGCCGACCGGATCTATCACGTCGACTGCAAGGACGCGAAGCGCCGGGTCGGCAACGGCCGCAACGGCCGGCTCGGCTCCCACCTGCCGTGGGGGGACCTGCGGCGGGGCTGGGACTTCGTTTCCACCGGGCACGGTGACGTCCCGTGGGAGGATTGTTTCCGCGCGCTCAACGCCATCGGGTACGACGGCCCGATCTCGATCGAGTGGGAGGACGCGGGCATGGACCGGCTCGCCGGTGCCCCGGACGCCCTGGCCGTGGTACGCCGACTGACCCAGATCGAGCCGTCCGCCGCGTCCTTCGACACCGCCTTCGGCTCTGGTGACCAGGAAGGGTGATCGGGATGACGTCATTGCTGGTACGGGCGTCGGTGCTCACCGTCGCGGTGCTCACCTGCACCGCCGCGGCGGTGTTCCCGGACCGGATCGACCTGCCGGACGGGTCGCAGCCGGAGGGGATCGCCGCCGGCCGGGGCCATGAACTGTTCGTCGGGTCCATCCCCACCGGCGCCGTCTACCGGGTCGACGCCCGCGACGGCTCGGTGTCGGTCGCCGTGCCGCCCGGGGACGGGAGGGCCGCGATCGGGCTGAAGGCCGACCGGAAGCACCGGCTGTTCGTCGCCGGCGGCCCCACCGGCCGGGCCTTCGTGTACGACGCCGACACCGGCGCGACCCTCGGAAACTTCGCGCTGGCCCCGTCCGGTGCCGCGACGTTTGTCAACGACGTCACGCTGACCCGGAAGGCGGCGTACTTCACCGACTCGATGCGGCAGGTGCTGTACGTCGTCGACACCAACCTGAGCGGGGCCAGGGAGCTGCCGCTGCCCGACATCCCCATGGAACCCGGGTTCAACCTGAACGGGATCGCCGCGACCCCGGACGGCGACACGCTGATCGCCGTACAGAGCAACAACGGCAAGCTGTGGCGGATCGACCCGGCGACCGGCGCCGCCGCCGAGATCCAGGTGACGGGTGGACCGCTCACCCAGGGCGACGGGATCCTGCTGCACGGCAACACCCTCTATGTGGTACGGAACCGGATGAACCGGATCGCGGTGGTGGAGCTGACTCCCGACCTCTCCGCCGGGACAGTGGTACGCAACCTCACCTCGGACGACTTCGACGTACCGACCACGATCGCGAAGCGGGGCGACTCGCTGTACGCCGTGAACGCCCGGTTCGGCACCCCGCCCACCGCCGACACCGACTACTGGATCACCCGGCTTCCCCGCTGACGACATGGAGCGGCCGCCCGGGCGGTGGCGATGGCGCCGAACCTCTTGGAGACGGCCCGAAGCTCGACGACGGTGGCGCCACTGCTACTTCCGCCTGGCGGACCCGGTCAAGCGCTTCCCGACCAGGCGACCGGTGAGACGCTGTATCGCGTGACGACCGTGACCCGATGGCCCGACCTGGTACGCGAGCAGCTCACCGCCGACGCCCCGGCGATGCTGGAGCTGCTCTCCGAGCTGGTACGCGTCCCCAGCGTCTCCGGCAGCGACGCCGAATCCGAGATCCAGGCGTACCTCGCCGGCTGGCTCCGGGCCGAGGGCCTCGAGGTCGACCACTGGCGGCTGCCGCTGGACGAGCTGGCCGCCGAGCCCGACTTCCCTGGCATGGAGGTCGCCCGCGACGAGGCCTGGGGCCTGGTCGGCCGGCTCCCCGGCACCGGCGGCGGCACCGGGCCCGAGCGGAGCGGCCGCTCCCTGATGCTCAATGGCCACGTCGACGTGGTGCCGCCCGGCGACCTCACGGCGTGGCGTACCGGGGACCCGTACTCGGGAAGGGTGGTCGGCGGCCAGCTGTACGGCCGGGGCGCCTGCGACATGAAGGCCGGCCTGGTCGCCGCCCTGTACGCGGTACGTGCCCTGCGCCGTACCGGGGTGCCGCTGGACGGGGACGTGCTGGTGGCGTGCGTACCGGGGGAGGAGGACGGCGGGCTCGGCACGTACGGGCTGCTGCGCCGGGGTTGGCGGGCCGGCGGCTGTGTGATTCCGGAGCCGACCGGTCTCGACGTGGTGCCCGCCAACGGCGGGGCGCTGACCTTCCGGCTCCGGGTGCCGGGGCGGTCCGCGCACGCGTCCCGGCGTACCGAGGGGGTCAGCGCGGTGGAACGTTTCTGGCCGGTCTTCACCGCACTGCGGGACCTGGAACGCCGCCGCAACGCCGATGTCGACCCGGTGATGGGGCGCTGGGACGTGGCGTACCCGGTCGAGATCGGTACGGTCACCGCCGGTGAC
>JBOGDF010000127.1:0-13924 GCA_050701635.1 Micromonosporaceae bacterium | reverse complement strand
GCGCGGACCCGCAGCCGGCGCAGAGCGCGGCGCGGCGTACCCCCGGATCGCGGCAACCCGGGCAGGGCGCCGGCAGCACCAGATCGAGCAACCCCGGGAGCACGTCGCTCAGCCTTGCCGCGCCGGTGCCGCCGCCGCAACTCGCGACCCACGGACTGTGGAAAACCCGGCTACGGGGGTACGCGGCTCACATCGCGAAGAACGCGAAGTCGCCGGCCGGCGCGGTGTTCAGCCCAGCGGGCTGCCGGGAGGTGGTGGAGTACGACTCGTACACCCGGCCGCCCTGCACGAACAGCACCCGGCCGCGCCCGTCCAGCGTCGGGAAGCACGCCACCTCGTCGACAGCCCCACCGGTCGAGGTCGGGAACTCACTGAGCTCCACCCCGTCGATGCCGATCTTCCACAGCCCGGGACCGGATCCGCCGCGGGCCGCCACCGCCAGGTGCCGCTCGCTGGACCAGGACACGTCGGTGAAATCCGACAGCCGGTCGGTGACCCGGTGCAGCGACTCCACCGCCTTGCCCGCCGCCTGCTGCGGCAGCTCGCCGGCGTACAGGGCGCCGCCGGCGATCAAGGCAACCCGGTAACCGTCGGGAGCCACCGACACGCCACGCACCGGTCCCACGTTCGGCAGCTCGATCCGGCGAGCCCGCAGGGTGCGCAGCTGCACCTCGTACAGGCCGCCGGCGGCGACGATCAGCATCGCGTTGCGCGCCGAGGTGCCGATCCAGGTCGGCCGGCTCATCCCGCCGGTGGCCGGCAACCCCGTGACGCGCTGCACGTTGACCGCACCCGGCGGCACCCGCCCCACCAGCAGGTCCCGGCGCTCGCCGGTACGCCGCACCAGCGCCGCCGTGGTGCCGGCCATGCTCACCGCCGCCGACTCCACCGAGGCGTTGAACACCGCCCCGTTCCACTTCGCCGCCTTGCTCAGCGCCGCCGGAAGTACCTTCTCATCCGTCGGTTGGGTGGTCAGATTCCACACGTTGCCGTGGTTGTTGACGTACAGCGCCTTGGCGTCGGCGGGCAGCGGTAGCCCTGCCACGGCGTTCAACCCGCGGAACGCGTCCGATTTGTGGGTGGTGCGACCCTGGACGGTGATCACGCGGTCCTCGATCCGCATCTGCAGCAGGTCACCCCCGAGCCGTGGCCGCAGCGTCCAGATCAGCTGCGCGAGCATCATGTCCTTGCGCTCGTACCCGTTGGCCTCGGAGCTCAGGTTGACCACGGTGACGCCGCCTTGTGCGACGTACACGCTGCCGCTGCGTTTGGTGCCGTCCGGGAACCCCCGTACGGCGACCGCGCCCAACCCGGCGGAGGGGCCCTGCAGCAACCAGTCCACCAGCAGCGAGCGCTGCTTGGTCCAGTCCATCGCCCGCGGTACGTAGCGCAGGTCCGGGATCAGCGACGCGCTCCCCCACTGGTTGGCGAAGTACAGCGGTAGCACTTCGAACCGGGCACGCAGCGCCGCGTCGGACAGCAGGTATCCCGGTGGCGGATTCTCGACCAGCCAGACGTCGCCGCCGCTCTGCAGCCGCAACCGGAAGGTGTGTACGAACTCCCCGTCCGCCGGCTGCAACGTGCCGTTCTCGGTGAGCTTGCCGATCACCTTGCCCCGTACGGTGATCCGGTGCCGGTCCGGCTGGTCGATCACCGGGTTGCCGAGCTGGGTCAGCCGGATCACGGTGATCTGCGGAGACGCCTGCAGCCCCGGGTCGGCGGTCTTCGCGATGAAGCTGCCCACCTGCCGCTTCAGCTCGCTCCACTGGGTGGCCGCGGCGTGCAGGTAGAGCTCGACGGTCTGCTTGCTGTCGGTGGCGTCCTCCGGTCGTACCGGCAGTGCCCCCAGGTCGCCGGTGTCCTCGCCCAGCACCGGGCGGGGCGTACCGTCCACCATCGGGTCCCCCGAGTCCGGTACGCCGCAGCCGGCCACCGCGGTCAGCACCAGCGCGGCGACCAGCCACCGGCCCAGTGCCCTGCGCCAGAGATTGGTTGATGAAGTCCGGTGTCCAGGTGGTGGCTCGCAAGGCGGAGGAGGAGCCAGTACCGGTGTTGTACTGGCGACGACGACAACGCCGCGAGGCGCCGCCTGGGCGCCGGAATTCGCAAGCGAATCTTTGGCGCAGGGCACTAGCCCGCGCCGCGCGGTCACGACGGGCTCCCCGGTGCGCCCGCCACCGCCGGTACGGCATCGGCGGGCACCAGCGGCAGCGGCGCCCTGTTCACCCGGCCGCCGGCGCGTACCGGAAGCGTCAGCCGGAACTGCGAACCCTGGCCGGTGACGCCCCACGCCTCCAGCCAGCCGCCGTGCAGCCGGGCGTCCTCCAGGCTGATCGACAGCCCCAGGCCGGTGCCGCCGGTCTGCCGCGCCCGCGACGGGTCGGCCCGCCAGAACCGGTTGAACACCAGCTTCTCCTCGCCCGGCTTCAACCCCACCCCGTGGTCCCGTACGGTCACCGCCACCGCCGCCGCGTCGCAGGCCAGGGTGACCGTGACCGGGTGACCCTCGCCGTGCTCGATGGCGTTGCCGATCAGGTTGCGCAGGATCCGCTCCACCCGCCGGGCGTCCACCTCGGCGATCACCGGCTTGTCGGGCGCGGTGACCCTTACCGGCACCCCGAGCCGGTCCGCCAACGGCGCGAGTGTGTTCACGGCGCGGCGTACCACCGGGGTCACGTCCACCGCGTCGGACTCCAGCTGCGCGAACCCGGCGTCGAACCGGCTGATCTCCAGCAGGTCGGTGAGCAGGCTTTCGAAGCGGTCCAGCTCCGCGTACAGCAGCTCGGCGCTGCGGGCCACGTCGGGCGTGAACTCCTCGCGCGCCGTATGCAGCATGTCGGCGGCCATCCGTACGGTGGTCAGCGGCGTACGCAGCTCGTGCGACACGTCCGAGGTGAAGCGGCGTTGCAGCCGGGACAGCTCCTCCAACTGCACGATCTGTTGTTGCAGGTTGGACGCCATCTGGTTGAACGAGGCGGCCAGCTTGGCCAGGTCGTCCTCACCGCGTACCGCCATCCGTTCGTGCAGCAGCCCCGCGGAGAGCCGTTGCGCGGTACGCGCCGCGATCCGTACCGGGGTGACCACCATCCGGGTCACCAGCCACGCGATCAGGGCCAGCAGCAGCACCAGCGTGGCGCCGGTGATCAGCACCGTGTTGCGTACCAGGGCGGCCGCCGACACCTCGGCGTCGAGCGGGAACAGCAGATACAGCCCGACGATCCCCCAGTCCAGCCGGACCGCGGTGCCGGCCACCACGTACGGGCGCAGCCCCTTGCCGTCCGGGTTGGCCCGGGTGAACTGGTGCCCGATCACCTCCCGTTCGACCACCAGGTCGCGCAGGCTGCGCGGCACGTACCGCACCGCGCCGTCGTTGCCGGACGGCCCGGACCTGGGGTCGATCCGGATCCCCGGACCGGACGGCCAGAGCACCACCTCGAACGCCCCCGGCTGACCCGGTACGTCGGCCAGCGTGCTGACCAGCGTGGTCACGGTCTGGGTCAGGTCCGGGTCGTTGGCGCCGGCGAGCGTGGACAGCTCCTTCTCGGCGCCCTGGCGGGCGTGTTCGAGCTGCCCCAGGGCGGCCCGCAGCTTGGCGTCCACCAGCCCCTGAGTGATGCGCTCGGCCACCACGAAGCCGAAGCCCGCCACCAGCAGCCCGGACACCACCAGCGTGATCGCCACGATCCGCAGCTGCAGCGAGCGCCGCCACCGGTGCATGCCGGTACGCCAGGCGCGCGCCGCCGCCCGTCCGCCGGGGCTGCGGCGTACCGCCTCGGCGCGCGCGGCCAGCCTGCTCCCGGCGACCGGCCGCCACCGCCGTGCCAGGCGTAGCAGACGGTCGCGCGGACCCGTACCCACCATCGTGTCCTTAGGGGTGTTGCCTTGGTTTTCTAGCCCGTGCCGGCCTTGTAGCCGACGCCGCGTACCGTCAAGATCACTTCGGGGTGTTCCGGGTCCCGTTCGATCTTGGCGCGGAGCCGCTGTACGTGCACGTTGACCAGCCGGGTGTCGGCGGCGTGCCGGTAGCCCCACACCTGCTCGAGCAGCACTTCGCGGGTGAACACCTGCCGCGGCTTGCGGGCCAGCGCCACCAGCAGATCGAACTCCAGCGGCGTCAGCTTGATCTCGTCGCCGTTGCGGGACACGGTGTGCGCCGGCACGTCGATGGTCAGCTGCGCCCCGGGCGGCCCGATGGTGAGCTGCTCCGGCGCGGCATCCTCGCCCCGCCGCAGCCGCGCCCGCATCCGGGCGATCAGCTCCTTGGGCTTGAAGGGCTTCACCACGTAGTCGTCGGCCCCGGACTCCAGCCCGAGCACCACGTCCACCGTGTCGCTCTTCGCGGTCAACATCACAATCGGCAGCCCGGACTCGGCGCGGATCGCTCGACACACGTCGATCCCGCTCATCCCCGGCAGCATCAGGTCGAGCAGCACGATCTCCGGGCGGGTCTCGCGAAATGCCGCGAGCGCACGCTCGCCGTCTGCCACGAACGAAGGCATGAAGCCCTCGCTGCGCAGCACAATCCCCAGCATCTCGGCGAGCGCCGGATCGTCGTCGACCACCAGTACGCGCGCTCTCATGCGGTCAAGCATTCCATCCCGTGGCGAGATCGTCGTTCACCGGCCCGCCACCGCGTGGCAAACCCGCTGGTCGCGGGCGCCTTGGCGGGGCCGAAGCGGCTATCCGAAGAGGGTGCGGCCCCAGTAGTCGCCGGGCCGTGCCACCCCCGGCGGGCACGCGAAGATCCCGGTCCCGACGTGGCGGATGTACTCGTTGAGTACGTCGGTCGACAGGCTGCGCTGCACCGGGATGAAACCCTTCGAAGGATCTCGTTGGTACGCGATGAAGAACAGTCCCGCGTTCAGCCGCCCCAGCCCGTCCGACCCGTCCACGAAGTTGTAGCCGCGGCGCAACATCCGCGCGCCCCCGTTGTGCGACGGGTGCGCCAGCCGTACGTGCGCGGTGTCGGAGATCGTGAATTCGCCGTCGGTCTTCGCCTTGAAGTCCAGCGCGTCGAACTCGCCCTTGCCGGTCAATGGCGCGCCGGTGCCCTTGACCCGCCCGATGATGCCTTCCTGGTCGCCGAGCGGCGTACGGTCCCAGGGTTCGATCATCATCCGGATCCGCCGGGTCACCAGGAAGCTGCCGCCGGCGAGCCACGGCTGGTCGTCGTCGCGGGCCACCCAGACGTGCTCGTCGAGCAGCTTCGCGTCCTCGGCCTTCAGGTTGTTGGTGCCGTCCTTGAAGCCCATCAGGTTGCGCGGCGTCTGCTGCGTGCGCGACGTGGAGGAGGTACGCCCGAAGCCCAGCTGCGACCACCGTACGGCCACCTTGCCGAACCCGATCCGGGCCAGGTTGCGGATCGCGTGCACCGCCACCTGGGGGTCGTGCGCGCACGCCTGGATCGCGATGTCGCCGCCTGAGATGCCGGGATCGATCTCGTCCCCGACGAAGTGCGGCAACGGTTTCAGCGCCGTGGGCCTGCGGGCGGCGATGCCGTACCGGTCGCGGCCCTTGGCGTCGGTGAACAGGCTGGGGCCGAAGCCGATGGTGAGGGTGAGCCCGCTCGGCGGCAGCCCGATCGCCTCGCCGGTGTCGTCCGGCGGCGCCTCCGGCAGCCCGTCCACCGCACCGATCGCGCCGGCGTCGCGCCCCCGGGTCATCCGCTCGGCGGCCGCGGTCCACTCCTTGAGCAGCGCGACCAGCTCGTCCCGGGAGTCGGTCAGTACGTCGAACGCCACGAAGTGCAGCCGGTCCTGCATCGGCGTGGTGATCCCCGCCTGCCGTACGCCGTGGAACGGCACCGCCTCGGCGAGCCCGTCGGCGACCGCGGTTGGCGTACCGTCCACCAGGTCGTGCGCCACCGCGCCCGCCGCGGTGCCGACCGTGATCCCCGCCACCCCGGCCCCCGCGAGCCCGATCACCCGCCGCCGCGACACCGCGCCGGGGCCGGGGCAGGGCGCCGTCGCGGCGCCGGGCTCAGTCGTAGCCGGCGTCTCGGCCGAGCCGCCAGCCGGCTCTCCTGAGGTCATTTCGCGACCGCCGCCGCGACCTTGCTGACCGGCTCGCCGAGCGCGTTGATCGCGTCGGAGAGTTCCTTCAACTCCGCCTTGGACAGTTCGGTGTGCAGCTTCCAGCCGGCGCCCTTCTTGTGCTTGCCCAGCACCGCCGCCACCTTCGCGAACTCGGCTTCCACGGTCTTCAGCAGCTTCGGATCACGCTCCTCGAGCGCCGGGCGCAGCGCGTCGATCGCGGCCTTGGAGCCCTCGACGTTGGCGTGGAAGTCCCACAGGTCGGTGTGCGAGTAGCGGTCCTCTTCGCCGGTGATCTTCGTGGTGGCGACCTCGTCCAGCAGCTCCTTGGAGCCGTTCGCCAGCTGGAACGGCTTGAGCTCCTCGGCCTTGGCGAGCTTGACGATCTTCTTCACGTCGACCAGCAGCTTGTCAGCGGTGGGGCCGGACTTGGAGATGTCCTTGGTGACCCAGAGGTCCTTCTCAAGTTTGTGGAATCCGGTGAACTGCTGGCCGGGCTCGACGTCGTTCTCCCGGGCGTCGATCGCCGGGTCAAGGTCGCCGAAGATCTCCGCCACCGGCTCGATCCGCTCCCAGTGCACCCGGGCCACCGGGAACAGCCGCTTGGCCTCCTCGACCTTGCCCGCCTTGATCAGCTTCACGAACTCTTCGGTCTTGGTGACGAGCTGGTCGGCTTCGCCCGCCACGTACGCCCGGTAGTCGGCGACCGCCTTCTTCAGCTTCGGGTCGCTCTCGGCCTTCGTGTCGCCGGTGACCGTGAAGGCGGTACGGATCCCCTCGCCCTTCATCCCCGGCTTGCAGGCGCCCTCGTACGCCCCCGCGGCCAGGTCGACGGTGAGGTCGCGGGTGTCGCCCGGCTTGATGTTCTCGGCCTCGCTGACGACCTTCTCGCCGGCGTACACGTAGAACTCGGTGACCTGCTTGCCCTCGTTCTTGACCGCGAAGGTGTGGCTGCCCGCCTTCAGCTCGGTCTCGGCGAGCTCGCACGCGTCGTCGGTCGCGGTGACCGCGATCTTGTGGACGCGGGAGCCGTCCTTTGCCGACTCCTTGCTGGAGCACCCGCTGACGGCGAGCACCCCCACGGCGGCCAGAGCCACCAACCGATCCACACGCATCGCGTTCCCCCAGGTCCGAGTAAGGGCAGCCTTATTTAGGCGAGGCATACCTTACTGGATCGAGGTCGGCACGAGTCAACCCGAGTCGGCGGCGATCCGCTGCAGATCACGTACCGCCCGCATGATGAGCCGCCGCGCCTCCTCGCCCGTCACGGCATCTGCCCACAACCTGTCCATCACGCGGTGGTACGCCGCCGCCTCGTCCCCCACGTGCACGGTCTCCCCCACAAACGTCTCCACGTACGCCACGTCATCGAAGAGCACGAACGCGTTCTGCGGACTCAACGAGACCGGCCGGAGTTCCGGCAGAATCCCGAACCTGATGTTCGGCAGGCCAGAGACGACCGCTAGCAACCGGTCGAGTTGACCGAGCATCACGTTCGGCGGATCCACCAGCCAGCGCAGCACCGGCTCCGCCAGCAGGAATTCGAACTGTTTCGACGTGTCATACAGGTACTGCTGGCGCCGCATGCGGGTCGCCACCGCGTCGGCAAGCTCTTCCGCCGACGCGTCGTGCAGCACGACACCGGCGGCCAGTCGGGTGCGGGCATATTCCGCGGTCTGCAACTGGCCCGGGACGGTCGCCGTCGCGAAGTATCGGATCACGGTCGCGTCGCGTGCGACGTCGTTGTAGCCCGCCTGAATCGACACCAGCCCCTGACGGACCCGCCGTCGCCAGTCGCGATGACGGCCGGTGACTTCATCGAGCGAACGGGTCAGCGACTCAATCTCGCCCACAGTTGCCCCGCAGGCAGTCAGCCATGTTTCGACATCGACACCCGTCGGCAGCTGGCGGCCGTTCTCGATCTTGGACACCTTCGACTGCTGCCAGCCGACGCGTTCGGCTAGCTCGACGCCGGTCAATCCAGCGCGGAGCCGGGCGGACCGCAGGATCTCTGCGATGCCACCCGGCTGCGTCAGCCACTCGGTGAGCGGATCAACCGGCTTGCTCACGAACCTCCTCAGCCGGCACTGCGCCGGCTATCCGACGCGCGTTGCAGAGCGCAAGGTCACGCCACGCATTAGCCTGCACGACGACATCCGGATCGGTGACCAACTCGCGCTTGACCATCTTGCCGTCTTCGCCAAAGTGCATCTCCAGGAGACGGCCACTGTCAAAGAGCCACCAGTCCACGTTGCCGGCGGCAGGCAGCAGCCCGAACTCATGCGCCTGCTGCCGGGTGACATACCACTGGACCTCGCCGGCTTCCACGTTGCCCTTGCTGACCCACCGCAACCAGCGCTGGTAGTCGGTCGGTGGGTCCTCGAACACACGGACCCGCTCCATCCGACCGCCACGAGCCGTCAGCTCGCGCACCATCTGGCGCCACGGGTACACACGCTCATCGTCGGTAGGCTCAGCCAGCCTTCCCGCCAGAAAATCCCGAAGCGATCTCTGCTCCTCCTCGACGTGATAGGCCGGCTGCAGTTCGAGTCGGAATGCGGTGTACTTGATCTTGTCGAACTCAGCTTCCCACTCCCCGTAGGTCAAAGTCCGGCGCACGTCAGCCCAGCTCCTTCAGGCGGTCGAGCACGTTGGCGGGCACAAACACCGCATCCTCGTCCTCAGCGACCTGTCGGAGTTGAGCGCGGGTCTCGGCGTCGAGAACACGACCTTGCACCACGTAACCTCCTCAGTGCGGTAGAGCGCCGCACAGTCCCCGACGTGGGATTGCGCGTCCTTCCATAGCCACTCGAGTTTCATGTCGGACTCCCCTTCTCGATCACGCCCGGGTGGCGTGGCTGTGGATATGCTGGCACATGACGTACCAGAGAAGCAATATTCTTTGGAATTCTTGACACGAGCTTGGCGCAGCTCTCAGACTGGGCGGCATGAACGCACAGGGTGAGGGTGGCAGCACGGTCGATCACGGGTGGTCCGGCTCGAAGCTGGACGCGCCGCGACTGCTGCACGACTGGGGGCGGCGGGCGCAGGCGGTCGCGGTGATCATGTGGAAGCACGAGATGGTGCCCGGTCTCGGGGTCTGCAAGAGCTGTGGCCGACTCCCCGCCCGGCAGCTGCCGCTGTTCGGACCCCGGTGCGAGATCGCGGTCGGCGAGTGGGATCTCGCCGAGTCCGCGCTCCGCCGGCTTTCCCCCGACCGGGCACCCGCAGTGGGCCGCGCCACCGTACCCACGGAGCGCCGGTGAGGTACGCCGTCGTCCTCACCCGGGTACGCCCCGCAACCCCGCGCGACGAGCGCCGCCACCCCGAGTCCGTGATCTGCCGCTGCGAGTTCGACGACCCCGACACCGCCCGCCGCACCGCCCTTACCTGGTCCGCGACACCGCCGGTCCGGGCCGGGCGGGAACGGGTCAAGCTGCTCGCGCTGGACACCGCTGAGCGCGGGACGCCTACGGCGACGGAGTGGGCGGGGCTGCCGGGGTGAGGGTCGGTTGCTCGGAGTCGAAGACCCGCAGGCGCCAGGCGTACACCCCGAGAAGGGTGACGCCGGCGGTGAGCGCGAGTAGCGGCACGACCGGGCCGAAGGGTGGGAGCCAGGCGCCGATCAGCGGGTTGATCGGCGAGGTCGGGCCGGACTGGAAGCGGGTCATCACCAGCGCCAACGCGAACAGGTGCAGCGGGGCGGTGCCGACCACGACCATCCGCAGCAGCCGGATCCGGCCGTCCGTGCCGAGCGCCGTACGGTAGCGGCCGACCACGGCGGCGAGCAGCAGCAGACCGACGCCGAGCGGCATCACGTACCGGCCGTGCTGCGCCCAGTTGAGCGTCTTGTAGTACGCCACCTCGAAGAGCGCCAGCGCGAACGCCGACGCCAGCCCGATCCCGATCAGGATCCACCGGTCCCGGCGGGCGGCCAGGAGCGCGGCGGGCAGCACCAGGGCGGCCGCCATGGCGTACCAGGCGACGATCAGCCAGGACGGCAGCGTGGTCTCGCCATAGCTGAACTGCCCCACGATCTGGTCGGTCCAGAACGACGACCTGCCGACGGTCATCAGCCGGACCATGTCCTCGAGCCGCTCGGAGCCGCCCCGGGTCGGCACCGCCTGCAGCGCGCCGGAGACCAGCATCCAGACCACGGCGTACACCGCGACCGCGCCGACGCCGCCGACCAGCAGCCGGGTGTCGCGCCGGCGCAGCAACTCCGCCAGCCGGCCGGGCCGCGCCGCGACCAGCGCGAACACCGTGATGCCGGCGAGCCACACCGGGCCGAGCGCCCGTACCGTCAAAAGCAACGCGGCCGCCACCGCCCCCAGCACCAGCAGGCGACGCACGGTCCGTTCGCCCCACGCATTTTCGGGGGTACGCAGCAGCGCGATCAGCGTGGCCCACAGCAGCACACCGGCCGCGATCTCCAGACCGTTGGGGTTGATGGAGCCGTTCAGGTTGGCCACCATCGGGGTCGTGCTCAGCACGATCGCGGCGAGCATCAGCCGGCTCCGCAGCCGCAGCGCCACCACCACCGCGGAGGCCAGCAGCAGCGCGCTGAGCAGGCTGGAGACCAGCCGCGCCAGGATGATGCCGGCGGTGTTCGGCAGCAGCACCATCGGCACACCGACCGGCAGGTAGTAGACCGGGTTGTAGCGCCCCGCCGTGGTCCCGGTCTTCACCCGCGTGGTGTCCGACGGCGGCGCGTGCTGGCAGGACGCGTTCTTCTTGTCCTCCGGCTGCTCGCCCTTCCACGGGCAGTGCACGTTGTCCGGCAGCAGGCTGCGCGGTACGTCGTAGAAGGCACCGCCGCCGCGGGCCGCCTTCGCCGGCGGCGCGTAGAGCTGGCCGCTCGCGGCGCCGTACGCCCGGATCAGGTGTTCGCTCTCGTCGTACGTGCCGTCCACCGGAAGCGCGAACGCCCAGCCGGCGCCGATCAGGAAGAACGCCAGGCAGGAGACCCACCAGCCGGTGCGCCACCGGTGGCGCTCATGATCATGGGCCCCGCCATGCTGTTCCGACAGCGTGGTGGGACCCATGATCTTGGCGTTGATCCGCGATCAGTAGCGGTAGTGGTCCGACTTGTACGGTCCCTCGACCGGTACGCCGATGTACTCCGCCTGCTCCTTGGTCAGCTCGGTGAGCTTGACCCCGAGCGCGTCGAGGTGCAGCCGGGCGACCTTCTCGTCGAGGTGCTTGGGCAGCACGTGCACACCGAGCTCGTACTGGTCGGTCTTGGTGAACAGCTCGATCTGGGCGATCGTCTGGTTGGTGAAGCTGTTGGACATCACGAAGCTGGGGTGGCCGGTGGCGCAGCCCAGGTTCATCAGCCGGCCCTCGGCGAGCACGATGATCCGCTTGCCGCCGGGGAACTCCCAGGTGTGGACCTGCGGCTTGACCTCTTCCTTCACGATGCCCGGGATCTTCGCCAGGCCGGCCATGTCGATCTCGTTGTCGAAGTGACCGATGTTGGAAACGATCGCCTGGTGCTTCATCCGGCTCATGTGGTCAGCGGTGATGATGTTGAAGTTGCCGGTGGTGGTGACGAAGATGTCGGCGGTCTCGACCACGTCCTCGAGCGTGGTGACCTGGTAGCCGTCCATCGCCGCCTGCAGCGCGCAGATCGGGTCGATCTCGGTCACGATCACCCGGGCGCCCTGGCCCTTGAGCGCGTCGGCGCAGCCCTTGCCGACGTCGCCGTACCCGCAGACCACGGCAACCTTGCCGCCGATCAGTACGTCGGTGGCGCGGTTCAGGCCGTCGATCACCGAGTGGCGGCAGCCGTACCTGTTGTCAAACTTGCTCTTGGTCACCGAGTCGTTGACGTTGATCGCTGGGAACAGCAGCTTCCCGTCACGGTGCATCTCGTACAGCCGGTGTACGCCGGTGGTGGTCTCCTCGGTGACGCCCTTGATGCCGGCGGCGATGGTGGACCACTTCTTCGGGTCCTCCTTGATCGTCCGGCCCAGCAGGGCGAGCACGATCTTGAACTCCTCGTTGTCGGTGGAGTCCGGGCTGGGGACCGCGCCGAGCTTCTCGTACTCGGCGCCCTTGTGCACCAGCAACGTGGCGTCACCGCCGTCGTCGAGGATCATGTTCGGGCCGTCGCCGCCGGGCCAGGTCAGCGCCTGCTCGGTGCACCACCAGTACTCGTCAAGGGTCTCGCCCTTCCACGCGTACACCGAAACGCCCTTGGGGTTGTCCGGGGTGCCGTCGGGGCCGACGACGACCGCGGCGGCGGCGTGGTCCTGGGTGGAGAAGATGTTGCAGCTGACCCAGCGCACCTCGGCGCCGAGCGCGGTGAGGGTCTCGATCAGTACGGCGGTCTGCACCGTCATGTGCAGCGAACCCATGATCCGGGCGCCCTTCAGCGGCTGCGCCTTCGCGAACTCGGCGCGCGTCGCCATCAGCCCGGGCATCTCGTGCTCGGCGAGCCGGATCTCCCTACGCCCGAACGCCGCCAACGACAGATCCGCAACCTTGTAGTCGCCGTCCGCGAGGCTCTGCGGGCGGGGGGCGGCGCCACTGTCGACTGGCTGCGGAAGGGTGCTCGTCATCGAATCTCCTGGGATCTCTACCGGCCGGATTGTCTGTCCACCCACCCAGGCTTCTGGTCACTATGAGCGCGTCTGGGGTGGTGTGGCACGCCGGGGACACGGGTGCGATTCCGCCGTCCCGACAATGCCTCTCCGAGGCGCGACACTAACACGATCGGGCGTTACGGGCCTCGTCCGCCGGCCGTCCCGGCCTGGTGTGTGATCGGCGTCGCTTCCCTGTGCGCGCCTTTGGCGCGCCCGGGTCCGCGTGATCGGCGTCGCTTCCCTGTACGCATGATCGGCGTTTGGGGAACGGAACGGCGGGTGGCGGCGCCGCGCCGTTCCCGAAACGGCGATCAACGGTGCCGAACAGGGTGCAGAAATGAGCGCGGGACGGGCGATCGCCGGACACCCCATCCGCCGATTGTCCGTCCCGCGCATCCCCCCGGTTCAATTCCCCCGCGCGTGGCTCGGATTGCGCTCGCCCCGTCCTTGCAGCTCTGCGATGACGTTGCGTGGTTACAGAGTCACACTGTGCTCACATGTTGTCAAGCAAAATCGGAAATATCTGGCGTACGAAATTTAACGGACATTTGGCCGATGACCGGGTGAGGCGGCACTTCCGAGGCGGGGCGTCTGTGCCGCGAGGGGTCAGCCGGTGGTGGCCTGGAAGAGCTCGCCGCGGCCGGAGGCGTCGACCGGTCCGTCCGCCGGGGGTACGTACACCGCCTCACCGGCGCGCAGCGTCAGCCGGTCGCCCGCGGCGTGCAGCGCCACCTCGCCGGCGACGCACAGCACGATCCGCGGACCGGCCTCGCCCGGCTGCGGCAGCCGTACCGTGCCGCCGGTGAGCAGCGCGCGGGCCAACCGGAAGTCCGCCACCGGCACCGGCCACCAGACCGCGCCCTCCGCCGCCATGTCGGCCTGACCCGCGGGGGGCCGGCCGGTGTCGGTGGCGGCGCGGGGCTGGCCGGTGTCCGTGGCGGCCTCGGGCTGCGCGGGAACCGCGGGCATCCGGGGGTCGGGCAGCTCGGCGTACCGGAGCACCTGGAGCAGCTCCGGCACGTCCACGTGTTTGGGTGTCAGACCACCGCGCAGCACGTTGTCGCTGGACGCCATCACCTCCACCCCCATGCCGCGCAGGTACGCGTGCGGGTTGCCCGCCGGCATGAAGATCGCCTCGCCCGGGCGCAGCACGACCAGATTCAGCAGCAACGAGACCAGCACCCCGACATCGCCGGGATACCGTTCGGCCAGCGCCGCAGCCTCGCCAGCGGCGTCGCCGTAGCCGGGCGCCCCGCCCCCGGCCAACGCCGAGGCCTCGGCTGCGGCGTCGCCACAGCTCGACGC
>JBOGDF010000126.1:0-13950 GCA_050701635.1 Micromonosporaceae bacterium | reverse complement strand
CCGCTCGCCAAACCTCGCCCGACCGACGCCGATGCTCCCGACACGCGCAGCGCGGGTGCCCGTCACGCGGATGCGTTGGTGGAGGTGTGCCGACGCGCTCTGGCTTCGGGTGGCCTGCCGGTGCAGCGGGGTGAGTTGCCGCAGCTGGTGATCACCCTCAGCGGTGAGAGCCTCCGTGCCGGCACAGGTGCCGGCGTCGCTGGTGGCGGTGTGAATGTTGGTAGCGGTGCCGGGTTGCGTGGTGCCGGTCTCGGTGTCGGGCGCCTGGATAACGGGGAGCGGCTCTCACCGCGGGCGGTGCGGCGGATCGGGTGCGACGCGACGGTCACACGCGCGGTGCTCGACCCACAAGGGGTGCCGTTGGCGTTGGGGCGGGCGGAGCGGCTGTTTGCCGCGGGGCAGCGGCGGGCGTTGATCCTGCGCGATGGCGGGTGTGCGTTCCCGGGGTGTGACCGGCCACCGCAGTGGACGGAAGCACATCATGTTGTGCACTGGGTAGACGGCGGCGCCACGGATGTGGATAACGGGGTATTACTTTGTGGATATCATCATCGGGTTATCCACAGAGGGCACTGGATCGTGCGGATGGCTGGGGATAGGCGGCCGGAATTCGTACCGCCGGCATATGTTGATCCGGCACGACAACCAATCCGCAACCATTACCGCTACCCGCAGCGACAATAGGATGTTGCGAAAGGCGGGCTCGATTTCGGTGAAATTCACCGCGCGGCTGCGGCCGGGCGGGACGGCCAGGCGCTGGAGCCGCCGCGGTCGGCCGGGCGCGCGAGGGTGCGGCCACGGGTGGAAATTACGGACTCCGCGTGCGGGGGCCGGGTGGGGCGCCTGTCAGAATGCGTGGCATGACCGACGGGCGTCCACGCGTACTCTCCGGCATCCAGCCCACCGCCGACTCGTTCCACCTCGGCAACTACCTGGGGGCGCTGCGGCACTGGGTCGCGTTGCAGCAGAGCCACGACGCGTTCTACTGCGTGGTGGACCTGCACGCGATCACCGCGGGACACGATCCGGAGCTGCTGCGGCGGCGTACCCAGGTGTCGGCGGCGCAGCTGCTGGCGCTCGGCATCGACCCGGAGCGGAGCACGCTGTTCGTGCAGAGCCACGTGCCGGAGCACCCGCAGCTGGCGTGGCTGCTCAGCTGCATCACCGGCTTCGGTGAGGCCAGCCGGATGACGCAGTTCAAGGACAAGTCGTCCAAGCAGGGCACGGATCGGGCAAGCGTCGGGCTGTTCACGTACCCGATCCTGCAGGCGGCGGACATCCTGTTGTACCAGGCGGACGCCGTACCGGTGGGGGAGGACCAGCGGCAGCACCTTGAGCTGACCCGGGACCTGGCGCAGCGGTTCAACACCAGCTTCGGCAAGACCTTCACGGTGCCGGCGCCGCACATCGTGAAGGACACCGCGAAGATCACCGACCTGCAGGACCCGACGGCGAAGATGAGCAAGTCCAACTCCAGCCCGAACGGTGTGGTCGACCTGCTGGAAGACCCGAAGCGGGCGGCGAAGAAGATCCGCTCCGCGGTCACCGACACCGGCCGCGAGATCGTGTACGACGCCGAGAACAAGCCCGGCATCGCCAACCTGCTCACGATCTACTCCGCCCTGGACGGCCGCAGCATCGCTGAGCTCGAGCAGGCGTACGCCGGCAAGGGGTACGGCGACCTCAAGAAGGACCTGGGCGAGGTGCTGGCCGAGTTCGTCGTCCCGATCCAACGAAAGACCCAGGAGTACCTCGACAGCCCCGACGAGCTGGACAAGGTCCTGTTCGCCGGCGCGGAGAAGGCCCGGGCGGTGGCGGCGAAGACGCTTTCCGGCGCGTACGCGAGGATCGGTTTTCTCCGCGCGGCGCACGGCTGAGCCGGCGATGGATCCGATCGGTCGAAGTATCGACGGCGCGGTGCACACCATCGGGGTGGCGGTGCCGATCCCCGAGCCCTGGGGCAGCTTCCTCAACGAACGGCGCGCCGCCACCGGCGATCCGCAGGCCCGGTTCATCCCGGCGCACCTGACCCTGCTGGGCCCCACCGACGTGGTGGAGGAGCGGCTGCCCGCGATCGACAAGCACCTCTCGGCGCTGGCAGCGGCGCACCGGCCGTTCACCCTGCACCTGCGCGGCACCGGTACGTTCCGGCCGGTCAACGACGTGGTGTTCATCGCGGTGGTGGCCGGGATCAGCGAGTGCGAGCGGTTGGAGGGCCAGATCCGGACCGGGCCGCTGACCCGGGAGCTGCGGTTCCCGTACCACCCTCATGTGACGGTGGCGCACGACCTGGACGGGAAGATCGGCGGCGAGCGGCTGGACGCGGTGTTCGCGGAGCTGGCCGGTTTCGAGGCGCGGTTCGAGGTGGACAGCTTCACCCTCTTCGAGCACAGCGCCGACGGCCGGTGGCGGCCGCAGCGCGACTTCCGGCTCACCGCGAGTTAGTCAGCGCCGCTCGGGGAACATGACCGCTATGGGGCTTTTGAAGCGCGCGGGCGATCTGTGGCGACTGCTTCGCCGCCGGTACGGCTGGCTGGACCACGTCGCCCGCGCCGCCGGCCGGTACGGCCAGGTACGCGCCGACCGGATGGCCGCCGCGCTGGCGTACTACGCGTTCTTCGCCGCGTTCGCGCTGACCGGCGTCGGGTTCGCGGTGCTCGGCTGGGTTCTGCGCCGGGACGCCACCGTGACGCTGCTGGTGCAGGACTGGGTGAACGCCAACCTGCCGCCGCTGGACGTCAACAAGCTGGCCGACGCGGCGACCTCGATCGGGGCGATCGCCCTGGTCGGGCTGGTGATCACCGGCTGGCGCTGGGTGGACGGGATGCGCGGCGCCGTACGGCACGTCTGGCTGCTCGACGAAAAACGCGGACGTTTCCTGGTACGGGTCGGGCTCGACCTGGCGGTGCTGGCGGGGCTCGGGGTGCTGCTGCTGGCCTCGATCGGGGTCGCGGCCGGGGTGCCGGCGGCGATCCGGTGGAGCGCCGGCGAAGCCGGCCTGGGCGACGTCGGTGTGGTGGGCTTCGGGATCTCGGTGTTGGGATTCCTGGTCGGGCTGGCGGTGAACACCGCGCTCGCGATGGCGTTGCTGACCGGGTTGCCGCGGCTACGGCTGCCGCTGCGGCGGCTGTGGCGGCCGGCGCTGTTGATCGCGGCGGGGCTGGAGCTGCTCAAGACGGTGGGGCGGCTCTACTTCTCTTCCAGCATGGCCAACCCGGCGTACCAGGCGGTGGCGAGCGCGGTCGGGCTGCTGCTGTTCCTCTACCTGCTCAACCAGGTGATCCTGTTCGCCGCCGCGCTCACCGCGACCCGCCAGCAGCCCCGCGGCTGATCTGTGGGTCCGGCGTCGACCCGGCCAGGGCTCGGATGCCGGCGACGTACTGGTCGCGGTCTGCGTTGCCCAGCACCAGCCGCTGCAGGATGTAGCCCTGCGTCAGGCCGAGCAGCACCCGCCCGGTCGCGGTGTCGTCGCTGTCGGCCGGGAGTTGGCCGGCCTCGCGGAGCCGCCGCGCGATCCCGGTCATCCGGGCCAGGAAGGTGAGGTAGAGCTCGCGCACCAGGGCGGCCAGCTCAGGGTTGCGCAACGCCTCGCCCCAGGTCTGTACGGCGATCCGCAGCCGCGACTCCACGTACGGCTCCGCGCCGGTCAGCAGCCGGTGGAAGATCTCCTCCAGCGGCGGCAGCGGGTCAGCGTCGGTGACCGTGTCGAGCACCGCGCTGACCCGGCCGATGGTGTCGGTGGCGATGTGCCTGACCAGCGCTTCCTTGCTCGGGAAGTAGCGGTAGACCGCGCCGGCGGACAGCCCTGCCTCGGCGATCACCTGCTGCATCGAGGTGGCGTGGAACCCGTTGTGCGCGAAGCAGCGCGCCGCGGCATCGGCGATCTGCTCGCGGCGCGCGGCGCGATGGTCGTCCGAGACGCGGGGCACGTAGCAACCTTAAAACGAACGTTCGTTCTTGACAACGGCAGTAATTCAGCGCACGCTGAGTTTCGACGTAGAGAACCCTTTTCCGAGGAGTACGAGATGGCTCGCTCGATCCCTGACACCGCCCGAGCCACCGGCATGGTGCTCGTGGTGGTCGCCGTACAGGCGCTGTTCCTGAGCCTCTTCGCGTGGCCGGCGGTGAACACCGCGCCGCGCGACCTGCCGATCGTGGTCGCCGGGCCGGAGGCCGCCACTTCACAGATCATCGCGAAGCTCGACGACGCCGAGCCGGGCGCGTTCAAGGTGACCGCGGTGGCCGACGCCGACGCCGCGGACGACGCGATCCGGGCCCGCGAGGCGTACGGCGGTTTCGTGGTGACCCCGGGTCCCGGCGGGCAGCCGGCGATGGAGGTGCACGTCGCGTCCGCCGCGAGTCCGGCGGTGGCGCAGCTGCTGACGCAGATCGGACAGGCCGCCGGTCAGGGCCAGCCGGTGGAGGTGGTCGACGTGGTGCCCGCCGATCCCGATGACCCGCGCGGTGGCGGGCTGGTCGCCGGCGTACTGCCGCTGATCATGACCAGCATCGTCATCGGCCTGCTGCTCACCGTGCTGGTACGCGGCCGGATCGCCCGGTTCACCGGCGTCCTGCTGTACGGCGTACTGGCCGGCCTGGCCGCCACTGCGATCCTGCAGTACGGCTTCGGCGCGATAGACGGCGACTACCTGACCAACGCGGGTGTGGTGGCGCTGACCGCGACCGCGATGGCCGGGGCGGTCGCCGGGCTGGGGGCGCTGCTCGGGATCGGTGGAGCGCTGCTGGCCGCCGCCACGGTGTTCCTGCTCGGCAACCCGCTGTCCGGGCTGGCCTCCGCTCCGGAGATGCTGCCGCAGCCCTGGGGCGAGGTGGGCCAGTGGCTGCCTCCGGGAGCCGGCGGCAACCTGCTGCGCTCGGTGGTCTTCTTCGACGGCGCCGCCACCACGCACCCCACCTGGGTGCTGGCCGGCTGGGCCGCGGTCGGGCTGCTCACCCTGATCGGTCGCGCCGGCGGTCCGCCGCGGTCGGAGCTGGCGCCGGCACAGACCGCCGAGCCGGCCGAACCCGCCGAGCCGGTAGCCGCATGACCCCGCGCCGCCCACGTCGGCTAGGTGTGATGTCCAGGCAGGACAGGGCCTAGAGTCTGCTGAATAACTCCGGCCGACCAGCGAGTTGTTCAGCAGACTCCTAGCGTGGGCGGCGCGCGCGGGGCGGCCGGCGACCGGGCAACAGGGCGACGCCGGCCAGCAGGATCAGGGCCAGCGACACCAGAATCTGTACCCCCAGACTCATCACCCGTCACGGTAGCCGCGGTACGCCGCCGCCGGCCGCCAACACGCGGTGCCGCACCTGGGCGGGCGACCCGCGCCGGTCGCGGGCATACTGTGCGCCGTGATCCTTTCGCGTGGCTGGTCGGGGTTCCTGATCGCGGTCGGAGTCTGGACGTGGCTGATCTGGCCCCGGTTCGGCCTGGCGATCTGGCGCGACCCACGGGCGTTCGCCGACGGCGTACCGACGTCGTTCCTGTGGGTGCACGCGCTGCTGATCACGGCGTCGTTGGTGATCGGTACGGCGGTCGGCGTGCTCGGCGTGATGGGTTGGCGCAGGGCGCGGACCCCCGTACCCCCGGAAAGCTCCGTACCACCGGAAAGCTCCGTACCACCGGAAAGCTCCGTACCACCTGAGGGAGAGTGAGTCGATGGACGCCCTGGAGTTGCTGCGGCTGACGCTGCGCTACCTGCACCTGGTCGGGTTCGCGCTGTTGTTCGGCGGGTTCGCGGTGCAGTACCTCTCCGGCAAGCTGCGGATCAACAGCGCGATGCTGTGGGGCTCCGTGCTGCAGCTGGCGACCGGCATCCTGCTCTCCGCGCCGTTCCCCCGCGACACCGAGCTGAACTACCCCAAGATCGGCGTGAAGCTGCTGCTCGCGGTGCTGATCGTGATCATGGTGGTGGTGCCGCGCAAGCGCGACGAGGTGAACCGCGGTCACTTCATCGGGATCGGCGTGCTCACCCTGGTCAACGCGGCGGTCGCGACCTTCTGGTGACGGCGCGATTAGGCGCAGATCAGGTCGCTCCACCACGTACCCCAAAGTCCCAGATCACGGCTGGATGACGCACCGTCGAAGCGGGCCTGTACCGACCGGTATATGGGACTAGGCTGCCTCCTTTAGGTCACCGCACTGCGGGGCGCCCTGTGCGTCGCGCAATCCGGAAAGGTGCGGTGCAAATGGGAAAGGAGAGCGCCTTGCGCCGAGTACCTGGGCTGGGCGTCGCCGCTGCCCTCGCGGTATGCGGGATGGTTCTTGCCGGCTGCGGTGAACCGCCGAAGGACGCAGACGGTGGCGACACCGAGAAGAAGTTCAAAGCGTGCATGGTCACCGACATCGGAGGCGTCGACGACCGCTCGTTCAACGCCTCGGCGTGGGCGGGGATGCAGGCCGCCGCTGAGGCGAACAAGTCGGTCGAGGTCGACTACGTGACCTCGAAGGCGGAGGCCGACTACGAGCCCAACCTGAAGCAGCAGGTGCAGGGCAACTGCGACCTGGTCGTCGCGGTCGGCGGCCTGATGGCCGACGCCACGAAGAAGGTCGCCGAGCAGACCACCGACAAGCAGTTCGCGATCGTCGACGCGAACATCGACCTCGCGAACGTCTACTCCATGCAGTTCAACACCGCGCAGTCGTCCTTCCAGGCCGGTTACCTCGCGGCCGCCACCACCAGGACCGGCAAGGTGGCCACGTACGGTGGGCTGCCGATCCCGCCGGTGACGATCTTCATGGACGGCTTCTACGAGGGCGTACAGCACTACAACAAGGTCAAGAAGAAGAAGGTCGCGGTGCTGGGCTGGGACCCGGCGAACCCGAAGAAGGGTTCGTTCGCCGAGAGCTTCACCGACCAGAACAAGGGCAAGGCGATCACGGAGAACTTCGTGTCGCAGGGCGCCGACATCGTGTTCCCGGTGGCCGGTGGCACCGGGCTGGGCACCGCCGCCACGGCGCAGGCCTCGAACGGCAAGCTGACCACGATCTGGGTGGACTTCGACGGCTGCGAGAGCGCGAAGGACTTCTGCGACGTGTTCCTGACCAGCGTCGTGAAGAACATCCCGGACGCGGTGAAGGAAGCCGTGCTGCGGTCCGCCAAGGGTGAGAAGGGCGACGCGTTCCTGGGCACCCTGGAGAACAAGGGGACCTTCCTCGCGCCGTACCACGAGTTCGACAGCAAGGTGGACGCCGCGCTGAAGGCCGAGGTGGAGGCGATCGGCGCCGACATCACCTCCGGCAAGATCAAGATCGCGTCCAAGTCACAGCCACAGTGATTTCGTCGACCTGGGGCCGGCAGCGCCGGCCCCAGGTCGCACGTCACGAGGAGACCTCCGCTGAAGCTCGAACTGCGGGGCATCACCAAGCGGTTCGGTGACCTGGTCGCCAACGACCACATCGACCTGACGGTGGAGCCTGGGGAGATTCACGCGCTGCTGGGTGAGAACGGCGCGGGCAAGTCCACGTTGATGAACGTGTTGTACGGGCTGCTGCAGCCCGACGAGGGCGAGATCCTGATCGACGAGGTGCCGCACCGGATCGACGGTCCGGGCACCGCGATCCGGGCCGGGATCGGCATGGTGCACCAGCACTTCATGCTGGTCGACGTGTTCACCGTGGCCGAGAACGTGATGCTCGGCGACGAGCGGGTACGCCCCGGCGGCGTCGGCTGGTTGGACCGCAAGCAGGCGTACGACGACGTGAAGCGGGTCTCCGAGCAGTACGTCCTGCACGTCGATCCGGACGCGATGGTGGAGGAGCTGCCGGTCGGCGTACAGCAGCGGGTGGAGATCATCAAGGCGCTGCGCCGGGACGCGGACCTGCTGATCCTGGACGAGCCGACCGCGGTGCTGACTCCGGGGGAGACCCAGGAGCTGCTCGCGGTGATGCGGTCGCTGAAGGAAGCCGGCAAGTCGATCGTGTTCATCACGCACAAGCTGAAGGAAGTGCAGGCGATCGCGGACCGGGTCACGGTGGTACGCCGTGGCAAGGTCGTCGGCACCACCACGCCGGACACCAGTGAGGACGAGCTGGCGTCGATGATGGTCGGCCGGACCGTGAAGTTGAAGGTCGACAAGGAGCTGGCGCAGCCGGGCGAGCCGGTGCTGGAGGTCTCCGGGCTGCGGATGTACGACGACCGGGGCCACAAGGTGGTCGACGGGGTCGACCTCACGGTGCACGCCGGTGAGGTGCTGGCGATCGCCGGGGTGCAGGGCAACGGGCAGTCCGAGCTGGTCGAGGCGATCATGGGGCTGCGGCCCCCGGTGGCCGGCTCGATCAAGCTGGAAGGCCGCGAGATCGTCGGGCGCAGCACGAAACAGGTGCTGCGGTCCGGGGTGGCGTACGTGCCGGAGGACCGTAGTCACGACGGGATCGTGAAGAACTTCACGGTCGGCGAGAACCTGGTGCTCGACGTGTTCGACCAGTCCCCGTACGCCTCCGGGGTGCTGTTGAAGCCGGCGGAGATCCGTAAGGCCGCGGGCGCGCGGATGGCCGAATTCGACATCCGTACCTCCTCCGACGAGAACCTTGCCGGCACCCTCTCGGGTGGCACCCAGCAGAAGGTGATCGTGGCGCGGGAGTTGTCGCGTCCGGTGAAGCTGCTGGTGGCCAGCCAGCCGACGCGTGGTGTGGACGTGGGTTCGATGGAGTTCATCCATGCCCGGGTGATCGCCGAGCGGGACACCGGCACCGCGGTGCTGCTGGTGGCCACCGAGCTGGACGAGGTGTTCGCGCTCGCGGACCGGATCGCGGTGATGTACCGGGGCAAGGTCCTCGACATCGTGCCGCCGGACACTCCCCGGGAACAGATCGGCCTGCTGATGGCCGGCATCACCGACGGCGGCGGCGACGGCGCCCGCAGCGGTGCCGCTGACGAGGAATCTGGTGACGGTACGCAGGGCCAGGAGCAGACATGACCGAGGAACCGAAACCGGACGCCGTCCCCGGTGAGCCCGCCGACCCGGCCGGGGCCGGAGCGACCGTTACCGAGGAGCGGCCGGAGCCGCCGGGTACGTCGTTCAGCCAGGCGCTGTTCGACGCGCTGACCACCGCGAACGCCGGCACCGTGACGGTGCTGGCGGTGGTGCTGGCGCTGCTGGTCGGCAGCCCGATCATCATCGCCTCGGACGAGGACGTGCTGGCGAGCTTCTCGTACTTCTTCTCCCGCCCGACCGACACGCTGTACGCGATCGTGGACGCCGTCGGCGGGGCGTACGGGGCGTTGTTCAAGGGTTCGATCGTCGACTTCGAGGTGCTGGGTCAGGTGCTCGCCGGCGAGGCGCCGTGGGACCGGGCGGCGTACCCGCTGTCGGAGACGCTGACCAACGCGGCGCCGCTGATCCTGACCGGGCTCGCGGTCACGCTGGCCTTCCGCGCCGGCATGTTCAACATCGGTGGCGAGGGCCAGGCGGTGATCGGTGCGATCGGTGCCGGGCTGGCCGGGTTCATGTTGCACCTGCCGCCGGTGCTGCACCTGATCGTCGCGCTGGTGGCGGGCGCTTCCGCCGGAGCCCTGTACGGCTTCGTACCGGGGTGGTTGAAGGCGCGTACCGGGGCGCACGAGGTGATCACCACGATCATGCTCAACTACATCGCGGGGAAGCTGCTGGTGTGGCTGGTGGTGCAGGACGCGATCCAGCAGCCCGGCCGGCAGGACGCGATCAGCCGGGCGGTCGACGGCAACGCGCTGCTGCCGCCGTTGGCCGGCGACCTGCTGCGGGTCAACCTCGGGATCGTGCTCGCGATCGTGGCCGCGTTCGCGGTGGCCTGGGTGCTGCAACGCTCCACGCTCGGCTTCGAGCTGCGTGCGGTCGGCTCCAACCCGCACGCCGCCCGTACCGCCGGGATGAGCGTCGGTAAGACCTACGTCCTGGTGATGATGATGTCCGGGGCGCTCGGTGGGCTGGGCGGCGCTTCGCTGCTGCTCGGGCCGGCGCACGCGCTGACCCCCGCGGTGATCGGCGGCATCGGCTTCGACGGCATCACCGTCGCGCTGCTCGGCCGCGGTACGCCGCTGGGCACCGTACTCGCCGGATTGCTCTTCGGAGCGCTCCGCGCCGGGGCGGTACGGATGCAGGGCGAGGCCGACATCCCGGTCGACATGGTCACCATCCTGCAGGCGCTGATCGTCATGTTCATCGCGGCTCCCGCGCTGGTGAAGTCGCTGTTCCGGCTCCGCGAAGAGCGGGCCGCCGGCCTCGGCCAGGCGCTGGCGAAGGGCTGGTGAACCGATGACCACCCTGCACCTGGAAGAGATCGCCGAGTCCACCACCGCGCGAGGCTTCTGGACCCGTTCCCGTAAAGCCGGCGCACTGTTCGTGGTGCTCGGGTTGGCCGCGGCGGTGGTCTTCGGGTATCTCAGCCCGGGTGGACTCTGGCCGTTCGGTGTGCTGCCGCCCGAGGAGGTGGCCCGGTTCAGCCTGGTCGGTGGTGAGCTGGCGGTGCCGCTCCCGGCCCGGCCGGCGGCCATCGGCTTCGGTCTGGTCACCGCCGCCGCGGGGGTGCTGCTGCTGACCCGGGTGGCCAGCTCCCGGCTCGGTCTGGTGACCGGCATCGCCCTGGTCGCCTTCGTGATGTCGTTCCTCTGCTGGCAGGTGGCGGGGGAGTTCATGCCGCTGGTGGCGATGGCCAGCGGGACCCTGTTCCTGGCGCTGCCGCTGATCTTCGGATCGCTCTCCGGGGTGCTGTGTGAACGCGCCGGCGTGATCAACATCGGGATCGAGGGGCAGTTCCTGATGGGGGCGTTCGCGGGCGCGATGTTCGCCACGCTCACCGGCAGCCCGTGGGTCGGGTTGCTCGCGGCGGCGTTCGGAGGGCTGCTGATCGCGTCGCTGCTGGGCGTGTTCGCGATCCGCTACCTGGTCGACCAGATCGTGCTCGGCGTGGTGCTGGTGGTGCTCGCCGTCGGGGTCACCGGCTTCCTGTACGAGCGGCTGATGCAGCCGTACCAGGAGTCGCTGAACAAGCCGCCCGGATTCGGCAAGATCGCGATCCCGCTGCTGTCCGACATCCCGCTGATCGGGCCGGTGCTGTTCGACGCCAACGTCATCGTCTACCTGGCGTTCGCGCTGGTGGTCGTGGTGCACCTGTCGCTGTTCCACACCCGGTGGGGGATGCGGGTACGCGCCGTCGGAGAACACCCCACCGCCGCCGACACCGTGGGGATCAACGTACGCCGGGTGCGCTACCTGAGCGTGCTGGCCGGCGGTCTGGTGGCCGGCATCGGTGGCGCCTCGTTCACGCTCGGCTCCGGGCTGCAGTTCACCAAGGTGATGACCGACGGCAAGGGCTTCATCGCGCTGGCCGCGATGATCTTCGGTCGCTACAGCCCGACCGGGGCACTCGCGGCGGCGGTGCTGTTCGGGTTCGCCGACCAGCTGCAGATCTACCTGTCCGGGATCGGCAGCGAGATCCCGTCGCAGTTCCTCGCGATGGCGCCGTACATCGCGACTATTCTCGCGGTGGCAGGGCTGGTCGGGAGGGTACGTCCCCCGGCCGCCGACGGGAAGCCGTACGTCAAGGGGTGAGCGTGGAGGTCGACTGGGCGCTGCTGCGCCAGGCGGCGACGGAGGCGATGCGCCGGGCGTACGCGCCGTACTCGAAGTTTCCGGTGGGCGCGGCGGCGCTGGTCGACGACGGCCGGATCGTCTCCGGCTGCAACGTGGAGAACGCCTCGTACGGCCTGACGCTGTGCGCCGAGTGCGGCATGGTCTCGGCGCTGCACGCCTCCGGCGGCGGCCGGCTGGTCGCGGTGTCCTGTGTGGACGCCAGCGGGCAGCCGCTGTCCTCGTGCGGCCGGTGCCGGCAGCTGATCGCTGAGCACGGCGGCGCGGACTGCCTGGTGGACACCGTCAACGGCCCGCGTACGCTCGCCGACCTGCTCCCCGGCGCGTTCGGCCTCCCGTCCCCATGAACGCTCCCGTCCCCATGAGCGCTCCATGAGCGAGCGGTTCTCCGCGGTCGACGTGATCCGCGCCAAGCGCGACGGGGGCGAGCTGTCGGACCCGCAGATCGACTGGGTGCTCGACGCGTACACCCGGGGGGTTGTGGCCGACGAGCAGATGTCGGCGCTGGCGATGGCGATCCTGCTGCGCGGCATGACCGGCCGGGAGATCGCCCGGTGGACGGCCGCGATGATCGCGTCCGGGGAACGGCTCGACCTCTCCGGAGTCGGCGCCCCGCTGGTGGACAAGCACTCCACGGGTGGCGTCGGCGACAAGATCACGCTGCCGCTGGCGCCGCTCGCCGCGGCGTGCGGGATTGCCGTACCGCAGCTGTCCGGGCGGGGTCTCGGCCACACCGGCGGCACCCTGGACAAGCTGGAGGCGATCCCGGGCTTCCGTACCCGGCTGAGCTCCGCGGAGTTCGTCGCGCAGCTGCGAGAGGTCGGCGCGGCGGTCTGCGCCGCCAGCGAGTCGCTCGCCCCCGCCGACCGCAAGCTGTACGCGCTGCGCGACGTCACCGGCACCGTCGAGTCGATCCCGCTGATCGCCAGCTCGATCATGAGCAAGAAAATCGCCGAGGGTACGCCCGCGCTGCTGCTGGACGTGAAGGTGGGCTCCGGCGCGTTCATGAAGCAGCTGGCGCCGGCCCGCGAGCTGGCCCGCACCATGGTCGACCTGGGCCGCGCCCACGGCGTCACCGCGACCGCGCTGCTCACCGACATGCAGACTCCGCTGGGCCGTGCCGTCGGCAACGCCGTCGAGGTCACCGAGTCGGTGGAAGTGCTCGCCGGCGGCGGCCCGCCCGACGTGGTGGAGCTGACCGTACAGTTCGCCCGCGAGATGCTGCGGCTGGCCGGGCTCGACGGCCCGGACCCCGCGGACGCCCTGAAGGACGGCACCGCGATGGACGCCTGGCGCCGGATGGTGGCCGCGCAGGGCGGAGACCCTGCCGCGCCGTTGCCGGTGGCCCCCGAGTCCGAGGTGGTACGCGCGGCGAGCGACGGCTTCGTCGACCGGCTCGACGCGTACGCCGTCGGCGTCGCCGCGTGGCGGCTGGGTGCGGGCCGGGCGCGCAAGGAGGATCCGGTGTCGGCCGGCGCGGGCGTGATGCTGCTGCGCCGGGAGGGCGAGCCGGTGTCGGCGGGTGACGCGGTGCTGGAGCTGCGTACCGACGACGCGTCCCGGTTCCCTGCGGCGCTGGAGGCCCTGGACGCCGCGATCGGGATCGCCCCGGTGGCCCCGCCGCCCCGCCCGCTGATCATCGAGCGCATCACCTGAGGGAGCCGGCGTCGGGAACCGCCTCGTGGCGAGGCTCGTCCCAGTTGCAGTGCCGGACCCAACCGGATCGGGTTCCCGCGGGTAGACAAGGTATGACGGGCGTGAGGGAGCAGGCTGTGGCCGTCAGCGGGGGTCCTGCCGCGCCGGCGCCGGACGAGCCTACGGCGTTCGCCGACTGGGTACGCCCGCACCTGCGCCCGATGACACTGCTGGCCGCCCGGCTGGCCCCGTACGGGGACCGCGACGACGTGGTGCAGGAGGCGCTGGCGCGGGCCTGGGCGAAGCGCCACCTGTACGACCCGACCCGCGGCACCGCGATCACCTGGCTGCTGGCGATCACCGCCGACCAGGCCCGCAAGGCGGTACGCCGCAGCCGGCCGATCGCCGTACTCAGCGACGAGCCGGACCCCCGGGCGGATCGCCCCGAGGTGTGGCTGGACGTGGAGCGGGCGGTACGCAGGCTCGCGCCCCAGCAGCGTCTCGCCGTCAACTGCTACTACTTCGTCGGACTCACCGTGGCGCAGACCGCCACGGTGATGGGCTGTGCCGAGGGCACGGTCAAATCCACCCTGGCCGACGCTCGGGCGCGGCTGCGGCCACTGCTGGAGGTGTCGGAATGAACGAGGACGTGGACCGCCGGCTGACCGAGGCCGGCGCGGCCTGGCGAGCGGCGCAGCCGACCGCGCCGGAGCCGGACGTGGAGCGGCTCACCGCGCGCCGTACGCC
>JBOGDF010000125.1:0-13976 GCA_050701635.1 Micromonosporaceae bacterium | reverse complement strand
GCGGCCGCGGCGTGCGGCCTGCACCTTTGCATGATCGCCGTTTCGGGAACGGCGCTGATCGCCGTTGCGTTCCCGAAACGACGATCTTGGTTGCCGGAGCCGGGCCGGGCCGGGCCGGAGCCGGAGACGGGCCGGAGCCGGAGCTGGAGCTGGAGCTGGAGCTGGAGCTGGAGCTGGAGCTGGAGCTGGAGCTGGGGGTGGCGCCGGAGGCGGGCTGATATCGGCGTGGGGGACGCGGCGCCGGCCGGTAGGCTCGGAGCGTGATTGACCTGCGTGTGCTCCGCGAAGATCCTGACCTGTTCCGTGCCAGCCAGCGGTTGCGCGGCGAGCCCGAATCGGCCGTCGACGACCTGCTGTCCGCCGACGCCAGCCGGCGTGCGGCGGTCGCCCGGTTCGAGTCGCTGCGCGCCGAGCAGAAGCAGTACGGCAAGCAGGTCGCCAAGGCGCAGGGCGAGGAGAAGCAGCGGCTGCTGGCGCGTACCAAGGAAATGGCCCAGCAGGTGAAGGCGGCCGAGGCGGCCGTCAACGACGCCGAGGCGGTGCTGAAGCGAGCGCAGTACGCGATGCCGAACCTGGTCCAGGACGGCGTGGTCGCCGGCGGCGAGGACGACTTCGTCACGCTCCGCGAGGTGGGCGACAAGCCGGAGCTCACCGACCCGAAGGACCACCTCGAGCTGGGCGAGCTGCTCGGTGCGATCGACACCGAGCGGGGCGCGAAGGTGTCGGGGGCGCGGTTCTACTTCCTCACCGGGCAGGGCGCGTTGCTGCAGCTGGCGCTGCTGCAGCTGGCGATCCAGCAGGCGGTCGAGGTCGGCTTCACCCCGGTGATCCCGCCGGTGCTGGTACGCCCGGAGGCGATGGAGGGCACCGGCTTCCTCGGCGCGCACGCCAGCGAGGTCTACCACCTGCCGAACGACGACCTGTTCCTGGTCGGCACCAGCGAGGTCGCGCTCGCCGGTTTCCACAGCAACGAGGTGCTCGACCTCGCCGAGCCGAAGCGGTACGCGGGCTGGTCGTCCTGTTTCCGCCGCGAGGCCGGCAGCTACGGCAAGGACGTACGGGGCATCATCCGGGTGCACCAGTTCGACAAGGTCGAGATGTTCTCGTACTGCAAGCCGGAGGAGGCGGCCGCGGAGCACGCGCGGCTGCTCGCCTGGGAAGAGGAGATGCTGGCGAAGGTCGAGCTGCCGTACCGGGTGATCGACGTTGCCGCCGGCGACCTTGGGTCCAGCGCCGCCCGCAAGTACGACTGCGAGGCGTGGGTGCCCAGCCAGCAGCGCTACCGCGAGCTGACCAGCACGTCGAACTGCACCACGTTCCAGGCGCGCCGGCTCAACATCCGCTACCGCGACGACGCCGGCAAGACGCAGACCGCCGCCACGCTGAACGGCACGCTCGCGACCACCCGCTGGATCGTGGCGATCCTGGAGAACCACCAGCAGCCGGACGGCTCGGTGAAGCTGCCGAAGGCGCTGCAACCCCTGGTCGGCAAGGATGTGCTCGAGCCGGTGCGGCGGTGACCGGTAACGGTTGGCAGCCGCGGCTGGTGGTGCTCGACCTGGACGGCACCACCGTCGGGATCAACCAGATGGTGCCGTCGGCGCGGGTGGCGCGCGCCGTACAGGCGACGATCGCCGCCGGGGTGCCGGTCAGCGTCGCGACGGGACGCCCGGTGTGGGCCGCGCTGCCCACCACCGAGGCGCTAGGCCTCTCGATCGCCGCCGACACCGCCCAGCCGGGACTCCCGGCCGCGGCGACGGCCACGCCAGGCTCTCTGGCAGAAGCCGGACGGACCCCGGCGCTGGACGAGCCGGAGGCGCTCAGCATGGTGTGCTCCAACGGCTCCGTGGTGTACGACGTGATCGCGCACCGGCCCGTACACCAGCGGTTCATGGATCCGGGTCCCGCGCTGCGCGCGCTCGCCGACGCGCGCCCCGACGCGGGTTTCGCCGTCGAGTACGGCCTGCAGGGCTACCGCTACACCGCCAGCTTCCCGCGCGACTTCCCGTCGGTGTTCCTGGCGCAGGCCGAGCTGGCCGAGCTGGGCGCTGTGCCGACCACCCGGCTGTCGGGGCGGGTGCCGGGCGTACCGATCCCGACGGCGCACACCCGCTGCGAGGTCGCGGCCAGCTGGATCGACGCGGCGGCGCTGGACACGGAGCGTTACTCGTACGAAATCGGATATTCAGGCTGGGTTGACGTCTCCGCACCAGGCGTAAGCAAGGCCAGCGGAGTAGCCTTGCTCGCCCGGGACCTCGGCGTTGCGGCGGATGAGGTGCTCGTGATCGGAGACGGCGGCAACGACGTATCGATGTTCAGCTGGGCCGGCCGCTCGGTCGCGATGGGCCAGGCACCACCCGAGGTGCAGGCCGCCGCCGACGAGGTCACGGCGTCCGTAGAGGAGGACGGCGTGGCATGCGTACTGGAGAAGTGGTTCGGGTAAACGGCAGGGCACGGCCGCGACGGCCGCGGCGGGCAGGGCTGCCCAGGTTGGTCGCCACCGACCTGGACGGCACGCTGGTACGCGAGGACTACACCGTCAGCGCGTACACCGCGGAAACCCTTCGGCGGGTACGCGACGCCGGCGTCACCGTGGTCGGCATCACCGGCCGGGGCCCGCGCCTGATCGCTCTGTGCGCCGAGCACGTCCCCGCCGCGCACTTCCTGGTGTTCTCGCAGGGCGCCCACGTGGTCGACCTCGACCACGGCGGGCCGCCCCGGGTGCTGCGCAGCGACCGGATGCCGGGCGCGGCCGCCGCCGAGGCGGTACGCCTGATGGAGGTCGAGACCGGCCCTTTGCAGCTGGTCACCGAGGCGCTCGACCACCCCGGCGCACCGCTGTGGGGCGAGGCGGGGGTGCGTTGGCCGTACCCGGCGCCGTTCGAGGTACGTACCCGGGCCGATGCGCTCGGCGTACCACTGCTGAAGGCTTTTGTACGTGCTCCCGAGCTGAGCTCCGACGACCTGCTGGACGTGGCACGGCGGGTGGTGCCCCCGCAGCTGTGCGGCGCGACGCACGCCGGGCTGGGGTTCGTGGAGCTGTGCCCGCCCGGGGTCGACAAGGGGACCGGGCTGGCGGTGGTCGCCGCCGCGCTGCGGATCCCGGCGCGGGACGTGCTGGTGTTCGGGGACATGCCGAACGACGTACCGATGTTCGCCTGGGCGGGGCGCGGGGTGGCGGTGGCGAACGCCCACAAAGAGCTGCTCGCGGTCGCCGACGACGTCACCGACTCCAACGACGACGACGGCGTCGCCCGCTACCTGGCCCGGCTGCTCGACCAAGCTGCGGCATGACGCGAGTCGCTCACATGTACGGCGGTACGGTCACGAAGCTGTAGCCGCGCTCGCGCAGCTCGGTGATGATGGTCGGCAGCGCGTCGGCGTCCAGGGTGGAGCCGTCGTCCGGGTTCGAGCCGACGTGCAGCAGCACGATCTGACCCGGCTGCAGGGTATTCACCACGCGCTGCACCACGGTGCTCACGCTCTGCCCGCCCGAGGTGCCCTTCCAGCCGAGCGTGTCGACGGTCCACCACAGCGAGACGTACCCGAGCGAGTTCACCAGGGACAGCGTGCGCGCGTCGGTGTCCCCGTACGGGAAGCGGAACATCGGGCGCGGGTCGTACCGGGTGGCGCTGAGGATCGAGGCTTCGGCGTCGCGCAGCTGGGCGCGTACCGCGCTGTCGGACAGGGTCGTCAGCGCGGGGTGGGTGTTGGTGTGGTTCGCGACCGGGTAGCGCCGCCCGATCGCCAGAGCCTGGTTCGGGTAGGTACGGCTGAACGCCCCGGTCAGGAAGAACGTTGCCGGTACGCAGTAAGTGTCCAGTGTGGACATAATCGAGGCGACACCGTTGGCGTTGGCGCCGGCGTCGAAGGTCAGCGCGACCACCTTGCTGGTGGTCGGCAGCGTGGTCAGGTGGCGACCGAGCTGGGACGACTTGGCGGGCTGGCCGCCGCGGTCGCGTACCAGGGACTGGCTGCTCGACAGCTGTACGTCGCAGCCCCGCCCGTAGAAGAAGCTGGTCGTCGCCGCGCCCTCGGAGTTGGCGTTGCGCAGCAGCCAGTTGTTACCGCGTACCACCCCGGGGGTGGTGTCGCCGTCGGCGTCCCAGTCGCCGGTGACCGGCCGGTCGCTGGGCCGGCCGTAGCCGAAGGACAGGTGCGCGGCGCCGCCGGAGTTGGCGTTGCGCAGATACCAGAGGTTGCCGCGGACGACGCCCGGCGTGGTGTCGCCGTCGCCGTCCCAGTCCCCGGCGACGACCCGGTCGGAGCGCCGTCCGTAGCTCAGCTCGATGCTGCTGGCGCCGGCGGAGTTGGAGTTGCGCAGATACCAGGTGCTGCCGCGTACCACCCCGGGGGTGGTGTCGCCGTCGCCGTCCCAGTCGCCGACCACCGGGATGTCGCCGGCCCGCCCGTACGAGAAGGTGTACGTGGCGGCGCCGGCGCTGTTGCTGTCCCGCAGCGACCAGACGTTCCCGTGTACGGCTCCGACGGTCGCCGTACCGTCGCCGTTCCAGTCTCCGAACACCGGATGGTCGTCCGGGCTGCCGAAGCTGAAGCTGCTGGTGGCCTCGCCCGAGCTGAGGCTGTCGCGCAGGTAGAACGTGGATCCGCGTACCAGCACCGGGTCCGGCGCCGCGTCCACCTCGGGCGCGGGCAGCACGCTGACCGGCGTCATGACCAGGGCGGATACGACAATCAGCGTGATCATGGGGGCCTCCAGCTCGGTGGTGTTGGCCGTCACCCTCGCCCTGGATTGCCGCAATCGCGTCACTGGAACGTAACAGCGGCGTCACAGCAGCCGAGCCCGAGGCGGCGTGGTGTTGCCCACTCGGTACGGGTCTGCGCCGGTTTCCCCCGGCAGACTCGACAGGTGACTCCCGCGCTGATCGCCTCGGACCTCGACGGCACGCTGCTCGGGCCTGCCGCCACAGTGAGCCCGCGTACCGTCGCGGCGCTGGACGCGGTGGCGGCCGCCGGCATCCGGTTCGTGATGGTGACCGGCCGGCCGGTCCGGTGGCTGCCCGAAGTGCTTTTCCAGACGGGGGTACGCGGCCCCGTGATCTGCGCCAACGGCGGCGTGGTCTACGACCCCGACACCGACGAGGTGCTCGCCCACACTCCGCTCGGCCCCGGCGTGGTCGGCGAGGTGATCGACGCGCTGCGGCGGGAGCTGCCCGAGGTGGTGTTCGCGGTCGAGATCGACCACGGCCGCGCGATGCTGAGCGAGCCGGAGTGGCCGTCGATCGCCGACGACATCGACCGCCGGATCGTGCCGTTGACGTCGCTGCGCGAGACCCCGGTGGTGAAGCTGCTGGCTCGCTGCGCCGACGCCGTACCGGATGAATTCCTTTCCCGGTGTACGAAGCTGCTCGACGGCACCGCGCAGGTGACCAGCTCGTCGAAGTCCGCACTGGTGGAGATCTCCGCCGTCGGCGTCACCAAGGCCAGCGGCCTCGCCTGGTACGCCGAGCTCCACGGCATCTCGCCGGCCGACGTGGTGGCGTACGGGGACATGCCGAACGACGTACCGATGTTCGCCTGGGCCGGGCGCGGAGTGGCGGTGGCGAACGCCCATCCGTCGCTGCTCGAGGCGGCCGACGAGGTGACGCTCTCCCACGCCGACGACGGCGTCGCCGTACACCTGGAAGGACTGTTGGGTCCATGACGGCGAGGAAGGCGCTCGTCCTCTGGGACGTCGACCACACGCTGATCGAGAACTCGGGCGTCAGCAAAGCAACGTACGCCCTGGCGTTCGACATGCTGGTGGGCCGTCCGCCGCTGGTTCGGCCCGCTACGGACGGGCGGACCGACGGGCAGATCATGCGCGAGTTCTTCGCCGCGAATGGCATTGAAGGCCAGCCACCTGACGAGAAGGTGCTGTTCGACGCGCTCGCCGTCGCTATGGACAACAATGCGGGTGTCCTTCGCGAGCGAGGATTTGCCTTGCCGGGCGCGGCGAAAGCCATCGCGGCGCTGGACGGCTTGGCTGGAGTGGTGCAATCCGCATTGACCGGAAACATCGCGTACAACGCGGGTCAAGCTGGCCGCGTTTCACCTGGACGAACTCCTGGATCTGGACGTCGGCGGTTACGGGTCGGATCACGTCGTCAGGTCTCAATTGGTCGCGATCGCGCAGCAGAAGGCAGGCGCGAAATACGGATCCAGCTTCGAGCGGGCGTCGACGCTGCTCATCGGTGACACGACGCGGGACGTACAGGCCGGGTTGGCCGGTGGCGCGTTGGTGCTCGGCGTCGCCACCGGCGGCTACCACCAGGATGAGTTGCGCGCGGCGGGTGCGGATGCGGTGCTTCCGAACCTGGAGGACACCGCTCTGGTCGTCGCTACGTGCTGTGCGCTGCTCGATCTGAGTTGACCGGGTACGACGCCCGCCAGACACGTTCGAGACTCTTCGCGTACTACTTCAGGAACTCGTCCACTGTGGACGCGAAGGCGGTCGGGTCGTCGATCCAGGGGGAGTGGCCGGCGCCGGGCTGCTGCACCGCCGTGGCCTGCGGGAACAGCGCCGCCAACTCCTTGACCAACCGCGCGGTCGGGGCCGGGTCCAGCTCGCCGCCGAGCACCAGTACGGGCGCGGCCAGCCGCCGCAGGTCGTCGGCGAGCCGCGACGGATCCCCGTACGCGTCGTCTCCGGCGCCGAAGCCGTCCCGGGCGGCGGGCACCCGTACGGATTTGGTGAGGGCGTCGTGGGCGGCCGCGTCGGCGTCCCACTTGCCGTAGAACAGCGGTGCCGCGAGGCGGGTGTCCTCGGGGGTCAGCTCGCCGGTTTCGCCGCGCTGGATCGCCGCGAACGCCTCGGCGAACCACGGCTCATCGGCGCGGCGCCGCATCGCGGCGTACCACTGCTCGTGGTCGAACTCCAGCTCGGTGGCGCGCCAGCTCGGCGTCACCAGCACCAGGCGGCGTACCCGGTCGGGGTGGCGGGCGGCGTACAGCATCGCTATGTTGGCCGACGCGGAGTGCCCGAGCAGGTCGATCTGCTCCAGCTCGAGGTGGAGTCGTAGCGCCTCGACGTCGTCGACCTGGCGTACGCACTGGTACGTCGCCGGATCCTCCGGTACGGCCGAATCGCCGGTGCCGCGCGGGTCGAGCTGGATCAGCTGACGCCGTGCGGACAGCCCACCCAGGTCGCCCAGGTACGCCGACGCGCAGCCCGGCCCCCCCGGTACGCAGATCAGCGGCGTACCGGCGCCGCGTTGGTGGTAGGCGAGCTGGGTGCCGTCGTACGAGGGGAATCGAATCATCCCGCGGACCCTACGGCGCCGGGCTCGCCCGTACCACGGAATAACCGGCTCTTGACCTGGAGCGCGCTCCAGGTTGCAGACTCCGGCGCAGTGACTCGAACGAGGGGACCCGCACATGAAGTACCGCACCATCGGCACCGACCCGGCCACCCGCCGCGAGGTCAGCGTGCTGAGCCTGGGCGCGATGACGTTCGGCACCACCGTGGACGAGCCGACGTCGTACGCCATCCTCGACCGGTACGCCGCCGCCGGCGGTACGTTCGTCGACACCTCCAACAACTACGCGTTCTGGGTCAACCAGACCCAGGGCGGCGAGAGCGAGGAGCTGCTCGGCCGGTGGCGCCGCGACCGCGGGGTCGGCGACGAGCTCGTGATCGCCACCAAGCTGGGCGCCCAGCCGGTGCGGCCGGGCATCAGCTTCGCCGACGCGATGGACTCCAACAACCTCGACGGGCTGTCCGCGAAGACGATCCGGGAGTCCGCGGCGCGCAGCGCGGAACGTCTCGGCGTCGGCGCGCTCGACCTGCTGTACGCCCACATCGAAGACCTGTCGGTGCCGCTGGCCGAGACCGTCGAAGGCTTCGCCGAGCTGGTCGCCGAGGGCACGGTCGGGCTGCTCGGGGTCAGCAACCACTGGAGCTGGCGGGTGGAGCGGGCCCGCGCGCTGGCCGCGGCCGCCGGGCGCCCCGGGTACGAGGTGCTGCAGTACCACCACAGCTACCTGCGGCCGCGTACGGACGCGCCGAGCCGGCGTTCCCTGGACGGCAACATCGGGGTGGCCGGTGGCGATGTGCTCAGTTACCTGCGGGAGACGCCGGAGTTGGCGCTGGTGGCGTACTCGCCGCTGCTGGGTGGTGCGTACACCCGGGAAGACAAACCACTCTCCCCGGAGTACGACCACGGCGGCACGGCAACCCGGCTCGCGGCGCTGCGGGACGTGGCGAAGCAGACCGGCGCGACCCCGAACCAGGTGGTGCTGTCGTGGCTGATCGGCGGGGAGGTCCCGATCATCCCGCTGGTCGGCGCGTCCTCGGTGGCGCAGCTTGAGGAGAGCCTCGCCGCGGTCGACCTGGAGCTGACCGCCGAGCAGCGCGCCCACCTCGACGCCGCGTACTGACGGAGGGTGGCGGCCGATCCGCGACGGCGGGTGACCGTGGAGGGTCACCCGCCGTCGGGTCGCGAGTCAGCGTTGGATCGGGCAGAGGAAGTCGTTCTCCGGTACGCGAGTGATAGTGACGTCGCCCGCCGCCGCGGCTGCGAGCACCGCGTCGTCGGAGGTGAGCAGATGCGGCGCGACGTTCCAGGTCACCGCGAAGAACTTCCAGTCACCGCCGTGGTATCCCGGCGAGCCGGGGCCGACGGCGACCACACCCTTCTGTCCGGCGACGCCGCCCATGATCGCGTAGAAGTCGTCACGGCCGGTGTTCGGGGTGGCGGCGGGCGGTACGACCGTACGCACCACTGCGCCGTCGAGGTAACAGCAGCCGTCCGGGAACACGAACGGCGGAGTGTCCGCGTGCGCGGTCGACGGCAACGCGACCAGCGCAAGCATCAGAAACGGTACGGATAGCAGCGCACGTAGTCTCATGACGATCCCTCCTGTGACTGCCAGGCGGGCTCGATAGCCCGTCACGCCGACGCTATGCACGTGCGGGGCCAGAGATTCTTACGAGACTCTTGTGAGGTTCTTACGTCAGCCGCCCGGCATGGCGATCACCTCCGGCCGGTGCCCAGTCGGAACAATCGCTACAGGTACTGGCCGGTGCTGTGGCCCGGCTCCTCGCCGGGCTTGCCCGGGTGACCCAGGTCGGCGTGCGGCCCCGACGTGATCGCCGGTACGCCGCGCCGCATCTGCTCCAGCTGCGCCCGGGCCGCCATCTGCTGCGCCACCAGGGCGGCCTGCATGCCGTGGAACAGCCCTTCCAGCCAGCCCACCAGCTGCGCCTGCGCGATCCGCAGCTCCGGCTCGCTGGGGGTGTCCCCTTCGGTGAACGGCAGCGAGAGCCGTTCCAGCTCCTCGCGCAGCTCCGGCGCCAGCCCGTCCTCGAGCTCGTGGATGGAGCGCTTGTGGATCTCCTTGAGCCGGTTGCGGCCGGCCTCGTCGAGGGGCGCCGCGCGTACCTCCTCGAGCAGCTGTTTGATCATGCTGCCGATGCGCATCACCTTGGCCGGCTGCTCCACCAGCCGCGACGGGTCGCCCTCCAGATCGTCGTTGTCCTCAGCCTGGGGGTCGACCGCCACGGTGCCGACCGGTCGCCCGTCGGGCCCCACCACCACCACCACGGTCTGGGTACGCGGCTCGTCGTCGTCGGTCTTCTCGCGTGGTCCGTCGGTCATGCACCCCATCCTTACTCATACCTGTGACGGTTGCCGCCGCCGCCCCGGCCCCACCCATGATCATGGGGCCCTTCATGTAGTCATGACTACGTCGTGGGCCCCATGATCATGAAAGGGCGGGCTACCAGGTGGCGAAGGTCTGCCATGCGGGGTTGAAGTTCGCGCCGGACAGCTCCGGGTTGCACCAGGTGAACGCGCCGCTCGGACTGCACGCCCGGGACGCGGTGCCGCCGTCGCCGTACGCGCCGGCGATCGCTGCGGCGAGCCGGGTCGCGAGCTCCTGGGCGCCGGCCGGGTCGGACACCGCCTCGTTCCACGCGAACGCGATCCGCCCGTCCGGGTAGACGTGGCTGCCGGCCCAGGCCCGGGCGGCGTACGTCTGCAGGCTGACCAGCTTCTTCATGGTGTCCAGCGGCAGGTTGGTGCCGCCGTACGTGGAGCTCTTCCAGTACGCCGTCATCAGCGGCATGTAGCTCTCGTTGAAGAACGACCGTGCCGCCCCGGCGCCGGTCGGGCCGGCGAACGCCAGCCGAGCCGGGTGCTCGATGAAGTCGTTGACGTACTGCGACTTCTCGCCGATGCTCGCACCGGGCACGCAGGTCACGGAGCAGCTGGTGTACGTCTCCTGCCCCCACCACCGTACGTACGAGTTCATCGTCGACCAGAAGGCGCTGTCCAGCGTCCAGTCCTTCATGTTGCCCTTGTAGACCGGCAGGTACGTCGTCGTGTGCCCGAAGTTGATCACGAACACGGCGCCACCGAGCCCGACCCCGTCGGGGCCCTGGTAGAGGCCGCGGACCAGGTCGCGGACGTTCTGGCGTACCGCCGGATCGGTTCGCACCGTCGATGGCAGCTCGTTGATCGCCCAGGTTTCCTGGCGGGTCTGGTCGTAGCCGGCGGCGTTCATCCGGCGCCGGAACTCGACGCCCTTCTGATACCAGGTCATCCCGCTGACCGCCGCCCACTTGTTGTAGTGGAACTCGGCGACCGGGTGGAAGTTGCCGCCCTTGGCGCGCACGTTGGTCACCGCCGCCCCGCCCCGCGGGTAGAGCTTGCTGTTCGAGTCGTTGGTGACGATCGCCGGCAGGGTGATGTAGTAGTCCGCGCACGGTGTGGGGTTGGCCGCGAACGCGTCGAGCAGGGTGGTCCAACCATTCGGGTTGTACGTGATCACCCGCGCGTTGTACGGGCAGTTCGACGGCGGTGGAGGTGGCGGCGGGGGCGGTGGCGTACCGCCGTCCCAGTCGCCGGCGACCGGAATGTCGCCGGCGGTGCCGTACACGAAGTTGTGGTCGCCGGTGCCGCCGAAGCTGTCGCTGAGGAACCAGCTCGCGTTGCGTACCACCCCGATGGTGTCGCGGCCGTCGTTGTTCCAGTCACCGGTGACCGGGAGGTCGCCCGCGATGCCGTAGCTGAAGATGTAGTCGCCGACCCCTCCGAAGCTGTCGGACAGGTACCACGCGTCGCCGCGCATCACGCCGATGGTGTCGCGGCCGTCGCCGTTCCAGTCGCCGGTCACCGGCCGGTCGCCGGAGACCCCGTACGCGAAGACGTAGTTCGCGCCGCCGCCGTGGGAGTCGCTCAGATACCAGGTGTCGCCACGGAACACCCCGACGGTGTCGATGCCGTCGCCGTTCCAGTCGCCGGCCACCGGAACGTCGCCGCTGACGCCGTAGCTGAAGGCGTGGGCGACGCTGCCGTCGTAGCCATTGCTGAGATACCAGGAGCCGCCCCGGAACACGCCCGGGGTGTCGATGCCGTCGCCGTTCCAGTCGCCCACGACCACGGCGTCGCCTGGATTGCCGTACCCGAAGACGTGGTCGGCGGCGCCGCCGAAGCTGTTGGACAGGTACCACTGGCCGTCGCGTACGACGCCGATGGTGTCGATGCCGTCACCGGCGGCCGCCGCTGGGCTCGGTGTTGCCGCGATCGCGGCGAGCGGGATGACCAGCGCTGTCACCAGCGCCCAGGACCAGGTCGTACGGAGTCGAGACATCGGCGATCGCCTCCCAGGATCACAACACAATGTCGTGGTGAGGGCACCGAACGTAGCGTCATGCGGGGACGGGGCGGCATCGTACGAATGGCCATCCTTGTAGGAATCGGCCAACAGGCGCAGAGTCAGTGAATCTTGTCGCCAGCCAGACAGGAGTGAGAGGTGGCGGGCTGGCCAGATGACGGCCCGGCTGACTGGCCGGACGACGGCCCGGCGGGCTAGGGCCTGTCCTGCGGATCTTCAGTCGGCTGCGACAGGTGCCAGACGACGACCGGCGGCGTTGGAGAACCGTCCGAATACAACACCGGTATTCGGACGAACCTCCGCCTTGCCGGACCGCCGCCTGACACCTGTCTCGCTCGACCAAGATCCACAGGACAGACCCTAGCGGAAGCGGCCGAAGTCGGGCGTACGTTTCTCGGCGAACGCCGTCGCGCCCTCGGCGGCCTCCTCGGTGTGGCTGAAGATCTCCAGCCCGTCGAACGCCAGGTGGGAGAGCCCGGCCTGGTGGTCGGTGTCGGCGTTGAACGAGTGCTTCAGGAACCGCAGCGCCGTCGGCGAGTACGACGCGATCTTCCGCCCCCAGGCCAGCGCGGTGGGGAGCAGCTCCCCAGCCGGCACCACGGCGTTCACCAGCCCCCAGCGTTCGGCGGTCGGCGCGTCGACCAGGTCCAGCAGGAACCACATCTGGCGGGCCCGCTTCTCGCCGATCACCCGCGCCAGGTAAGCCGACCCGAACCCCGCGTCGAAGCTGCCCACCCGGGGACCGCTCTGCCCGAACCGGGCGTGCTCGGCGGCGATCGACAGGTCGCACAGCACGTGCAGCACGTGGCCGCCCCCGACGGCGACACCGTTCACCGCGGCGATCACCGGCTTCGGGACGTCCCGGATGATCCGGTGCAGCCGCTCGATCTCGAAGGTGCCCCACTCGGTCTCGCCGTAGCCGCCGGTCTCGGCCCGCTCCTTGACGTCGCCGCCTGCACAGAACGCCCGCTCGCCGGCCCCGGTGAGGATCACGCACGCCACATCGCGCGAACCCCAGGCGGTCTTGAACGCGGTGATCAGCTCGTCGACCGTACGGCCCCGGAAGGAGTTCATCCGGTCCGGCCGGTTGATCGTGATCACCGCGACCCCGCCGTCGGCGACCTGGTACGTCACGTCCGTCAGCTCGTCGAGCTTCACAGCGCCAGCCTTCCTGCGACGGGCGCCGGGCTCACCACGATGCCGGTCGTACGTCCACCTCGTAGCGGGACGACCCCTCCGACGGGCTCTCCACGGGCGCCACCCGTACTTCCAGCCCGGACACTACGGCGTGGTGCACCTTGCCGTCGAAGCCACCCTCCAGCCATGCGGTGGCCTCGTTGAGCGGCTTGCCGTGCAGCATCAGCCCGAGCAGCGTGACCGCCTCCTGCTTGGCGGTGTCGGTCACCTCGTTCAGCTTGCCGGTGGGGGTGACGGTGAGGCGTACCGCCGCGACTTTCTTGTCGGTCACCCGGTACGTGACCACGGTGGTGCCGGCGTCGGCCTTCTTCTCGCACGACGACCCGCCCTCGCTGGCGCGGCAGGTGAAACCTTCGGCCTTGTAGTGCTTCTCCAGCGTGTCCGACGACTCGGCGGGCAGCGCCGGCTCGCCCACCGACTGGTAGGAGCCGCCGGTGAGGCGTACCCACAGCAGAGCAGATTTCTTGGTACGCGGCAGCAGCTGCAGCCGCGCCCCGCCGGCTTCGTGGGTGAGGTATTCGTTCTTCTCGTAGTCCTCGGGCAGGTTGCCGGACAGCCACTGGCTGGCGATCTCGGCGTCCGCCTTCGGCAGCGCGGAGCTCAGCACCTGGCCGAACAGCTCCAGGGCGCGCGGCTTGACCGGCTTCTTGCTGGGATGCGTCGCCTCCACCCGCAGCTTGAGCCAGCTGGTGCGCTGCGGGTCCAGCAGCTGGAACCCCACGGTCTCGACGAAGTCCGCGTCCTCCCGGAAGCAGAGGTCGACGCCGACCGGCTTGGCGTACGCCTGGCCGCACTCGAAGCCCGTACTCTCCAGCTTCTTCTGGATCTCGGCGGCGGTGGCGACCGTGGCGGTGTTCTTCGGTGGGGGCTTGTCGGGGCCGCCCTGGCCGCGCAGGAAGTATCCGCCGGCGCCGGCCGCGGCGAGCAGCGCCAGCACGCCCACCACGGCGCCGATGATCTTCCAAACCCCACCGCCGCTGGGCTTCGGCTCGGTGCTGAACTGCAGGTCCGCCGCGGTCAAACCGCTTCCCTGGTACGCCGGCTGCCCGGCGGGCGAGACCGGCGGCGCCCCGAGCCCGTGTGGCGCCGGCATCGACCCGGGTGCTGACGCCGGCCCGGGTGGCGCTGACGCCGGCCCGGTGGGCGGCTCGGGTCCGTAC
>JBOGDF010000124.1:0-14052 GCA_050701635.1 Micromonosporaceae bacterium | reverse complement strand
CCCTCAGCGGAGGGTGGGACGGACGCCGGTGGCGGCGGCCCGGTCGAGCAGCCACAACGTGCGCTCCGCACCCCGTACCGCGGCCGCCGGCAACCGCACCGTGCCGGCTCCGGCCAGCGCGGCCGCGACCGCCCGTGCCTTGTCGGCCCCGGCGGCGATCAGCCACACCTGCTCGGCGCTGTTGATCGCCGGCAGGGTGAGGGTGAGCCGTACCGGCGGCGGCTTCGGGCTGTCACGTACCGCGGCGACCCGGCGCGCTTCGTCCGCGGCGGGAGAGTCCGGGAAGACCGACGCGACGTGGCCGTCTTCGCCCACCCCCAGCAGCAGCACGTCGACGTGCGGCAGCTGCTTCTCGCTCGGGCGGCCCGCGGCGGCGAGCTGCTCGGCGTACGCCGCGGCGGCCGGCTCCGGGTCGTCGCCGTAAGGTCCGTCGGAGGCCGGCATCGGGTGCACCCGCGCCGGGTCCAGCGGCAGCGCGTCCAGCAGCGCGGCCCGGGCCTGCGTCTCGTTGCGCTGCTGGTCGCCGTACGGGAGGAACCGTTCGTCGCCCCACCACACGTCCACGCGTGACCAGTCGACGGCGTCCCGCGCCGGGCTGGCGGCCACCGCCGCGTACAGGGCGGCGGCGATCCGGCCGCCGGTGAGCACCACGGAGGCCTCACCGCGTACCGCCTGGGCGTCGATCAACCGGATGAGCAGCCGCGCCGCCACCGCCTCCGCGAGCAGCGCCGGCTCGGCGTGCACCACGATCATTTCTTTCCTTTGGTACGCCGTTTCGGGGTCTCGGGACGCTCGGCGAGCGCCGGATCGTGCCAGATGTGCTCGCGCCGGGTCGGACGCTCGGCCAGCCCGTGGAGCCCAGCGGCGGCGCCCAGCGCTTCGGCGTACGGCTGGTCGGCGTCCAGCCGGCCCAGCTCCTCGGCGAGCTGCTCGCCCAGCGCCCGGTCCAGCAGCGGCAGCACCCGGTCCGGCAACCCGGTACGCCGCAGCTTCGCGGTGCCGTCCTGCGACTCCAGGTCGAGCTGCCCGCCGTCGGCGAAGTCCAGCTCGACACCGTGCAGGTGGTCGCCGGCGCCGGTGATCTCCGGCGCCACGCCGAGCCGGGCCTTCAGCCAGCCGGCGAGCAGCATCGCCCCGGGGTCGTCCGCGGGGGCGCCGATCCGGGCCGCGGTGGGCGTGGCGGGGCCGGCGTCGAAGGCGCCCGCGAGCAGGGTGCGCCACGGGGTGATCCGGGTCCACGCCAGGTCGGTGTCGCCGGGCGCGTAGTCCGCGGCGCGCTGCCGCAGCGCCGCCGCCGGCTCGTCCGTGGCCGCCACGTCGGTGATCCGGCGGTCCGCCACCACCCCGAGCGGGTCGTACGCGATCCGCTCCGGCGGCAGCCCGTGCCACCAGGTCACCACCGGTACGTCCGGCGCCAGCAGCGGCAACGCCACCGACTCGGCGTGCAGCGCGAGCCGGCCCTGCATCCGCAGCACCACCGCTTCGCACGGTCCGAGGCGGCCGCCGACCACCACCTCGGCGTCCAGCCGGGAGGTCTCGTCCAGCACGTTGCGGCGTACCACGATCAGCAGCCGGGTGGGGTGCTGCTGCGCGGCGATGGTGGCGGCCGCCTCGGTGTCGGCGACCCGCTTCTCGTCGGTGACCACGATCAGGGTCAGCGCCAGCCCGCTGGTGACGCCGCCGGCGGAGCGGCGTTCCTCGGCCAGCCGCTTCACCACGTCCCCGCCGGTGGTGTCCCAGAGCGCTACCACGTGAGCCTCCCGGCCTTCGCGTCGATGTTCACGGACGCCGCCACACCACGCCGTCGGCGGCGAGCATGTCGTCGGCGGCCTTCGGCCCCCACTCGCCGGCCCGGTACGGGTGCGGCGTGGTCCCCGCCCAGCGTTCCTCGAGCGGGTCGACCACCTGCCAGCTGGCCTGCACCTCGGCGGCGGTGGGGAACAGCATCGTGTCGCCCAGCAGTACGTCGAGCACCAGCCGCTCGTACGCCTCCGGGCTGGACTCGGTGAACGCCTCGCCGTACAGGAAGTCCATCGAGATGTCGCGGACCTCCATCCCGGATCCGGGCACCTTGGAGCCGAACTTCAGGGTGACGCCCTCGTCGGGCTGCACCCGGATCACCAGCTGGTTGTGCCCGAGCGACTCCACGTCGGCGGGCTTGAACGGCAGGTGCGGCGCCTTCTTGAACAGCACCGCGATCTCGGTGACCCGGCGGGGAAGCCGCTTGCCGGTACGGATGTAGAACGGCACCCGCGCCCAGCGGCGGTTCTGTACGCCGAGGCGTACCGCCACGTAGGTCTCCGTGGTGGAGTCGGCCGGGACCTTCTCCTCCTCCAGGTAGCCGGGCACCCGGGCACCGGCCACCCAGCCCTGGGCGTACTGGCCGCGGATCGCGTACGCGGTCACGTCGGACGGGATCGTCACCGCCCGCAGCACCTTCAGCTTCTCGGTACGGATCGACTCGGCGTCGAAGCTGGTCGGCTCCTCCATCGCGGTCAGCGCGAGCAGCTGCAACAGATGATTCTGCAGCACGTCGCGGGCGGCGCCGGCGGAGTCGTAGAACCCGGCCCGGCCGCCGATCCCGACGTCCTCGGCCATCGTGATCTGCACCGAGTCGACGTAGTGCGAATTCCACACCGGCTCGAACAGTGTGTTCGCGAACCGCAGCGCCAGCAGGTTCTGGATCGTCTCCTTGCCCAGGTAGTGGTCGATCCGGAACACGTCGCCGGCGGTGAACACGTCGTCGACCAGGTCGTTGAGCTCCCGCGCGGTGTGTACGTCGCTGCCGAACGGCTTCTCCACCACCACCCGGCGCCAGCCGCCGGACCGGTCGTTGTCGGCCATCCCGGTGCGTTCCAGCTGCTTGAGTACGGTGGGGAACGCCGCCGGCGGGATCGACAGGTAGAACGCCGCGTTGCCCGGGATGCCGTGGGTGTCGCGCAGCTGGTCCAGCAGGGCCGCCAGGTTGTCGAACGCCGTGTCGTCTTCGAACGACCCGCCGACGAACTTGATGTTGCCGGCCAGCCGGGCCCACACCTCGTCGCGCCACGGCGTACGGGAGTGCTCCTGAGCGGCCTTGCGGGCCAGGTCCTCGAAGTCGCCGTCGCCCCAGTCCCGCCGGGCGAAGCCGAGCACCACGAACCCGGGTGGCAGCAGGCCGCGGTTGGCGAGGTCGTACACCGCCGGGATCAGCTTCTTGCGGGACAGGTCGCCGGTGACACCGAAGATCACCAGCGCGCACGGGTCGGGGATACGGGGGAGCCGGCGGTCCTGCGGATCCCGGAGTGGATTGGCGAGGCCTCGCGTCACAGACTGATCCTTCCCGGTGCCGGTGGCGCGTACACGCCAAGGTCACAAGCCCACCTTAGGACGTGGCCGGTGGCAGCATGCCGCGGCCGCGCCGGCCCGCCCGGCTAGGGTGATTGTCCGGGTTCGGCGGTGGTACGGAGACGGCACACGAGGGGACGGTTCGATGACCGAGATTGCGGCGACGCCGGAGTGGAAGGCGCTGCTGGCGCACCGCGACCAGATCGGGCCGGTGCACCTGCGGCAGCTCTTCGCCGACGACCCCGACCGCGCCACCAGGTACGCCGGCCAGCTCGCCGACCTGTACGTCGACTACTCCAAGCACCGTATCGACGCCGAGACGCTGCGGCTGCTGGTGGCGCTGGCGCAGCGGGCCGGGCTCGCCGAGCGGATCGAGGCGATGTTCGCCGGCGAGCACATCAACACCAGCGAGGACCGGGCGGTGCTGCACACCGCGTTGCGGCTGCCGCGGGACGCAACCCTGACAGTCGACGGGCAGGACGTGGTGACCGACGTCCACGCCGTGCTGGGCGCGATGGGGGAGTTCACCGACCGGCTGCGGTCGGGGGAGTGGACCGGCGCCACCGGGAAGCGGATCCGCACCGTGGTCAACATCGGGATCGGCGGTTCGGACCTGGGGCCGGCGATGGTGTACCAGGCGCTGCTGCCGTACGCCGGCGCCGGGATCAGCTGCCGGTACGTCTCCAACATCGACCCCGCCGACCTGTACGAAGCGACCCGCGACCTGGATCCCGCCGAGACCCTGTTCGTGATCGTGTCGAAGACGTTCACCACGCTGGAGACGCTCACCAACGCCACCGCCGCCCGGCAGTGGCTGTTGGACGGGCTCGCCGCCGGCTCCGAGGCGGTCGCGAAGCACTTCGTCGCGGTATCGACCAACGCCGAGAAGGTGGCCGAGTTCGGCATCGACACCGGCAACATGTTCGGCTTCTGGGACTGGGTGGGCGGCCGCTACTCGGTCGACTCCGCGGTCGGGCTGTCGGTGATGTGCGCCATCGGGCGGGAGCGGTTCGCGGAGTTCCTCGCCGGCTTCCACGCCGTCGACCGCCACTTCCGTACGACGCCCCTGGAGCACAACCTGCCGGCGCTGCTGGGGCTGCTCGGGGTCTGGTACAGCGGTTTCCTGGGGGCGCAGTCGAAGGCGGTGCTGCCGTACAGCACGTACCTGAGCCGGTTCCCGGCGTACCTGCAGCAGCTGACCATGGAGAGCAACGGCAAATCCGTACGCGCCGACGGCTCCGCGGTCGGCGCCACCACCGGCGAGATCTACTGGGGCGAGCCCGGCACCAACGGCCAGCACGCCTTCTACCAGCTGCTGCACCAGGGCACCTGGCTGATCCCGGCGGACTTCATCGGGTTCGCTGAGCCGGCCCACGACATCGACGGCATGCACGATCTGCTGGCCGCCAACCTGCTGGCCCAGCCGGCGGTGCTGGCGTTCGGGCAGACCGCCGAGGAGATCGCCGCCCAGGGTGTCGACCCGGCGGTGGTGCCGCACCGGGTGATGCCCGGCAACCGCCCCAGCACCACGATCCTGGCGGCCCGGCTGACCCCGTCGGTGCTGGGTCAGCTGATCGCCCTGTACGAGCACATCGTGTTCACCGAGGGCGTGATCTGGGGTCTCGACTCGTTCGACCAGTGGGGCGTCGAGCTGGGCAAGGCCACCGCGAGACAGCTCGCCCCGGCCCTGACCGAGGAGCCGTCGCAGGGCGGCGAGCTCGACCCGTCGACGCAGCAGCTGGTCAACCGCTACCGGAGCTGGCGCGGCCGTAGCTGAGCGGCGGCGGTGCGGCGCCCGCGCCGCATCTGCGGCCGCATGTGGGGCCGTTACGCCGGCTTTGCGGCGTCCAGCTGCTGCTTGACGGTGTCGAGCAGCTCCTGCCAGCTGGTCGCGAACTTCTCCACGCCCTCGCGCTCCAGCACCTCGACCACGTCGTCCAGGTCGACGCCGGCGGCGGTCAGGTCGTCCATCACCTGCTGCGCGTCGGCGTACCCGCCGGTCACGGTGTCGGGCTGGGTCTCGCCGTGGTCGGCGTACGCCTCGATGGTCGGCGCCGGCATGGTGTTCACGATCCCCGGCGCGATCAGCTCCTCGACGTACATCACGTCGCGGTACTCCGGGTTCTTGGTGCTGGTGGAGGCCCACAGCGGGCGCTGCGGCCGGGCGCCGGCGTCGGCCAGCGCCTGCCAGCGGTCGGAGGAGAAGACCTTTTCATAGCGTTGGTACGCCAGCCGCGCGTTCGCGATCGCCGCCTTGCCCTTCAGCTGGGTGGCCGGGCCGCCGAGCTTGTCGAGCCGCTTGTCGATCTCGGAGTCCACCCGGGAGACGAAGAACGACCCGACCGAGCCGATCACGGACAGGTCGTGCCCGTTGGCCTTCGCCTGCTCCAGCCCGGCGAGGAAGGCGTCCATCACCGCGTCGTACCGGTCCAGGCTGAAGATCAGCGTGACGTTGACGCTGATCCCTTCGGCGAGGGTACGGGTGATCGCCGGCAGCCCCGCCTTGGTGGCCGGGATCTTGACGAACAGGTTCGGGCGGTCCACCAGCCACCACAGCCCCTTCGCCTCGGCGACGGTCTGGTCGGTGTCGTGGGCCAACCGCGGGTCGACCTCGATCGACACTCGCCCGTCGACCCCGCCGCTGGCGTCGTACGCCGGCCGCATCACATCGCACGCCCAGCGCACGTCGTACGTGGTGAGCAGCCGCGCCGTCTCCTCCACACCGAGGCCGCGTACCGCCAGGTCGTGCAGTTGGTCGGCGTAGTCGTCGGAGTCGGCGAGCGCCGTGGCGAAGATCGTCGGGTTGGTGGTCACCCCGACCACGTGCTTCTCGCGCCGCAGCTGGTCGAGGTTGCCGCTGGCCAGCCGTTGCCGGGACAGGTCGTCCAGCCACACCGCGACCCCGGCGGCGGACAGCTCAGCAAGTCGGTCGGTCATCGCGTCTCCTTGTGTTCGGCCTTCTCGATGCTGCGCCGCGCCGCCGCCACGACCGCCTCGGCGGTGATGCCGAACTGCTCGAACAACACCTGGTACGGCGCGCTGGCGCCGAAGTGCTCGGTCCCGACGTGCTCACCGGCGTCGCCGATCAGGTCCCGCCACGGCATCGCGATGCCGGCTTCGACCGACACCCGTGCCCGTACGGCGGGCGGCAGCACCTCATTGCGGTACCCCTCGTCCTGCGCGTCGAACCACTCCCGGCAGGGCATGGACACCACGCGGGCGGCGACGCCGGCCCCGGCGAGCTGTTCGGCGGCGGCGAGGGCGAGCTGCACCTCGCTGCCGGTGCCGATCAGGATCACCTGCGGCGCGCCATCGGAGTCCTGGAGCACGTACCCGCCGCGGGTCACGCCGGCCACCTGGGCCGGGTCCAGCACCGGCAGGTTCTGCCGGGTCAGGCACAGGGCGGTGGGGCGGTCGGTGTGTTCCAGCGCCTGCCGCCAGGCGAGCACCGTCTCGTTGGCGTCGGCGGGGCGTACCACGTCCAGCCCGGGGATGGCGCGCAGCGCGGCCAGGTGCTCGATCGGCTGGTGGGTCGGCCCGTCCTCGCCGAGCCCGATCGAGTCGTGCGTCCACACGTACGTGACCGGCAGCTTCATCAGCGCGGCCAGCCGTACCGCCGGGCGCATGTAGTCGCTGAACACCAGGAACGTCCCGCCGTACGGGCGGGTGCAGCCGTGCAGCGCGATCCCGTTGCAGATCGCGCCCATCGCGTGCTCGCGTACCCCGAAGTGCAGGGTCCGGCCGTACGGGTTGCCGGCGAACTCCTTGGTGGAGTGCTCGACCGGCAGGAACGACGGCTCGCCCTTCATGGTGGTGTTGTTGCTGTCCGCCAGGTCCGCCGAGCCGCCCCACAGCTCCGGCAGCGGAGCCGCGAGCGCGTTCAACACCTCGCCGGACGCTTTCCGGGTGGCGATGCCCTTGGGGTCGGCATCGAACCGCGGCAACGCGTCCGTCCAGCCCGCGGGCAGCCGGCGAGCGGCGAGCCGGTCGAACAGCGCCTTGCGCTCCGGGTTGGACTGCGCCCAGGCGTCGAAGCCGGTCTGCCACTCGACCCTGGCCTTGGCGCCCCGCTCGGCGACCTCCCGAGCGTGCGCCAGCACGTCCGGCGCCACCGCGAACGAGGTGGCCGGGTCGAAGCCGAGCAGCTGTTTGGTGGCCGCCGCCTCGTCGGCGCCGAGCGCGGTCCCGTGGATCTTGCCGGTGTTCTGCTTCTTCGGCGCCGGCCAGCCGATGATCGTACGCAGCGCGATGAACGACGGCCTGCCGGTCTCGGCCCGCGCGGCCTGGTACGCCGTGTGCAACGCCTCGACGTCCTCGTGGTACCCGTCGCCCGACCCGGTCCAGTCGACCTTCTGTACGTGCCAGCCGTAGGCCGCGTAGCGGGCGGCCACGTCCTCGGAGAGCGCGACCGCGGTGTCGTCCTCGATCGAGATGTGGTTGTCGTCGTACAGCACGATCAGGTTGCCGAGCTGCTGGTGGCCGGCGAGCGCGCTGGCCTCGTGGCTGATGCCCTCTTCGATGTCACCGTCGGAGGCGAACACGTACACGAAGTGGTCGAACGGGCTCTCGCCGGCCGCGGCGTCCGGGTCCAGCAGGCCGCGCTCGCGGCGGGCCGCCATCGCCATCCCGACCGCGTTCGCCAGACCCTGCCCGAGTGGCCCGGTGGTGGTCTCGACGCCCTTGGTGTGGCCGTACTCGGGGTGGCCCGGGGTCAGCGAGCCCCACTGCCGCAGCGCTTTCAGGTCGTCGAGCTCCAGGCCGTACCCGGAGAGGTAGAGCTGCAGGTAGAGGGTGAGGCTGGAGTGGCCGCAGGAGAGCACGAAGCGGTCCCGCCCGGCCCACTGCGGATCGGCCGGGTCGTGCCGCATCAGCCGCTGGAAGACCAGGTACGCCGCGGGCGCCAGCGCCATCGCGGTACCGGGGTGGCCGTTGCCGGCCTGCTCCACGGCGTCGACCGCCAGGGCCCGTACGGTGTCGACCGCACGCTGGTCGAGCTCGGACCATGCCAAGCGGGTGTCGGTCTCACTCACGCGCAGATCTCCCGTTCATTCCGGGCGTCGGTCAGGTAAGGAGCGGAGGAGGCGGGTGCACCTCGCACAGCTCACCGACGACCCTACCGAGCGGCGTCGGGGTGTGAGTCAGGATCCCCCGCTCACCCTGCCGACAGGGTTGACAGGGCACCGTTCTACCCTTCAGTACGTGAGCGCGCTGGCCGGACATGAGCATTCCGTTGCGGAAGCCGCCCGGTCCGCGCCGGTCGGCTCCCTCGAGCCACCCCTGAAACCGCGTGCCGCACCGATGGACGTGGTGCGCGCGTACGTCGCTCTCACCAAGCCCCGGATCATCGAGCTGCTGCTGATCACCGCGGTGCCGACGATGTTCCTCGCCGCCGGCGGGCTGCCCGGTCTGCTCGACGTGCTCGTGGTGGTCGTCGGGGGAGCGCTCTCGGCGGGCAGCGCGAACGCGCTCAACTGCTACATCGACCGCGACATCGACCAGGTGATGCGGCGTACCGCCCGGCGACCGCTGCCGCAGCACGTGGTGGAGCCGAAGCAGGCGCTGGTCTTCGGGCTGGTGATCGGGGTGTTGTCGGTCGCCGTGATGGGGTTCGCCGCCAACCTGCTCGCCGCCGCGCTGACCGCCGGCGCGATCTTCTACTACGTCGTGGTCTACACGCTGCTGCTGAAGCGGCACACCGTACACAACACGGTGTTGGGCGGGGTGTGCGGCGCGCTGCCGGTGCTGATCGCCTGGGCGGTGGTCACCGGGACCCTCGGCTGGCCGGCCTGGGTGCTGTTCGGCGTCGTGTTCTTCTGGCAGCCGACCCACTTCTGGGCGCTCGCCATCAAGTTCAAGGACGACTACGCCGCCGCGAACATCCCGATGCTGCCGGTGGTCGCCTCGCTCACCCGGGTCGGTGTCGAATCCCTGGTGTACGCCGTCCTCACTGTCGCCTGCTCGCTGCTGCTGTGGCCGCTCGGGGCCAGCCCGCTGTACGCCGTCGCGGCAATCGTGCTGGGGGGCCTGCTGCTCGCCGAGACCACGCGACTGCTGGTCCGGGTACGCCGTAGCCAGGATCCGCGTCCGATGCGGCTGTTCCACTGGACGAACACGTACCTGACGCTGCTTTTCCTCACCGTCGCGGTGGACACCTTTATCCGGTGATTCGCCTGATTCTCGGTTACATGCAACCTCGTCTGATCGGTCGATTGAGGCCGTAACACCAGTCACAGCCCCCGCTCGGCTCCGTTAGAGCACCCGTGATGCTTACTTACTCTGACGGCATGGCTGATACCACCGTTCACGAGATTGCTCCCGGCGGACTCGTCTCCGCCATCAAGGATTTCGCGGTCGCGCATGAAGGAGCCAGCGCGGTCGTGGAGTTCCTGGGCAAGCGTGGCGCACGGATCGTCCTCCACGGCTCCGACGGCACCTCGACCGACGAATTCGCACCCGCCACCGACGTGGCCCGCGACGCCTGCAAGGAAGCGGGCATCGACGTGGTCAACACCTGGGAGCAGGAGCTGTTCGAAGAGATTCGGGCTCAGGCCTCACTCTGGTAGCCCCGGGGGCACCATCCCTCAAAGCCAACCCTGACGACCGTTCCGGGCCTCCCTTCGGGGAGGCCCGCTCGTTTCCCCAGCTCGCCCGCCAGCCAGCCCGGGCCGCTACTCCGCCCCGGCCCCCGCCGTACGCAGCTCCGCGATCTCGGTGCGCAGCAACCGCAGCTCGTCCAGGATCAGTTGGTTCGCCGCCGCGTCTTCCCGCTGGTGCTCGGCGGCCTCGGCCTTCATCTCGTCGGCCACCTCGTGCTCCATCGCGCTCACCACCACCGCGATGAACAGGTTCAGCGTGGTGAAGGTCGCGGTCAGGATGTAGATCAGGAAGAAGATCCACGCGAACGGCTGCTTCTCCATCACCGTGCGCGCGATGTCGGGCCAGCCCTCCAGGGTCATGATCTGGAACAGCGAGAACAGCGACCTGCCGAAGTTGCCGAAATACTGCGGCGCGGTTTCGTGGAACAGCTTGGTCGCCATCACTCCCGCGATGTAGATGATCAGCGAGAGCAGCATCCCGATCGACGCCATCCCCGGCATCGCCGCCAGCAGCGAGCCGACCACCCGCTTCATGCTCGGGATCGCCGAGACCAGCCGCAGCGCCCGCAGGATCCGCAGTGCCCGCAGCACCGAGAAGGCGCCGCTGGCCGGTACCAACGCGATCGCCACGATCACGAAGTCGAACACCCCCCACGGATCTTTGAAGAAGCGCCACCCGTGCGCGTAGATCCGCAGCGTCACCTCGACCACGAACACCGCCAGCGCCACCCGATCCAGCCAGTGCAGCGCCAAACCGTAGTGCGTGGTCATGTACGTCGAGGTCTCCAGCCCCAGAGTGATCGCGTTCAGCACGATCACGCCGATGATGGCGTTCTGGAACCGCTGGTCTTCGACTAACTCGCGTACCCGTTCGCGTGACACGTGTTTCCCCAGGTGGTCGACGTCGTGGCGCCTGTCAGGCTAACGGCCCGCCGCGAGTACGGGTGCGCGCGTACAGGTGAAGTGCCGCCAGCCAGACCGCGCACGCGCCCGCCATGTGTACGCCGACCAGCAGCACCGGCAGCGCGGTGAAGTACTGCACGAAGCCGACCAGCCCCTGCGCCAGCTCCACCCCGATCAGGATCACCGCCGCCCGAGCTGGACCCGGGTTTTCCCCGAGACTGCGGAACGCCAACCACGCGGCGATCGACAGCCCGAGCAGCAGGAACACCGCGTCGGCGTGCAGCTGCGCGACCAGGCCGGGATCGATGTCGATCCGGGGCGAGCGCGGGTCGCCCGCGTGCGGGCCGCTGCCGGTGACCACCGTGCCGATTCCTAGCAGCAGCAGCGTGGTCGCCACGATGCCGGTGGCCAGCCAGCGCAGCGGCTGCGGCACCAGGGACCGCGCCGGCTCGTCGGACTCGCCGGCGCGTACGTACAGGGCGTACGCCACGGCGATCACCACCATCGACATCGTGAAGTGGCCCGCCACCACCCACGGGTTGAGCGTCATCCGTACGCTCAGCCCGCCGATCAACCCCTGTACGCAGACCAGCGCCAGTACGCCACTAGCCAGCCAGACCAGGTCCCGCCGCCGGGGACGGGCCAGCAGCGTGGCGGCGAGCGTGGCGACGGCGACCATCCCGACCAGGATCGACAGCCCCCGGTTGCCGAACTCGATCAGCCCGTGCACGCCCATCTCCTGGGTGGTCACGTACGACTGGTCGGTACAGCTCGGCCAGGTCGGGCACCCGAGCCCGGAGCCGGTGAGCCGTACCGCGCCGCCGGTGAGCACGATCAGTACGTTGGCGACCAGGGAGGCCAGCGCGAGCCGGCGTACCAGAACAGGGGAGACCGTCACCCGGCAATTCAACCCTCCCGCGCGGTGCGATCCCGGCCCGGGGGGTTGGTTACGGAGAGTGGCGGGGGTCACTGCCGTGTCCGTTTGCCCCTGGCTCCGGAAATACGTCACAATGGTGTTGTGAAAAACGCGGTGACGCTCAACGCGCCCACGGTGCCGGCCACGCCGGCACGGGCGGTGTCCGCGAAGGCGCCGGAGTCGGCACCTTCGCAGGACGTGCGTACCCGCGACCGGGTGACCCAGCTGCTGCTGGAGCGTGGCCACGCCACCGCCGCCGAGCTGGGCGAGGAGTTGGGGCTCTCGCCAGCGGCGATCCGCCGCCACCTGGACGCGATGCTCGCCGACGGCCTGGTGACCTCCGCGGTTCAGCCGGTACGCGGCCACCGCGGCCGTGGCCGTCCGGCCCGGATGTTCGCCCTCACCGAAGAGGCGCGGGTGACCTGCGCGCCCCACACGTACGACGACCTGGCGACCGCCGCGCTGCGGTGGATCGCCGAGCAGGGCGGCCCCGAAGCAGTGGCCAGGTTCGCCGCCGAGCAGGTGGCAGAGCTCGAGCGGCGCTGCCGTACCGCCATGGAAGGGGCGCGTGACGAGCCTCTCTCCCGGGCGGAGGCGCTCGCCGAGGCGCTCTCTGCGGAGGGTTACGCTGCCAGCGCGACGACCATCGCCACCGGCGGCCAGCTCTGCCAGCACAACTGCCCGGTGGCGCACGTCGCGGCCGAGTTCCCCCAGCTGTGCGAAGCGGAGACCCAGGTGATCGGACGGCTGGTCGGCACCCACGTGCAGCGGCTGGCGACGATCGCCAACGGCGACGGCGTCTGCACCACCCATATCCCGGACCCGCGCCGGTTCGCGCACCGTACCGACACCACGATTGCTCAGTAGAGGACATAACGATGACTGAGACCATCGGCCAGACCGTGGCTGCGGCCCCCGTGTCGCAGGCAGAGCCAGTCGGTCCTGCTCCGCGAGCTACGCAGGACGAACACCTCGCCGCGCTCGGCAAGTACGAGTACGGCTGGGCCGACTCCGACGTGGCCGGCGCCGCCGCTCAGCGAGGCCTCTCCGAAGCCGTGGTACGCGACATCTCCGGGAAGAAGAACGAGCCGGAGTGGATGCTCAAGCTGCGCCTGAAGGGGCTCAAGCTGTTCGGCAAGAAGCCGATGCCGCACTGGGGCGCCGAGCTCGGGGGCATTGACTTCGACAACATCAAGTACTTCGTACGCTCGACCGAGAAGCAGGCGGCGAGCTGGGAAGATCTGCCCGACGACATCAAGAACACCTACGACCGGCTGGGCATCCCGGAGGCGGAGAAGCAGCGCCTGGTGGCCGGTGTCGCCGCGCAGTACGAGTCCGAGGTGGTCTACCACAAGATCCGTGAGGACCTCGAGGAGCAGGGCGTCATCTTCCTCGACACCGACACCGGCCTGCGGGAGCACCCGGAGCTGTTCCAGGAGTACTTCGGCACCGTGATCCCGGTCGGCGACAACAAGTTCGCCGCGCTGAACACGAGCGTGTGGTCCGGCGGCAGCTTCATCTACGTGCCGAAGGGCGTGCACGTGGACATCCCGCTGCAGGCGTACTTCCGGATCAACACCGAGAACATGGGCCAGTTCGAGCGGACCCTGATCATCGTCGACGAGGGCGCGTACGTGCACTACGTCGAGGGCTGCACCGCGCCGATCTACAGCTCCGACTCGCTGCACTCAGCGGTGGTCGAGATCATCGTGAAGAAGAACGCGCGCTGCCGCTACACCACGATCCAGAACTGGTCGAACAACGTCTACAACCTGGTGACCAAGCGGGCCGTGGCGCACGAGGGCGCGACCATGGAGTGGGTCGACGGCAACCTCGGCTCCAAGGTGACGATGAAGTACCCGGCCGTGTGGATGGTCGGCGAGCACGCCAAGGGCGAGGTGCTCTCGGTGGCGATGGCCGGCGAGGGTCAGCACCAGGACGCCGGCGCCAAGATGGTGCACGCCGCGCCGCACACGTCTTCCACGATCATCTCCAAGTCGATCGCGCGCGGCGGCGGGCGTACCAGCTACCGCGGTCTGGTGCAGGTCAACGAGGGTGCCGAGCACTCCCGCAGCACGGTGAAGTGCGACGCGCTGCTGGTCGACACCATCTCGCGCTCGGACACCTACCCGTACGTGGACGTACGCGAGGACGACGTGTCGATGGGGCACGAGGCGACGGTCTCGAAGATCTCCGACGACCAGCTGTTCTACCTGATGAGCCGGGGCCTGTCCGAGGACGAGGCGATGGCGATGATCGTGCGCGGCTTCATCGAGCCGATCGCCAAGGAACTGCCCATGGAGTACGCGT
>JBOGDF010000123.1:0-14080 GCA_050701635.1 Micromonosporaceae bacterium | reverse complement strand
GGCCCGTGCTGCCCAGCGGGTCGCCGGAAGGTCCGCCGGAGCCGGCCTCGGTGGCCAGAGCGGCGGCGGTGCTGCGTACCACCCGGGCGGTCAACGCCGGAGCGCCGCACACGTCCATTACCGCAAGCGCCAGCTCTGGATGCAGATCGTCGGGTAGCACCGCCGCGATCGAACGGCCGAACAGGATGGCGTGCCCGGAACACGGCACCTGCTCGCTGCGGCCGTCCCAGCGCGCCAGCCCGTCGCTGATCGCCAGCGGGGTCAGCGTGAGCGAGACCAGGGTGGCGACCCGCTGGCCGGGCTTGAGCTCGAGGGGCGAGTCCGGGCCGACCTCGTCGACGGTGCCGATCAGCATGCCGCCGGAGCCGGTCACCGGGTTCTGCATCTTGCCCCGGGCGGCGACGATCTCCAGCACCTCGGCGCGGATCGCGTCGCCGTCGCCGTGGTGCTTCTCGGCGAGCTGCCGGTAGCTGGCGGCGTCCAGGTTGAGCCGTTCGACGGAGATCCTCACCTCGTCCGGCCACAGCTCTGGGTCGGCGTCGAGTCGAGTGGCCGCCTGGGGCAGTACGCCAGCGGGCTCGAGCACGCGGTGCAGCCCCACGGGCGAGCCGGCTCGGTGGGTGCTCACGTGGCGTACCTCCAGTGGTGTTCGCGTTTAGATCCCGTACTAACGGGAAATCCTTCGGTAGACTATTCGGTTTGCAGGAGCTTTTCCACTACCCTGGCGACAGACCACCACGCCACCAGGAGGCCACGTGACCGACAAGAGCACCGAGCAGCCGTACGAGTACCGGCGCCGCGAGCTGGTCGAGCCGGACTGGCGACGGCTGCCGGGCTGGCGTGACGTGACCCGGGAGCAGTGGGAGAACGCGCAGTGGCAACGTGTCAACTGCGTCAAGAACACCAGACAACTCCGCAAGGTGCTCGGCGATCTGGTGGACGAGAAGTTCTACGACGACCTGGAAGCCGACCAGCAGCAGCGCGCCACCATGTCGATGCTGGTGCCGCCGCAGATGATCAACACGATGGTGCCGGATCGCGTGCCGGACACCGACTCGTTCTACGCCGACCCGGTGCGCAACTACATGCTGCCGGTGCTCTCGGACCGGCGTACCGACTGGCCGTCCCACCCGTACGCCACCCGCGACTCGCTGCACGAGCACGACATGTGGGTGGCCGAGGGGTTGACCCACCGCTACCCCACCAAGGTGCTCGCCGAGTTGCTGTCGACCTGCCCGCAGTACTGCGGCCACTGCACCCGGATGGACCTGGTCGGCAACTCCACCCCCACCGTGGACAAGCTGAAGCTCACGCTCAAGCCGGTCGACCGGCACGACGCCCACATCGAATACCTGAAAGCCCAGCCGGGGGTACGTGACGTCGTGGTCTCCGGCGGCGATGTCGCCAACGTGCCGTGGAAGCAGCTCGAGTCGTACCTGATGCGGCTGCTCGACATCGACACCGTGCGCGACATCCGGCTCGCCACCAAGGCGCTGATGGGGCTGCCGCAGCACTGGCTGCAGCCGCAGGTCGTCGAGGGCCTGGAGCGGGTCGCCCGCACCGCCGGCCGGCGCGGCGTCAACCTCGCGATCCACACCCACGTCAACCACGTCAACTCGGTGACCCCGCTGGTGGCGAAGGCGGCACAGACCGCGCTGGATGTCGGCGTACGCGACGTACGCAACCAGGGCGTACTGATGCGTGGGGTCAACGCCACCACCGCCGACCTGCTGGATCTGTGCTTCGCGCTGCAGGGCGAGGCGAGCATCCTGCCGTACTACTTCTACATGTGCGACATGATCCCCAACTCCGAGCACTGGCGGCTCGCCGTGTGGGAGGCGGAGAAGCTGCAGCACGCGATCATGGGCTACCTCCCCGGGTACGCCACCCCGCGGATCGTCTGCGACGTGCCGTTCGTCGGGAAGCGCTGGGTGCACATGCTCGCCGACTACGACCGCGAGCGCGGCATCTCGTACTGGACGAAGAACTACCGCACCGGCATCGAGCTCGACGACCCCGAGGCGCTCAACCGCAAGTACGCCTACCAGGACCCGATCTACACGCTGCCCGAGTCGGGCCAGCGCTGGTGGGCCGAGCACCACCCCGTCGAGGACCCCGCCGCCCACGCCGCCGCAGCAGCCTCCCGCGAAACGGCATCCCGCGAGGCGCTGACGGTCTAGCGGTCGGCGTTTTCGCGAGGCTCCAGCGGCAAGCCGGCGGTCTGCAGCCGGCAGAGCGCCATCCGGTACGGCAGGCACGGCCAGGTCCCGTCGCACGCAAGGCACTGATGGGTGAACATGCTGGGGATGTGCTGTAGGTACGCGTGTCGTGCCGCGTCGATCTCCTTGGTCGACGGGGTCTCGCTGACCTGAGATCGCGGCGACGGCCGGCGCGGGAAGGCCTCGGCCCGTCGGTGCGGATCTGCGCGTGTCACCACCCGAGCACCAGGTCCGCTTCACGCCGTTCACGGCACGGCCACCGGTCGCCGCATCCTCGGCAACGCTTCGTCCAGCGTTGCCGGCGATGGCTTGCCGCCACGGACCGAGCGACCGCCTGATCGCCACCAAGCGGGAGCACGGTCCGCGATACGCCCGGGCACGGCGTGGCGTGTCGTCGGCCTGTGGAGCGGCGGTGTGGCGTCGACAACGGGAGCCTCCGAAATCTGGTGTCAGGTCGCGCGCTGAACGCAACGTACGAGGCCACCAAAATCACCCGCCACAAAGTTGCAGAAAGTTGCAGTTGACACTCTCTCTACACGTGGTGAGGATGAAGGCACCACGAGTTGCCGACGTCTATCGAGGAGGTCCACAGTGGAACTGACGTTCGTCGCCAAAGATCCGAATTCTGACCCTAAAGGGTCGCCGACGCTATACCGAACCGACCGCAACTCCTGGGTGGTTCAGGGCTGGGTGGTTACGGATCCAAACTCGCTGGCCGCTATGGACATACCGGAGGGCGAGACCTGCGTAGAGATCCCGAACCGGCTGATCCCGTTCTTCGACCGGGCCGAGTAATGCGCACTGCTACCTACGACGACCTCGACGCGTTGACCCGAGGAATCAAGAAGTCGTTCGTGCATCTAGAGACCCGCGACTCCTACGGCACTGAGATTGAGCTACCGCATTTGGCGAAGTGGCGCAGGGGTGAGCCCGACGATCAGGCATGGCTCGCCGACTACCTGGGCGAGGTGCGCGGACACACCGCCGCCGGGCGGACCTGCCGACGTGCTTGCGTGGTGTCGGTGCCGGTCAGTGAGTATCAGCAGTGGAGTCTGAGCCACGTTGACGCCTTCTTTGAGGCGGGCGAGGACATCCGGTACATACCCCGACCGCTCCTCGCGACCGTGATGTTGCCCGGCAGCGGCGACTACTACGTCTTCGATGATGAGTTGGTGCTGTTCCTGCACTACAAGGGCAGCGGCACTAACGCGTCGTTCGAGATCACCGACGATCCTAAGATCGTGGAGACCTGTCGCAGCGCGTTCGAATCAGTCTGGGAACTGGCCAAACCACTCAGTGACTACCGACCCGAATAGCTCCTCCATACAGGAGGCCCGAAGGGCGCTAGGGGCGCGGCTCCGTCAGCTCCGCAAGTCGGCGGGGCTGACGGGCCGTGCCATCGCCGAGGCAACCGGGCAGCACGTCACCCGCGTCAGCCGGGTAGAGAACGGCGTCCAGCCGCCGACCGAGCAGCAGATTCGGGACTGGTGCGACGCATGCAGCGCCGAGGACCAGATCCTCGAACTGATAGCGACAGCGCGCACCGTCGACTCGGCATACCAGGACTGGGTGCGCGTGTCGAGGGAGGGAATGAGACGGCTTGGCGGCACACACACAATCGCCAGCTATCGTCGCACGAGGACCTTCAGGGTCCATGAGCCGCTGGTCATGCCCGGCTTCTTCCAGACGGAAACCTACTTCCGGCGGATCTTGCCGTTTTGGTACAAGTTCCTGGACGCCCCTGAGGACACGGAAGCGACTGTGGCGTCCAGGTTGGCGCGGACCGCGGCCGCGTTAAGCCCGGACAAGCGCATCGCTGTGGTGCTGGGCGAACAGGCGATCCGGACTCACAGGGGTTCCGCGGAGGAGCACGTCGAGCAGCTGACACATCTGCTGTCCGTCATGCGGCTGCCGTTCGTGTCGGTCGGCATCATCCCCGCCGACGCGCGGCGCTATGCGATCGCAACCATTGGGTTCTGGATCTTCGACAGCAACGCCGTCGTCCTGGAGACGCCGACCGCCGCGATCAAAGTGACCCGGCCGGACGAGATCGCGCAGTACGTCAAGCTCTTCGAGCTACTTCAGGCTGAGGCGATCTACGGCCAGGACGCCCGTCAGCTGATCGCTGACGTCGTCGCAGACCTCTGACGCGCTAGGTGACCTCGATCGTGCCGAACTCGGGGCGTCCGGTCGGCCGGTACACGTGGATCGCCACGCCCGAGCCGGTGGTACGCGTCTCCACCAGGCTGAGCCCGGTGGCGATGCCCCGATCGGCGAACAGGCGGCGCCCCTCGCCGACGACGACCGGGAACACCGGTAGCCGGTACTCGTCCACCAGGTCGTGCTCGTGCAGCGTTCGTACCAGCTCGCCGCTGCCGTGCACCTGCAGCTCCCGCCCCGGCTGCCGCTTGAGGTCGGCCACCGCGTTGGGTACGTCGCCGGTGAGAACCGTGGTGGGGCCCCACTCGGGGTCAGTGAGCGTGGTCGAGGCGACGTACTTGGGCAGCGTGTTGAGGCGTCTCGCGATCGGGTCGTCCTGGTCGGTCGCGTGCGGCCAGGAAGCCGCGAAGATGTCGTACGTGTGCCGGCCGAGCAAGAACGCGTCGACCTGCTCGAACACCTCGTTCATGAACTGGCCGGTCTCGTCGTCGAAGTGCGGGACCAGCCACCCGCCCCGGGTAAACCCGCCGCTCTGGTCCTCGTCCGGACCGCCGGGACCCTGCATCACGCCGTCGACCGAGAGGAACGTGGTTACCGTCAGCTTCATCGCGTGCTCCTTCCGGGTCCCGTCCTGCCGAACGTACGGCACCGCTGCCCGTGAAGCGCTAACCATCGTCCTATGCGCCAGCGGCAGACCCGCGAGCAGCGCCAGTGGCAGAACCCGTGCCACGCGGTGGTGGCAGAGCATCAGGACAGCGCCCGCAACGGCAGTACCGCATGAGCCGTACCGGCGACCACGACCGAGGCGACCAACACGACAACCACGTCACGAAATCGCGGCCGCCACGGATCAACGACCGGCGACGCACCAGCAGCAGGTTTCGTCACGGCTGCAGCGTGTCACGGTGATGCTAGGCCGCACTCGAACCGGCGGGCGCCGACGGTTCGCGTCGACGCCCGCCGTACGGCGCGCTGTTCGGCCTCCTCTGCGAAAGACTCCCTACCAGTTCGCTGGCTCGGCGAGGGCGTACGAGGACGCGATCCGGGCGTGGTCGTGGAAGATCGACAACGTCCACGGCCCCGCGGGAGTGCCGTCGCGCCAGCCGGTGCAGTAGATCCCGGATGACCACCGGACGCTCAGCGCGGTCTTGGGCAGGAAACCAATCCCGGTCTGGCTGACCAGCCTGGCGCCGTTGACCCAGACCTCGAAGGCTCCGGCAGAGGAGTGCAGCCGGATCCGGGTGACCAACCGGATCCACGTGCCGCGGAGATTCGTGATCTTGCCGACAACGCCCCGGACGCCGCAGGAGCCGCCGAATCGGATCTCGTCGCTCTCCACGTACATCAGGAGACAGGGACCGGAGGGATCCTCTGGTGACCACTGCTGGAAGGTCACGTTCTGGTTGTGGAACTGCCAGCTCGGCGCCAGGTAGATGGCTTGGCCGTAGTAGCGGTCCTCCCCCACCCGCTGGGCGCCGAACTGCACCGTCTCGGAGTGGTATCCGCCGCCCTCGTTGACGTACGTCTGCTGCGCCTCGATCGAGGTGCTCCCCTTGTACGCCGGGCTGCTGACGTTCCGGAGGACGCCCTGTTTCTGCGGCCGCTGGGGATAGTTGTTCCATCCCTGGACCGTCCCGGTGTCCTGGAAGTACACCCCGGACGGCAGCCCTGGGGTGCGCTGACTCCAGATCTGGTTGGCGCGGCTGTTGCAGGTCCAGATCGCCACCGGGGTGCCGTTTGGACTACTGCCACCGCCCGTGACGTCCAGGCATAGTCCAGACTGGACAGCGGTGACCCCGCCGTTGGTGTTCAGCGTCCACTTCTGGTTGGCGCCGCCGTGACACGTCCAGGTCTGGACCCTGGCGCCGGGGTCGGTGAGGCCGCGGTAGACGTCAAGGCACTTCACGTCGGTCCCGCTGTAGACCCGCAGTTCCCCGGCCGGGGTGTACGTCCATTGCTGGTTCGCCTTGCTGTTGCAGTCGTACACGATGGCCCGGGCACCCTGCGTCGTGCTCGCGCCCTCCACGGTCAGGCACCGGCCAGACGCGGCGCCCAACACTAGGTTGGGCACGCCGACGGTGACGGCCTCGCCGCCGCGGATGGCGACGAAGAGCCCTGCCGCGGTCAGGCCTGCGGCGGCAAGCGCGAACCAGCGATAACGTCGCTTCATGGGTCTCCTCCTCAGCCGGTGAAGCCGGCGGTGATCCGGGTGAAGTCCCAGTTGTTCTGGGAGATGCCGGAGCAGTCGGACCGCACGCCGCCGCCTGGGCACGGCCGGTCCCGGTTGACCGACCAGAACGACAGCCGCTTCAGGCCCTTCGAGTTGGCCCAGTCGCGGATCTGCCGCCAGTGGTCGAGCGAGCTCATCTCCTGTTGGTCGGAGAGCCCGTTCATGCCGGAGATGCCCATGTGGGCGTACGCCGTCGCGTCCGACCAGCCGTACGCGCTCTTCAGGGCGTTCTTCAGGCCCTCGGACGCGCTCACGGTGCAGGTGTAGATGTTGCTGGTGCAGCCGAAGTCGAACGGCATGATCGTGAAGTTGTCGATGTTCGCCTGCAGCTCGGCGGAGCGGTTGATCAGCCTAGTGCCCCACCAGTTCGGGCCGGACTGGCTGGTGCCGAACGTGATGATCGTTTTGATGCCGGAGTTGTTCTGCTTGACGATCTTCAGCGCCCCGAGGATCCGGTCCTGCACCGTGGCGTTCTCGAACTCGTCGGTGTTCTCGATGTCGATGTCGATGTACTTGAGGCTGTACGCGTTGATCACCTGCTGGTACGCGCCGGCCAGCGCGCTCGCGGACGAGCAGTTCGGGCCGAGCTTGTTGCCGCTCCAGCCGCCGAAGGAGATCTCGATATCGCCGCCGTTGCCGCGGATCGTGTTGATCGCCTGCTCGTCGGCGCCGCCCTTCAACGGCCGGTTGCCGTCCCACGCCGGGGTGCAGCCGCCGCCGGAGAGCATGAACGCCATCGTGAACTGCTTGATCCCGGTCGCGCTCATCACCGTGGCCGGCGAAGGCGGGTTGCCCCAACCGGTGTAGAGGTACGGAGCCGCCATCGCTCCGCCCGTCGGCGGCGGGGGCGGCGGTGGGCTGGAGGTGGGCGACGTGGTCGGCGTCGGAGTGGGGCTGGGCGTGCCGCCGCCGGGGCCGTCGAGGCTGACGTCGTCGGCGTAGTAGTCGCCTCGGGCGTACCAGCCGTGGAGGTAGACCTGGGCGCTGGTCTGGCTGGCGCCGGTGGTGAAGCTGGTACGCAGTTGGGTGTAGCTGGCGGCCGAGGGGGTCCAGGTGGAAGGGCCGCCGGTGACGCCGAGGTAGACGTAGTTGCCGCGTACCCAGGCGGACAGGGCGTACGTGGTGTTGGGTTGCACGGTGACGGTCTGGGTGCACTTGGCGTGGTCGCTGCTGGTGGCGGCGCCTTTGAGGGCGCGGCTGCCGGTGTGCACGGGGCTGGTGACGATGGAGCCGGCCGAGCAGCTCCAGCCGGACAGGGTGCCGGTTTCGAAGCCGGGGTTGACCAGCAGATTCGCCGCGCTGGCGGGGCCCATCGCCGCGAGCACGGCGCCGGCCGTTATGACCGTCGCGCCGAGCGCGACGACCAACCGGTTGCGGGTACGCATCGAAGCCTCCGGATCACAGGAGTCTGGAGCGGGGTGATATGTGTACGGCGGCCGGCGTGGATGAGGGTGGTCCCGTCGGGCCGCCGCAAGGCCTCGGCGTGATGCGGCACGGCGTCGCTCAATTAAGTTTCTTTACTAAAGATTCCCGGGAGCGTAACGCTGGCGCAAAACAGGTGTCAATGTCTACGTCCCGGATCGGGCTTGCGCCACGCGGGGGCGGAGCCTAGTATCTCGTTTATCAATATATCGAGCAACGAGATGGGGACGCGTGGACACCATAACTCAGCACCTCCGCCGGGCACTTGGGAACACCGTGCTGGTCGCCGTCATGGCCGCGGCCGGCGTGGGGATCGCACTGACACTGCTGTTCTGGGCCCTGTCCCAGCCGATGACCCCCAACTACGCATTCGAGGTTGGGCTGGCGGCTCCGCTGGACCAGCGACCGGAGCTGAACCCGACGAGCCCGGGTACGGAGGTCCAGTACAGCGAGGTCCTCGTCATCCCGGGCGTGGAGCCCGCTGATGCCGTACTCCTGGAGTCGATCGCGGGCAACTCGCGCTACCTGGTGGCGCTGCTGACGCTGGTCGTGCTGGAGGTGCTGTGCTGGCGGCTGCTGCGCGACCGGCCGTTCTCCCGGTTTGCGGCCTGGTCGCTGGGCCTACTGGCGGTCCCGATGTCGCTGGTGGCGGTCGTCGCTCCCTACCTGAAGATTGTCGCGGTGCAGCGAGCGTTGGACGCGACGGGGCTGCCGACGTACGGTGATGCCGCGACTACCTGGACGGTGGTCCCGCCGGCCTACAGCTGGGACACCGACACCGACTGGGCGCTGCTGGGGCTAGGCCTGGTGTGTGGTCTGTGCGCGATCCTGCTCGCCCGCGGCGTACGACTGCAGCAGGACACCGAAGGCTTGATCTGATGCCTCGGCACAAGAAGCCGGAGGACCCACCCCTGGTCGTGTGTCATCTCGACCGGCTGCTGGCCGAACGTGGCATGACGCTCACCGAGCTGAGCAAGCAGGTAGACATCACCTTCGCAAACTTGTCCGTCTTGAAGAACAACCACGGAAAGGCCATCCGCTTCACTACCCTCGCCGCGATCTGCCGAGCACTGGACTGCGAGGCCGGGGACCTGCTCAGCGTTCCTCGTACGTGATTCAACGGCGGCTTACGGCGGTGGCGGGCGCTCACCCGCCTTCGTCATCCACGGCGCTCTCATGGTGCTGAAGCGCGGCCAACGCCGCGCTGTAACGCCGTAGGCCACATCACGCACCCGCCGGCCGTGTCGTCACCTGCACCGAATAGCTCTTCGAGCTACTCCAGGCGGATGCGGTCTACGGCGAGCAGGCACGCGAGCTGATCACGGGGTGATCGCGGAGCTATCGGTCTAGGTCGGCGTCCAGCTTCGCGATCAGGGTTTTCGGGGCGACCGTCCGGTACGCGTCTTCCACGATCTCGGCCACCTCGGCCCAGTCGACCTCGACATCGAGGTAGACGCCGAGCCAGCCGCGGTGGCCCACGTACGGCGGGCGGAAGAATCGCTCCGGGTCGGACGCGAGATGGGCCTCCTGCGCGCCGGGTGGTGCGGCGCACCAGAAGCCGAGCCGGGTCGTCGTGGTGGTGGTCGGCGTACATCACGAAGGTCTTCTTGCCTCGTACGAACCAGGTGGGTTCGCCGTGGCTGAGCCGCTCGGTGGCTTCGGGCATCGCGAGGCACAGCTCGCGCAGCCGCTGCAGAGGGAGATCGCTCACGTGGGTCATGTTGCCGCATCGCACCGACATTGTCGGCAGACTGGGCGGATGGCGGAGATCGTTCTGATCCGGCACGGCGAGACCGAGTGGAGCGCGGCGGGGCGGCACACTTCGTACACCGATATCGCGTTGACCGAGCACGGTGAGGCGCAGGCGCGGGAGCTGGGACGGGCGCTGGCGGGGCGGGAGTTCGCGGCGGTGCTGTGCAGCCCGCGGCTGCGGACGCGGCGTACCGCCGAGGTGGCGGGGTTGACTGTCACCGGCACCGACGACGACCTGGTCGAATGGGACTACGGCGAGTACGAGGGCATCACCACACCGCGGATCCGTGAGCACCGTCCAGAGTGGAGCCTGTGGCGGGACGGGTGCCCCGGCGGTGAGTCGCCGGACGAGATCGGCAAGCGGATCGACGCGATGCTGCAACGGGTACGCGGCCTGCTCGCCGGCGGCGACGTCGCGTTGATCGGACACGGGCACGCCACCCGGGTCACCGCCGCCCGGTGGATCGGGCTCCCGGTCGCCGCGGGCGGTCTGTTCCGGCTCGAGGTCGGCCGGATCTCCGTCCTCGGGTACGAGCGCGAACAGCCCGTCCTGCTGCGCTGGAACTGCTGACTACGCCTGTGGGGTGCGACCCTCGTACGGGGTGGAGAGCACCACGGTGGTACGGGTCGACACGTTCGCCGACGAGCGGATCTGCTGGAGCAGCCGTTCCAGGTCGACGGGGCTGGCCACCCGTACCTTCAGCAGGTAGAAGTCGTCGCCGGCCACCGAGTAGCAGGATTCGATCTGGGTCAGGTGGGCCAGCCGCTCGGGCGCGTCGTCGGGGGCCGCCGGATCGATCGGGCGGATCGCGATGAACGCGGTCAGCGACAGCCCGAGGGCTTCGTGGCTGACGCGGGCACCGTACCCCTGGATGACTTTGCGCTGCTCCAGGCGGCGTACCCGCTGGTGCACCGCGGACACCGACAGGCCGACCTTCTCGGCGAGGTCGGTGTACGAGAGGCGCCCGTCTTCGATCAGCGCTCCGACGATGGCCCGGTCGATCTCTTCCACACCGAAACGCTACCGCACCGGCATCGGCCGCTACCCGGGTCAGCGCGCCAGGTGTCGGGAGATCACCATGCGCTGGATCTGGTTGGTGCCCTCCACGATCTGCAGCAGCTTCGCTTCCCGCATGTAGCGCTCCACCGGGTGGTCGGCGACGTAGCCGTACCCGCCGAGGATCTGTACGGCGTCGGTGGTCACCCGCATCGCCATGTCGGTGGCGAACAGCTTGGTCTGCGCCGCCTGCGAGCTGTACGGGCGGCCGGCGTCCCGCAGCCGGGCGGTGGCCAGCAGCAACGCACGCGCGGCGCTGATCTGGGTGGCCATGTCGGCGAGCATGAACCCGATGCCCTGGAAGCTGATGATCGACTGGCCGAACTGGTCGCGCTCCTTGGCGTACCGGACCGCGTAGTCGAGGGCGGCCTGGGCCAGACCGACCGCGCAGGCGGCGATCCCGAGCCGGCCGGAGTCCAGCGCCGACATCGCGATGCTGAAGCCGGCGCCTTCGCCGCCGACCAGCCGGTCTGCCGGCACCCGGGCGTCGGAGAACACGATCTGCGCCACCGGGGAGCCGGTGAGCCCCATGGTGCGCTCCCGGCGCTGCGGCTGGATGCCGGGGTTGTCGGCGTCGGCGAGCAGGCAGGAGATGCCCTTCGGACCTTCGGCGCCGGTACGGCAGAAGATGTTGTAGAAGTCGGCCACGCCGGCATGGGTGATCCACGCCTTGGTGCCGTTGACGACGTACTGGTCGCCGGTTTTGGTGGCCTTGGTCGCCAGGGACGCCGCGTCGGAGCCGCCCTGGGGTTCGGACAGGCAGTAGGCGCCGAGCAGGTCGCCGCCCAGGAAGTCCGGCAGGAAGCGTTTGCGCTGGTCATCGGTGCCGTACGCGGCGACCGGATAGCACGCCAGCGCGTGCACCGACACAGCTTCGGCGATCGTCAGCCAGCGGTACGCCAGCTCTTCGAGCACCTGCAGGTAGACCTCGTACGGCTGTGCGCCGCCGCCGTACTCCTCCGGGTACGGCAGCCCGAGCAGCCCGGCCTGGCCCAGGGTGCGCAGTACGTCGCGGGGAAACTCGCCCCGGGCCTCGAAGTCGCCGGCACGGGGGGCCAGCTCGGCGTCGGCGATCTCACGGGTCAGGCCGAGCAGATCGTTGGCTTCCTCGGTGGGCAGGATGCGTTCCACGGTCATGCCGGCAGCTTAACGCTCGTTTGGGTCCCGTCGGCAGGGGTACGGTCGCGCCCGTGTCCGACCTGTCGACGTTGCCGAAGGCGCAGCTGCACGTACACCTGGAGAGCGCGGTCCGCTGGTCCACCCTGCGGGAGCTGGGCGCGGCGAACGGGGTGCCGGTGCCGGAGCACCTGGCGGATCCGGCGTACCGGCTGGAGGGCTTCGCGGATTTCTTCGCGCAGCGCAAGCTGGTGCTGGCGTGCCTGCGCCGCCCCGAGGACTTCTACCGGGTGGCGTGCGAGTTCTGCCAGGACCAGGCAGCCGACGGGGTACGCCACGTCGAGGTCTCGTTCACCGCGGCGGCGCACGGCGAACGGCTCGGCGACCCCGAGATGCCGCTGCGCGCGGTGCTCGACGGCCTCGCCGCCGGCTCGGAGGCGTCCCGCTCGAAGGCGTCCCGCTCGGCGGCGGGTGGCGGCGCGGGGTCGGCGGCCGGAGCGCTCAGCTACGGCGTGATCCTGGACCACTCCCGGCGGCGGCCGGTCGAGCGGGCCTGGCAGACGCTGGAGCTGGCGGTACGGCACCGCGACGCCGGCGTGATCGGCATCGGGCTGGCGGGCGACGAGGCGTACCCGCTGGCGCCGTTCGGTGAGGTGTGCCGGGCGGCGCGGGACGCCGGGCTGCGCAACCTGCACCATGCCGGGGAGGCGGCCGGGCCGGACAGCGTCCGGGAGGCGCTTACCGTCGGGCTCGCCGACCGGATCGGCCACGGCATCAACGCCATCGCCGATCCCTCGCTCGTGGCGGAGCTGCGCGATCGCGGCATCGCCCTGGAGGTCTGCCCGTCGTCCAATATCGCGCTGGGCTTCGCCGGCTCGTACGCCGAGCACCCGCTCCCCCGGCTGCGCGACGCGGGGCTCGCGGTGTCGCTGCACACCGACATCCCGTCGCTCATCCACACCACGCTGACCAGCGAGTACGGCGCCGTACGCGATGCCTACGGCTGGTCCGGCGCGACGCTGGCCGAGCTGGCGACCGCGAGCGTCGACGCCTCGTTCGCCGACGCGGCGACCAAGGCCCGGATCCGGAGTGAGATCGCCGACTGGCTCTGAAGTGTCACCCGGAGCGGCACAGGCGGCGCAGCGTACGGCCCAGCCGCCAGGCGTACGCGCGTTGCAGCAGCGGGGCGACCGGGCCGGCGGCGCGCATCTGCCAGCGGGCGGGCAGGCTGAACGCGGTCACCGCGAACTCGACGCGACCGGACTCGTCCTGGACGACCTCGAAGCACTCCTCACCGCGTGCGGGATGGCCGGGCAGGGTGCCGTAGCCGAAGCCGGCGCGCCGCTCCTCCTCGACCGTCCACACCACCTCGCACGGCGCCAGGATCCGCAGCGGACCGGCGCCGAGCGCGCAGGTGACCGTCACCCCCGGCGCCGCCCGCTCGGCGGAGGCGGTGACCCGTACGCCCGCGACGCGGTGCAGCCGCCAGGTCAGCACCGCCTCGGCTGCCCGCTCGAAGCAGCCGGTGCCGATCGGCGTGCGGTAGCGCAGCACGCGGTAGCCGTACGGCAGCGGGCCGCGCAACGTCGCGCCGACCTCGGGGTACGTGAGCCGGCTCATCGGGTCTCCTCCCGTAGTCGGTGCCAGGCGGCGACGCCGCACAGCCCGAACCCCAGCGCGTTGCCCACACCGTGGGTCGCGACCATCCAGAACAGCGACAGGTGCGGCAGGTCGGACACGTGTCCCACCGCCCAGTCCAGCGCCAGCAGCATGGTGAGCACGAGCACCGCCGCGGCGATCCCGAAGCACCATCGGGTGATCGGGCTGGTCGCGCGGGGGCGTACCTCGCGCCAGGTCAGCCAGCCGACCAGCCACATGCCCGCGGTCAGCACCACCGCCCCTGCCAGCTCGGTGGCGTCGTTGACGAAGTATCCGGCGAACACCAGGCCGGTGCCGGCCGGCACGCTCCAGGCGGCGAGCCGCGCCGTCCGCCCGGGGACCGTACGGCAGACCAGCCCGGCGACCAGGGCGGCGGCGAAACCGGCGTAGTGAAAGTGCGGCACGGTGAGCGCGAGGAGCTCCATCGGGAAGCCGAACAGCCGGTGGCCGGCGCGCTCGGCCACC
>JBOGDF010000122.1:0-14089 GCA_050701635.1 Micromonosporaceae bacterium | reverse complement strand
GTCCCGTGGCGCGTGCGGCGCCTGCGGCCCCTGCGGCCCCTGCGGCGTGGCGGCGGGAGGGCCGGTGGATTCGCTGGCGTCGAGCCAGTCGCAGATGCCTTCCACGGCGGCCCGGCAGGTGCCGCAGCCGGTGCACGCCCGGGTGGCGTCCGAGATCGCGTCCACGCCGCGCGCGCCGGCCAGCCAGGCGCTGGTGATGGTGCCCTTGGTGACGTTGTTGCAGCGGCAGACCACCGCGCGGTCCGGCATCCGGGCCGGCGTCTCCTCGGCGACGGCGGGCCCCGCGCCGGCCACCCCGGTCAGCAGCAGGGCGCGCCGGTCGGCGGGGACGGGCGTACCGCGGTCGAAGAGCTGGGTCACCGTACCGACGGTGGGGTTGTCGCCGAGCAGGATCGCGCCGCTGACCCGGCCGCCGCGTACGGCGATCTTCTGGTACGTGCCCCGCGCCGAGTCGGTGTAGGTCAGCGCGTCGGCAGCCGGGTCGGCCGGATCGCCGAGCACCGCCAGATCGACACCGGCCGCCTTCAGCCGGGTCACCCGCGGGGAACCGCGGTAGCGCGCGTCGCCGCCGGCGATCACCTCGGCGGCCACCCGGGCCTGCTCCCAGGCGGGCGCCACCAGGCCGTACACCACGCCGGCGTGTTCGGCGCAGTCGCCGATCGCGTAGATCCGCTCGTTACTGGTACGCAGCTCGTCGTCGACCACCACGCCGGTCGCCACCCACAGCCCGGCGGCCCGGGCGAGCGCGGTGTCGGGGCGTACGCCGCACGCCACCACCAGCAGGTCCGCGGTCAGCGACGTGGCGTCCGAGAGCTCCAGCCGCGACCCGTCCCACGCCGTGGCCATCGCGTCGAGCCGTACGCCGATCCCCAGCTCGCCGACCGTACGCGCCAGCACCGCGCCGGCAGCCGGGTCGAGCTGCTGCTCCATCAGGTGCCCGGCGGCGTGCACCACCTCGACCGACAGCCCGCGCCGCGCCAGCCCGCGCGCCGCCTCCAGGCCGAGCAGCCCGCCGCCCAGCACCACCGCGCGCCGCGCGCCGGACGCCAGCGAGACGATCCGGCGGCAGTCGTCCAGGCTGCGGAACGCGACCGCGTTGGGCGCGTCGAGCCCGTCCACCGGGGGCAGCCAGGAGCGGCTGCCGGTGGCCAGCACCAGCGCGTCGTAGCTGATCACGGCGCCGTCGGAGGCGGTCACCGTACCCCCGGATGGGTCTATCGAGGCCGCACCGACCCCCAGCCGCAGGTCCGCGCCGGGCCGGGTGCGCAGCGCGACGTCGGCGTCTGCCGCCAACAGCGAGGAGAGCAGGATCCGGTTGTACGCCGGGTGCGGCTCCTCCGCCAGTACGGTCACCGCCGCGCCCCGCCGCAGCAGCTCGTCGGTGACCCTGGCGCCGGCCATCCCGTATCCGACGACGACGACCCTCACTGGGCCACCTCCGCGGCGAGCGCGCGCACCCGCGCGACGACGGGCGCCAGCTGCACGGCGCAGACCTTGAACTCCGGCATCCGCGACGTCGGGTCCAGGGCGGGGTTGGTCAGCACGTTGGCGCCCTCCCAGTGGAACGGCATGAACACGGTGTCCGGCCGGATCTGGAGGCTGTAGCGTGCCGGGGCGACGGTGCTGCCGCGCCGGCTGGTGACGCGTACCAGCTCGCCGTCGGCCACGTCGAGCCGCTCGGCGAGGTCGGGGTGCAGCTCCACGTACGGGCCCCCGGCCGCCTCGTTGAGCGGGGCGATCCGGCGGGTCTGTGCGCCGCTCTGGTACTGCGCCAACACCCGGCCGGTGGTCAGGTAGATCGGGTAGTCCGGGTCGACGTCCTCGGCCGGCGGCCGCGCCTCGACCGCCACGAACCGGGCCCGCCCGTCCGGCGTCGCGAACCGCTCCGTGAACAGCCGCGGCGTCCCCGGGTGATCATCGCCGTCGGGGCCGGCCGCGGGGCAGGGCCAGAACACGCCGCCCTCGGCGTCGATCCGCCGGTACGAGATCCCGCTGTAGTCCGCCGGCCCGCCCGCGCTGGCCCGCCGCAGCTCCTCGAACACCGTCTCCGGCTCGGTCGGGAAGCGGCTGCCGTGGCCCAGACGAGAAGCCAGCCCGTGCAGGATCTCCAGGTCGGTGCGTACCGCGTCGGGTGGCGGTGATGCGGCCCGGCGGCGGATCACCCTGCCTTCCAGGTTGGTCATGGTGCCGTCTTCCTCGGCCCACTGTGCGGTGGGCAGCACCACGTCGGCGAGCGCCGCCGACTCCGACAGCACGATGTCCGAGACCACCAGGAAGTCCAGCGAGCGCAGCCGGTCCGCCACGTGCGCCGACCGGGGCGCCGACACCACCGGGTTTGACGCGAACAGCAGCATCGCTTTCGGCCCGTCTTCGGTGCCGAGGGAGTCGAGCAGCTCGTAAGCGCTCACGCCCGGCGCAGGCAGGTCGTCGGGGTTCACGCCCCAGACGGCGGCCACATGCGCCCGCGCCGCCGGGTCGTCCAGCTTCCGGTAGCCGGGGAGCTGGTCGGCCTTCTGGCCGTGTTCCCGGCCGCCCTGGCCGTTGCCCTGGCCGGTGACCGTGCCGTACCCGCTGCCGGCGCGGCCGGGCAGCCCGAGCGCCAGCGCCAGGTTGATGAACGCGGTCGCGGTGTCGGTGCCCTTGCTGTGCTGCTCGGCGCCGCGCGCGGTCAGGATCATCGCCCGGTTGGCGCTGGCCAGCCGCTGCACCACCTCGCGCTGCTGCGCCACCGGTACGCCGGTGATCCGCTCCACCCGCTCCGGCCAGTACGCCATCGCGGTCGCGCGTACCTCCTGGAAGCCGTCCGTCCGGGCGGCCACGTACGGCACATCGACGTGGCCCTCGACGATCGCCAGGTGCAGCAGCCCGAGCGCCAGCGCGAGATCCGTACCGGGGGTGACCGACAGGTGCAGTGACGCCTGCGCCACGGTGGGCGTACGCCGCGGATCCGCCACCATCAGCGCGTCCGTACGCAGGTGCTGCATGATCGGCGGCATCGTCTCGGCGAGGTTGCCGCCGGCCAGCAGCACCGCGTCGGCGGCGGCGATGTCCGACACCGGGAACGGCAGCCCCCGATCGACCCCGAAGGCGCGGATCGACGCCGCCGCGGCCGACGACATGCAGAACCTGCCGTTGTAGTCGATGTTGCGGGTACGCAGCGCCACCCGCGCGAACTTGCCCAGCGCGTACGCCTTCTCGTTGGTCAGCCCGCCGCCGCCGAAGACCGCGACCGCGTCGGGCCCGTACTCGCCCTGGATCCGGGTCAGCTGCGCGGCGATCAGGTCGAGCGCGGTGTCCCAGTCGACCGGCCGCAGCGTGCCACCCAGCCGCGCCAGCGGGGTGGTGAGCCGCTCGGGCGAGCGCAGCAGCTCGGCCGCGGTCCAGCCCTTCTGGCACAACCGCCCACGGTTGGTCGGAAACTCCCGCGCCTGCACGACTCCACCGCGCAGCACCATGCCGCACTGCAGGGCGCAGTACGGACAGTGGGTCGCGACCTCCTCGGACATCTTCCGAGACTGACCGGAGGCCGTTTCGCGGCCGATACTTGGCTGTTTCGGCGGTGCTACGAACCCTTCACCGGGGGCGGGTACGGCGGTGCTCGCCACGTACCGCACAACGCCGTGATGGCCCGCTGATCGCGGTCGGCGAGGGGACTTCCGACCGGTCTCAGCGGACCATCACGGGTGGGGGTGCCGCCGTGGAGGGAGCGGACGGCGGGGGTTGTCTACACCGACGCGTACGCCAGACTCGGCGCCTGCGAGGTCAGCAGGCTGCGCCGCAGGTAGTACCACCAGGTGACGCCGACCATCACGCCGTACGCCGCGAGGAACACGTACAGCGCGGGGACGATCGAGCCGGTGGCCGCGATCGACATCCCGAACCCGCGGGGGATCAGGAAGCCGCCGAACGCGCCGATCGCCGACGCCAGACCGATCACCGCGGCCGCCTCCCGGCGACCCAGCACCAGCGCCTTCTCCTTGGCCTCGCCGGCCGCGCTGGTCTCGGCCAGATCGGAGGCCCGCAGCGCCTCGGCCCGGAAGATCGCCGGGATCATCCGGTACGTGGAGCCGTTGCCGATCCCGGTGGTCACGAACAGCGCCAGGAACGAGGCGAGGAAGAACCCGAAGTGGTGTACGCCGAGCGCGGTGACCACGCCGAACACGCCCACACCCATCAGTACGAAGTTCCACATGGTGATCTTGGCGCCGCCGATCTTGTCCGACAGCCAGCCGCCGAACGGCCGCGACACCGAGCCGACCAGCGGCCCGAGGAACGCCAGGTACACCGCCGGTACGTCGGGGAACTGTGACTTGATCAGCAGCGGGAACGCCGCCGAGTAGCCGATGAACGAGCCGAACGTACCGATGTAGAGGAACGACATCACCCAGGTGTGCTTGTTACGCAGCGCGGAGAGCTGCTCGGACACCTTGGCCTTGGCGGCGGTCAGGTTGTCCATGAACAGCCAGGCGCAGACGGTGGCGGCGAGCACCGGCACCAACCACAGCAGCGGCGCGTTCTGCAGGAACAGCCCGGGTGCCTGGGCGGCGCCGACCACGCCGAGGCCGATCACCAGCGGCACCAGCATCTGGACCACCGCGACGCCGATGTTGCCGCCGGCGGCGTTCAGCCCGAGTGCGGTGCCCTTGGCGCGCTCCGGATAGAAGAACGAGATGTTCGCCATGCTGGAGGCGAAGTTGCCGCCCCCGAAGCCGGCGGTCGCGGCCGCCACCAGGAACATCCAGTACGGCGTCGCCGGGTTGGTCACGCACAGCACCATCAACCCCAGCGGGATCATCAGCAGCGCGGCGGAGATCGTGGTCCAGTTGCGGCCCCCGAACTTCGCCACCGCGGTGGTGTACGGGATCCGCATGAACGATCCGACCAGGTTCGGCACCGCCACCAGCCAGAACAGCTGGTCGACGGTGAAGTCGAAGCCGGCGAGCGGCAGGCTGACCGCGACGACGCTCCACAGCAGCCAGATCGAGAAGCCGAGGTGCTCGGCGAAGATCGAGTAGATCAGGTTCCGGGTGGCGATCTTCTTCCCCGTGGCTTGCCAGAAACTCTCGTCCTCCGGGTTCCACTGGTCGATCCAGCGGCCCCGTCCTAGCGATATCGTGGTCACGGCGCCCTCCGTAGGTGATCGGTTGCGCCGGACGCTAAGAATTGCGTGTTTCGGGGGCGTGACGTGGCCGTGACATCGGCCGTGAACTCGGCCTCACCGTGGCTCCGGTAGCGCTGTGAGGGAGGCCGGTGGGGCCCGCTTTGACCGTACGGTCAAACGCCCGGTATCGTTGAGGGCTGCTGTGCGTGTAGCTCGCGGCCTCCGCTGCCTTCGATCGCACAGTCTCAACATCCCGACACGAGATGGACAAGGTAGACCTGTGCGTACGTACAGCCCGAAGCCGGGCGAGATAACCCGTCAGTGGCACGTGATCGATGCCACCGACGTGGTGCTGGGGCGCCTGGCGAGCCACGCTGCGCAGCTGCTGCGCGGCAAGCACAAGCCGATCTTCGCCCCCCACGTGGACACCGGCGACTTCGTGATCATTGTGAACGCCTCCAAGGTGGCGCTGACCGGTAACAAGCGTGCGCAGAAGATCGCCTACCGACACTCCGGTTACCCGGGTGGTCTGAAGAAGACCGGGTATGACGAGCTGCTCACCAATCGCCCGGCCAAGGCCGTCGAGCTCGCGATCCGCGGCATGCTGCCGAAGAACCGGCTCGCCAAGCAGATCCTCAAGAAGCTGAAGGTGTACCCGGGTCCTGACCACCCGCACGCCGCGCAGCAGCCCGAGCCGTTCGAGATCACGCAGACCGCGCAGTGACACAGGATCCAGGAGAGACGAGCACTGTGACCAACACCGACGACACCACCCCGGCGCAGGACGCCGCCGCCGAGCCCGAGACCGTCGAGGCTCCCGCGGAGGCCACCGAGCCCGAGGCTCCCGCCGCGGAGGCGCCCGAGGCCACTGAGGCAACGGAGGCGCCCGAGGCCGCTGCGGCACCAGAGGCGCCTGCGGCTCCCGAGGCGCCTGCGGCTCCCGAGGCTGAGGCGGCCCCAGAAGCTGCCGAGGTCCCCGCGGCCGACGCCGCCGCGACCGATGCCGCCGCGGACGTGGTGCCGACCCCGGCGCCGCCCGCCACCGCCACCGCGACCGCCGCGAAGCCGAAGACCCGGCGCCGGTCCTCCGGCGAGAAGCCGATCCAGACCGTCGGCCGGCGTAAGGAAGCGATCGTACGGGTGCGGCTGCTCCCCGGCAGCGGCAACTTCAAGCTCAACGGCCGCGACATCATCGACTACTTCCCGAGCAAGGTGCACCAGCAGATCATCAAAGAGCCGCTGGTCACCGTCGAGAAGCTCGAGTCGTACGACGTGGTCGCCAACCTGCGCGGCGGTGGCTTCACCGGCCAGGCCGGCGCGCTGCGGATGGCGATCGCCCGGGCGCTCATCGAGATCGACCCGGACAGCCGCCCCGCGCTGAAGAAGGCCGGCTTCCTGACCCGTGACCCGCGGGAGACCGAGCGCAAGAAGTACGGCCTCAAGAAGGCCCGCAAGGCCCCGCAGTACTCCAAGCGTTAGCTTGACGCACGAACAGCCGGACCGCCCGCACTCCCGCTGGCTGTCCGGCTGTTTGCTGTGCGAATCCGGCGGGCGTGTGAGTATGAGGTCCCGACTTTGAGGTGGTGGGTATGGGCGGACGGTTGTTCGGCACCGACGGCGTACGGGGCAGGGCCAACGCGGACCTGACGCCGGAGCTGGCGCTGTCGGTGGCGGTGGCCGCGGCGCACGTACTCGCTGAGCGGGACTCCTCGCACCGGCCGGTCGCCGTGGTGGGCCGGGATCCGCGGGCCAGTGGCGAGATGCTGGAGGCCGCGGTGGTCGCCGGGCTGGCCAGCGCCGGCGCGGACGTGCTGCGGGTCGGCGTACTGCCCACGCCGGGGGTGGCGTATCTGACCGGGGAGACCGGCGCGGACCTCGGCGTGATGCTCTCCGCCAGCCACAACCCGATGCCGGACAACGGGGTCAAGCTGTTCGCCGCGGGCGGCCACAAGCTGCCGGACGAGATCGAGGACGCGATCGAGCGGGCGGTGAGCGAGCCGTGGACCCGCCCGGTCGGCGCCGCCGTGGGCCGGGTACGCGACCTCGCCGACGGTCACGAGCGGTACCTGTCGCACCTGGTCAGCACCGTGCCGCACCGGCTGGACGGGGTACGGGTGGTGGTCGACTGCGCGAACGGCGCGGCCTCGGAGGTGGCGCCGGAGGCGTACGCCCGGGCGGGCGCCGAGGTGATCGCGATCCACGCCGAGCCGGACGGCCTGAACATCAACGACGGCTGCGGCTCCACCCACACCGAGTCGCTGCGCAAGGCGGTGGTCAGCCACGGCGCGTCGGTCGGGATCGCGCTCGACGGCGACGCCGACCGCTGCCTGGCGGTGGCCGCCGACGGCTCCGAGGTCGACGGCGACCAGATCATGGCGGTCCTGGCGCTGGCCGCCAAGCGGGCCGGCACCCTGGTCGCGGACACCCTGGTCGCCACCGTGATGAGCAACCTCGGCCTGCACCTCGCGATGCGAGAGGCCGGCGTCACCCTGGTGACCACCGCGGTCGGCGACCGGTACGTGCTCGACGAGCTGCGCGCCAAGGGCTACAGCCTGGGTGGTGAGCAGAGCGGCCACGTGGTGATGCCGGCGTACGCCACCACCGGGGACGGCGTACTCACCGGGTTGCACCTGCTGGCCCAGATGGCGCAGACCGGTCAGCCGCTGGCTGAGCTGGCCTCGGTGGTACGCCGGCTGCCCCAGGTGATGGTCAACGTGGCCGTGGCCGACAAGCGGACCGCCACCGAAGCCCCCCAGGTGGTCGCCGCCGTCGCCGACGCCGAAGCCGAGCTGGGCGACACCGGGCGGGTGCTGCTGCGCCCCTCCGGCACCGAGCCGCTGGTACGCGTGATGGTCGAGGCCGCCACCGAGGAGCAGGCGAACGCCGCCGCCGGCCGGATCGCCGAAGCCGTCAGCGCCGCCAGCCCTGCCTGATCACTACGTCCCCATGAAGTCACCCACACGTCTGATCGGTGCGCGGCCGACTGCCCTGCCGGGCAGAACACAGGCGAGTGAGTCGATGAAGTGGCGCCGTCGCCGGGTCAGGCTGAGCGCGACCGAACACGGCGGTACTCGACCGCAGGTGCACATCTGTCCGCGGAGCGCGTGACCGGCGAGGAGGACGTCGGCGGTGCGGATCTGTTCGCGGGCGTACGCCACGAACTGAGCCGTCGAGAGGCGGCCCATCAGCTACTCCCTCGCACGGCGACCAGACGTCCGGTACCCCGGTCAAAGGCCAGGGTCAGCATAGAGCCGTCCGGCCGCAGCGACCGCTCCTGGTAGACCGCCTCCTGGATGACAATCCACAGAGCCCGGGCGGTCGCCACATCGAGCGTGATCTTCCGTCCCTTCGTGGTCGCCGTCAGGGTCTCTGTCTGCCGATCTACCGACACTGACAGCACCGGTGGCCCGCCGATCGAAGGTCGTACCTCGTAGGTATGCGTTCGCTGATTTCGCATCGCCGCTCCAGTGGTATATGCCAGTTATTGAATGGTGGCATATACCACTCAGTGCAGTCAAACGCTCACCCGCGCCCGCCTGAGGCTCACTCCTCCAGGGAGTACTCCTCGTCTACCGTCCAGGTGCCGGGCGGGTAGATGTACTCGGCGAACTCAAGCGGTTGATCGTTGCGGTCGTAGACCGTGTGGCGATACACCAGCACCGCGCTGTGATCGCCCGGCAGTTGCAACTCGTGCACTTCAGCCACGTCGGCCATCCGAGCCGCTACCTGGTCCCGCGCGTAAACGGCTTGGCGACCGGTCACCGCTTCGACGTACCGGACACTGCCGATACCGCCGAGTGAGCTCTTCTCCAGAAGCTTCGGCGCCACCTCGGCCAGCTCCGCGGGCCACCACGAGGTCACGATCTCTGTCGGACCCTCGCCTTCCCGCGAGATGACACGTCGCCTCGACATGACCTGTGCGTGGCCATCGAGCCGCAGCGCGGAGACGACATGATCCGGAGCCTCAACGATTCCGGCGGCGACGATGTCGACCGACTCTCCTGGGCCGTACTGCGCGCCGCGCTCCCGGTAGCGGTGGTAGCGGTGTACCGCCCGGCGGAGTAGCCGAACGTCGCGGACGAACGTTCCAGCCCCCTGGCGAGACTCGACCAAGCCTTGCTGACGGAGCACCTGGAGCGCCTTCGTCGCCGTCGGTCTGGCCACCTTCCACGCTTCAGCGATCTGGCGCTCGCTCGGAACCTCCGAACCTGGAGAAAGGTCACCGCGGGTGATCTCCTCCCGCAGATGCTGGGCGATCTGCAGGTACTTCGGGAGGACTGTCTGGATCTCGGGCATCGGATTTCCTCGTCGGGCAATTGGCATAGACCAGTGGCCAACTGTGAGCGTATCTGACCGAGCATCGCGGGTGACAGGACAACCACCTGGCGGCAGGCGGCGGTGGTGACGTGCTCGCGGCGCTCCTGGTTCACCACTCGCTGGGCCGCCGCACTGCTCCCGTCGTCATGAGCTACTCCTGGGACCGGTACGTCATGGACCCGGTGCCTGGCCCGCGAAGCGTTGGCGACTACCAGGGGTTGCGTCCGCTCACGGAACGCTCCTGGCGGGTGACGGGCGAGAGCCGTGTGCGATGGGCAGCCACCCCGACCCTCCCCTTGCTCGCGCGACTCACGGGTGCTCAGGTCGTGCTCCTCGACCCCCATCAGGGGGCAGTCGCGATGTCACAGACGATGGCCGAGGCTCTGAGGGAGTTTGCCGCCCGAGAGGTGACGTTGGTCGATGTGGGAGGCGATGTCATCGCCGAGGGACACGAGAGTCAGCTCATGAGTAGCCCGCTGGGCGACTCGTTGGCGCTCGCAGCCCTGGCGAAGGTTGGCGTTTGTGTGTCTGTTGTCGTCGCGGGTCCCGGCCTAGATGGAGAGTTGCCCGCGAGTCGAGTCGCCGCCCGGTGTGACGAGATCGCGAGCGACTCCCTGCAGGTCACACCTGAGGCCGTGCAAACATGCGGCGGGATACTTCGCGAGCACCCCTCCGAGGCGACGGCGCTGCTCGCGGCAGCCGCCCTCGGAATCCGCGCTGAGGTGGAGATTCGGGACAGTGGTGCGCTCGTCTCCGTCACCGATACCAGCGCGGCGGCGTACGTCATCCCGTACGAGCGGGCTTTGAAGGTCAACCGCCTCGCTCAACGGCTCGTGGACACCACATCACTTGCGGAAGCCGAGCAGATCACCACCGACGTGTGCGGTCGTTGTGAATTGACGTACGAGCGGCGTAAGGCATTGTCCAAAGGTGACGCCCGGGTACCGACCCCATCGCAGCTCATCCAGGCGGTGGCCGACTACCGCCAGGCGGCCATATTGCGAGGCGCCAGCCACGGGACGCTGAGACGACTGTGTGAGGTCGTCGGGCTCGATCGGTACCGTCCAGCCGCCCTGAGACAACTGGTCGGCAACGCCCATCCGCTCCTCCCCATCTATTCACTCTGATCGGCACGGCGAAGGGTGCGCACGGCAGCACACAGTGCACTGGGGATTGGGGCGGTGCGGCGCGGGTACCCGTACCCACATGATCTGGATCGGTACGTCGGGCTGGCAGTACCGGGACTGGCGTGGGGCCTTCTACCCGAAGGACGTGCCGCAGAAGCGCTGGCTGGAGTCGTACGCGGAGCGGTTCGCGACCGTGGAGTCGAACAACGCGTTCTACCGGCTGCCGGAGCGGAAGACCTTCGCCGACTGGGCGGCGCGTACCCCCGACGACTTTCTCGTCGCGGTGAAGATGAGCCGGTTCCTGACGCACATCAAGCGGCTCAAGGAGCCCGAGGAGCCGGTGGCGCGGTTCCTGGACCGGACCGAGGGGCTGGGCGAGAAGCTGGGGCCGGTGCTGCTGCAGCTGCCGCCGACGCTGCGCGCCGACCCGGAGCTGCTCGACGGGGTGCTGCGCGCGCTGCCGTCCCGGGTCGAGGTGGCGGTCGAGCCGCGGCACGACTCGTGGTGGAGCGACGAGATCCGGGACGTGCTGGGCAAGCACCACGCGGCGCTGTGCTGGGCGGACCGGGGGAGCCGGCCGGTGACGCCGCTGTGGCGTACCGCCGACTTCGGCTACCTGCGGCTGCACCACGGCCGGCACCGGACCGGGTACGGTCGTGCCGCGCTCGCCAGCTGGGTGGACCGGATCGCGGAGACGTACGGCCGGAACGACCCGGTATACACGTACTTCAATAACGATCCGGGCGCGGCGGCGCCGGCTGACGCGGCGACCTTCGCCCGCCTGGCGCAACGCCGTAACCTGCGGATTTCCCGCGTCGGCTGAGGTTACCGGCACGTAGCCGGACGGGTGATATGCAGGGTTCGGGGGGTTGTCCCGAATAGTGGTCCTCGGCGAGGATCGGCCTGCGGCTGCCTGGGGAGGCTTCACAGCGGGCAGCGCACAACACCCCTCATTCTCGGAGGCTCCGTTGAAGAAACGTGCGCTCGTCGCCGCCGCGGTGCTGGCGGTATCCGTCGCCGGCATCGCTCAAGCCGCGGCATCCACTTCACCGTTGGCGCCGGTGTCCGACGCCCTCGCCGGTACGCTCGCCAAGGTCTCGTCGACCGCCAGCGTGCCGGTGATGGTGCACGGCACCGACATCACCGCGGCGCGTACGGCGGCCGCGTCCGCGGGGCTCAAGACGATCACCACCTGGCCGAAGATCGGCGTGGTGGTCGCGAAGGGTACGTCCGACCAGATCCGCAAGGCGCAGGCGACCCGCGGTGTGACGTACCTCGAGGGCAACCAGAAGCTCGAGTTCTACATGGAGACCTCGCACAAGGCGACCCGGGGCGCGGCGGCGCGTACCGGGCTGACCGACAGCAAGGGCGCTGCCGTCGACGGCCGCGGGGTCGGCGTCGCGGTGATCGACACCGGGATCGACGCCACCCACCCGGCGTTCGCCGGTGGCGCGGTGAAGAAGAACCTGAAGTACCTGTGTGCCGAGGCGGTGCCGCCGGGCGGCGACAACAACGACGCCTGCTTCGCCGACCTGACCGGCCAGGACACCGACACCCTGTCGCTGGGCGGCCATGGCACCCACGTCGCCGGCATCGTCGGCGCGCGCGACGTCACCCTCTCCGACGGCGGCAAGCTGCACGGTGCCGCCCCCGGCGCCGCGCTGTACGGCCTGTCCGTGGGCGTGGGGCTGTTCGTGATCGGCGCCGACGCGGCGCTGTACTGGGTGCTGGAGCACCACGCCGCGCCGTGCGGCGCCGGCGTACCGGCCAGCACCTGCCCGCCGATCAAGGTCAGCAACAACTCGTACGGGCCCGGCGGTGGCGGCTCGTTCGACCCGAACAGCGCGACCGTGAAGATCCAGCGGGAGCTGGCCAAGCAGGGCGTGCTCACGGTGTGGGCCAACGGCAACGACGGTGGCAGCGGCTCGGAGAGCCTGTCCAACCCGCCGGGCATGGACCCGACCCCGGGCGTGATCTCGGTGGCGTCGTACTACGACAAGGACACCGGCACCCGCGACGGCGTCGTCTCCGAGTACTCTTCGCGCGGCAAGAACGGCGACAAGTCGACCTACCCGGACATCTCCGCGCCGGGTGAGAACATCACCTCGGCCTGCCGGCTGTACCTGGTGGTCTGCTCCACCGGCCTCGACCCGCGCAACGGTCCCGGTCTGCTCGACCTGGGCACCTTCAACACCATCTCCGGTACGTCGATGGCGGCGCCGCACATCGCGGGCATCGTCGCGCAGCTCTACCAGGTCGCGCCGGGCGCGTCGCCGGCCACGATCGAGGACGCGCTGAAGTCGACGGCGTACAAGTACACCAACGGTGCGGGGTACGAGCCGGTCGGCGCGTACACCAGCTCGTACGACAAGGGCACCGGCCTGGTCGACGTGTACGCGGCCTGCGTCAAGCTGGGCGCGACCGTCAAGTAGCGCCTGCTCAGACCCAGCGAACGGCCGGGCGGACCCTGACGGGCCCGCCCGGCCGTTGCCGTGGGTGAGCATCCGCCTCCACTGGGGCACAGGCGTTCATCCGATCGGGGCAATTGCGATTTGTCGACTCCGCGGCTGCGGAGGGTCGCGAATCTCGGGATGTGGAATGAGGACTCCGCCACACGCAGGGGCAAGACGGGGTAACCCTCGAATCTGTTCACCGAGCCTGCGGGCGTCCATTACGGACAGTGAACGGCCTCCTGGCGCTGCCGAACCCCGACCCCTCGCCAGGTACGGATACGCACAGTAGCGTCCCCACCCAGTCACTAACCGCATTCCCTGTCCTGGCAAGGGAAACATCGCAGGTCAGCCCGGCGCAGGGAAGCGCGAGTGGTGGAGACGTGCATAGCCGACACCCCAATCCCGGCTACGCAAAGTGATGGATCTCCTCGCCCCCGGGAGGACCGTTCGTGGATCGACGCAACTCGTGGGCCGCTGTAGCGGCGGCCTCAGTACTCACCGTGGTCGCCGTACTCGCCATCAGCGGCACTCCCAGAGCGCAACTGGACACAGTGGACGCTGCCACCACCTCCCAGCGATGGGGCGCGGTGGCCGACACGTACGTGATCGCCGAACGCCCCGCCGCCACCCCCGGTACGGAGTCCAAGCTCACCGCCGCGCAGTGGCCGGACTGGCACACCAGGGCGTACGTACGGTTCCGGGTCGGCGAGCTGCGTACCGACCTGCCGATCGTGTCGGTCACGGTGCGGTTCACGTTCCAACGTACGCAGAGCCAGCCGCGGCTGACGGAGCTGCGCACCGTACCGTCGAACAGCTGGTCGGAGAGCACCACCAGCTACCAGAACCGCCCGGCGACGGGTGACGTGGTGGCGACCGCGGGCGACCCCGCCGGCGCGTCCACCGTCAGCTTCGACGTCACCCGGCAGGTACGCGCCGCCGGCAGCTACTCCTTCGCCGTGGTCAACCGCACCGCCGACTCGGGGTTCGTGGTCAACTCCCGGGAGTACGGCTCCGGCGTGCCCCGGCTGACCGTCACCTACGGCGCCGCGCCGAGCGCGAGCCCGACCGCCAGCCCGTCCGGCGCGCCGACC